>JBDUDM010000033.1:0-18796 GCA_040002925.1 Spartobacteria bacterium | reverse complement strand
GGGCGATCTTTCCCGCGGCGCGATCGCGAGCGAAGAGGCGGCCGCGCGCTATGGCTTGCAGGTGATCAAGCGCAACGTCGCCAACCAAAAAGAGAATTACACGCGGTTCGTGGCGGTGGCGCGCGAAGCGCAGTCCGCGGATCACCGTCTTCCGCATAAGACATCGCTTTTATTGACCACTGCGCACGAGCAAGGCGCGCTCGCCCGCTGCCTGGATGCGCTCGCGCAGCACGGCGTGAACCTGACGAAACTCGAGTCGCGACCGAATTCGGAGCGGCCGTGGCAATATCTTTTTTATCTCGATCACGAGGGCGGATTGCACGAGCCGCAGGTCGAGCTGGCCCTGCGCGAAGTAGCCAAGCACGCGCAGGCCGTGCGCATTCTCGGCAGCTATCCACGAAGCGGCTCTGCTCCGATTGCCCCGAAGAAGGAAGTAGCGACCGCGCCGCAAACGAAAAGCGCAACGCCAGTTCCAGCCGCGGAGATTCCGGAGGTACCGTCGCCAGCGAAGAACGAATCCGCCTACCGACTCGCCTCGCGCACCCATCGCGCGGCGGACACGATCGTGGAAATCGGGAGTGTGCGCCTCGGCGGCGACGCGCCGTTCGCGATGATTGCCGGCCCGTGCTCGGTCGAGTCGCGCGAGCAGATCACCGCGTGTGCGCGCGCGGTGCGCGATGGCGGCGGCGGATTGCTGCGCGGCGGGTGCTTCAAGCCGCGCACTTCGACTTATGATTTCCAAGGCCTGGGCTTCGAAGGCTTGACCCTGCTGCAGGAAGCGGCGCAGGCCTATGGGTTGCACATCGTCACGGAAGTGTTGCATCCGGCGGATGTCGACGCAGTCGCGCGCGAGGCCCACGTGCTGCAGATTGGCGCGCGGAATATGCAAAATTTCGCGCTCTTGAAAGCGGTCGGGCGATCGCGGCTTCCCGTTCTCTTGAAACGCGGCTTAATGGCGTCGATCGATGAATGGCTCGCCGCGGCCGAATACGTGATGGCCGAAGGCAACCCGCGCGTCATCCTGTGTGAGCGCGGCATTCGCACCTTCGAAACGGCCACGCGCAACACGCTCGATCTTTCCGCCGTGCCGGTGCTGCGCGAACGCACTCATCTGCCGGTGATCGTCGATCCCTGCCACGCCGCGGGTCGCCGCGAATGGGTCGCGCCGCTTGCGCGGGCCGCGCGCGCGGTGGGCGCACACGGCGTCATGATCGAAATTCATCCCGACCCGGAGCACGCGCTTTCCGACGGACCGCAGTCGCTCACCTTCGAGCAATTTGCCGCGCTCGCGGCTGAGATGTTTCCGCAGGGCGCGGGAGTTCCTGCCCCTTAGATTGCGGCCTCGTCTGTTTCTTCCGTCCGGATTCGGATCGCTTGTTCCACCGGCGAGATGAAGACTTTTCTGTCGCCGATCTTGCCGGTCTTCGCCGCCTGCACGACCGCTTCGCACGCGCGCTCGCTCAGAGAGTCGGCGACGACGATCTCGATTTTAATTTTCGGCAGAAAATCGACGGTGTATTCACTGACACGGTAAATTTCCGTGTGACCTTTTTGCCGGCCGAAACCTCTCACTTCGCTCACCGTCATCCCTTCGATTCCCAGCAAGGCGAGCGCTTCTTTAACGTCCTCCAGCTTGAACGGCTTGATGATGGCTTCGATTTTTTTCATCGCGTTGTCTGCCGGATTCAGGCTTCCAGTATGTAGCCTTCTTCGCCGTGCTCATTCACATCGAGGCCGCCGGCTTCCAGTTCAGGTGCCGCACGCAAACCGATCGTGAGCTTGACCAGGCTGCCGATAACAAACGTGCCCACCACGGCCAGGGTCAGGGTGAGTCCGATGGCTTTCAGTTGCTCGAGCCACGCCGTGCCGTTCGCTACCAGATCCGCGAGGCCGTTCGCGCTCGCTGCGTTTGTGCCTTTCGCGATATTGCCGTTCACCGTCGGATCAGCCAGGAATCCGGTTAGGAGCGCGCCGAGCGTTCCACCCACCGCGTGCACCCCGAAGGTGTCGAGCGCGTCGTCGTAACCGAAAAAGTTCTTCACCTTCACGATAAAGAAGAAGGGAATCAGCGCCGCAAAAACGCCGATGATGACTGCGCCGGTAGAATTCACGAAACCGCAGGCCGGTGTGATCACGACCAGGCCCGCGACTGCGCCGGAGCAGAATCCAAGGATGCTCGGTTTCCCTCGCAGGACATATTCCGTCATCGGCCAGACAAAGGAAGCGACGGCAGTCGCGAGGGTTGTTGTCGTGAACGCGTTGGCCGCAATTTCATCGGCGCCCAGCGCGGAACCAGCGTTGAATCCATACCAGCCTACCCACAACATGCCCGTCCCGATCGCGCAGAAGACGAGGCTATGCGGAGCCATGTTTTCGCGGCCGAAGCCGATTCGCTTTCCGAGCAAGAGACAAAGGATGAGCGCCGACCAACCGGAAGACATGTGAACCACGGTGCCGCCGGCAAAGTCCATCGCCTTGATGCCGGCGTGCGAGTTCCAGACGCCGTTCATGAATCCATCAATCCCCCAAACCATGTGCGCGAGAGGGAAGTAAACGACGAACATCCATAGAGTCATGAAAACGAGGATCGCGGAAAATTTCATCCGTTCGGCGATCGCGCCGATGATCAAGGCCGGCGTGATGATCGCGAACATGAGCTGATAGATCGAAAAGACGTTGTGCGAGACCCAGTAGGAGTAGTCAGTGTTCGGCGCCGAGGTTACGCCCTTCAAGAACGCAAAGCTTAGGTGGCCGAGGAATGGGCTTCCATGTGAGAACGCAAAGCTGTAACCGCATACCCACCACAGGATCGTAACCAATCCTGCGATCAGGTAGCACTGGCCGATCACGGAGAGCACATTCTTCCGGCGCACCAGACCTCCGTAAAAGAGGAAAAGGCCTGGCAGAGTCATGAAGAGAACAAGGGCAGCGGAAGTCATTTGCCAGGCATTCGCGCCGGGACCAGGCGTTCCGATCGCGGCGGTGGTTAACCCCGGCGGGATCGCCGGATTGCCATCCTTGTCTTTGACGGTCTTAAGTGTCGCGGCCGGATCAGTATTCGTCAGGTAAGCTTCCAGGCCAGCCACGCGCTGCTCAAGCGTCGGAGCAGGAGAGATGGTCGCGTTCGCCGCGGGAGGAGGCGGCTCTGTCTGCGCGACTACGGTGGAAAGCGTGACACCGACGACAACGAGGAGAGTCGAGAGCGTTCTGTGGGTCCGGGTGAATAGCTTGCTCATTTTCATGGATCAAAGTTAAGGGCCTGGAGCATTTTTCGGTTATCACAAACTGCGCCGCACAGATCTCCCTCTTAAGCCGCGACCACTTTCAAAACTTCAAACTGGAGGAACGTCTTGGCGACAGAAGTCATGATCCAGGCGCGGAACGAGGGCCGTGATTACATGGCGGAAGGTCCAGATATCCTGGACGCGGCCGCCAAGTCGTGCAAGCCACTCCGGGCGCCCGAGTGATCGGCGCGACCGGGGATGCTTTGCGTTGCCGGCCGTGACTTTCATGCGAAGCGCATGGCCCAAGGACGTCGATGCGACCTTGCGCCGAATTATCGAGAAGGAAGGCAACAAGAGCCCCGAGGCCGCGGGCGATTACATGGAAAAGCTAAAAACAGACAAGCGCTACAAGCGCGACATCTACTAACAAAATATGAATCACACATCTTTTGCGCAGCCATCGAGAAATAATTCTTGCGTCTCCAAAACCCAATCGACACGATCACGAACCATGAACATGCAAACCCAAAAAAAGTTCGTGCTCTTGGTCGTAGCGATCGCGTCTCTCGCACTTTCGCAAGCCTCCCAAGCCGGGCCGTCGAGCTACAGCAGCGATGGAAAGTCTGTCCCCATCGAACAAGCCGTCCCGCCGGTGGATTGGCGCGAGTTTGCCATTTCACCCGTTTCCAATCCGATTTTTTTCGAAGACCCACGCATCGAGACCGGCGCCCGGCTCATCTTTCTTTACAATCGCGTGGGGGATGATTTCGGGCTCCATTTCGACAACGGCGCACGCCTCAACCTCGGCGGGGCGGATATTTTCGCCTACGGCGCGCAGTTGCGCTGGGCGGTCACGCCGCGACTCGCCATCATCGCGACGAACAATGTCGGAATCTCGTTCCGCCCGGATAATCCGATCCCCGGGACGGCATTCACCGACGCGGATGGTTATTCCGATTTGGACGTGGGGCTAAAGTATGCGCTGATCGATGATCCGGTGCATCAATTCCTCCTCACGCCGATTTTGACCTACGCGATTCCCACGGGCGGACGCGATGTTTTCCAAGGCGACAACTCGGGCATCTTCGATCTGGCTTTTTCCACGGAGAAGGGTTTCGACAAATTTCACCTCATCGGGAATGCCGGTGTCCGCATCCCGGTAGACGGCGACCGGAACAGCACATCGCTCCACTACAGCCTGCATGCGGATTATTTTGTCTGCCGGTATTTCATCCCGCTGGTGGAATTCAACGGCTGGACGGTGTTGGACAGTCCGCCCGGCAACAAGGGGCCGCTGGGTGCTCTTGGCACGGCCTTGAATACGGAAGGCGCGGACCTGATCAACTTCGGGACCCGCGGTAACGCTTTGGACACCGACACCCAGGCGGCGTTTGGCGTCGGGTTCCGTTCAAAGCTTTGCAAGTATGTCGATTTCGGCGTGATCTATGAGCACGCCGTGACTTCGCCCCAAGGCGCGTTCGAGCAAAGGGTCACGACCGATCTGATCATCCATTTCTGAGAGACATTCGGATGACGCGAAGACTACACATGGCCCGATGAGCACCGACGTTCTCGAATCGCCCAAGACAGGAGCCCATAACGTGAGCGTCGAGCTTGGCGCCGCTCGCGATTTTGCTTCCCCGTGTGTGAAAAACATTCTCGTCGCCGGCATCGGAAATATTTTTTTCGGTGATGACGCGTTTGGTTGCGAAGTGGCGGCGCAGTTGTTGAAGCGCACACTTCCCGAAGGTGTGCGCGTGATTGATTTCGGAATCCGCAGCTACGATCTCGCTTATGCGATGATGGACGATGTCGATGTAACGATTTTCGTTGACGCGACGCCGCAGGGAAAACCTCCCGGAACGCTCTACCTCATTGAGCCCGATCAAAATTTTCTGGACAACATTTCTGGCGAGGTCCTAAATGCTCACAGCATGAATCCTGTCCGGGTTTTACAGCTAATCCGCTCCTTGGGTGGTCAACCCGGACGACTATATCTCGTGGGATGCGAACCAGCCGTTCTTGAATCGGAAGATGGCGCGATGGGGTTAAGCGAGACGGTTCAGGCAGCTATCCCGCAAGCTTTGGAGATGATCGAATCGCTGGTGCGCGATCTTCTCGCGGAAAAAATAGGCGCAGAGACAAATCCAGTTACGTAACAATAAAGGGAGGGTCACAAATTATGAACTTTGAATGGTGGCAAATCGTGCTCGGTGTCGTGGCTCTCATTATTCTCATCATCTTTATTATGATGATTCCCGAATTGCGGCGCTATTTCCGCATGCGCAGCATGTAAGACCCGCTAGGGGCAGAACAAATTACGAATCTTAACTTTCAGTTTGGTATGTAGAAAAAATAACAATGATTGTAGCCTAGAGGCGAAAGAAGGTTCTTAGGCCGCAAGAGAGAGGAGTCCACGTCTATGGTTATGGATTACAGAATGAAAACCCCGGAGATCGTTATGGATCGCCCGTCGGCCGTGAAGGAAATCCACGTCATATGGATGACGACTGGTCTCTCTTGCGATGGTGATTCGGTTTCGATCACTGCCGCGACCCAGCCGAGCATCGAAGATCTCGTCATGGGCAATATCCCTGGGTTGCCGAAGGTGATCGTTCACAATCCGGTCATCGCTTATGAGACCGGTGACGATTTCATGAAGTGGTGGTTCGATGCTGCCGCGGGCAAGCTCGATCCGTTTGTGCTCGTGATGGAAGGCTCCGTGCCTAACGAGAAGATTAAGAACGAGGGTTACTGGGCGGCGATGGGCACGGATCCCGATACCGGCCAGCCGATCACGACTAACGAGTGGATCGATCGCCTCGCACCGAAATGCTTGGGCATCGTGGCTTGCGGAACCTGCGCGACTTATGGCGGCATTCACGCCATGGAAGGCAACCCGACGGGCGCAATGGGACTGGCTGATTATCTCGGCTGGGATTGGCGATCGAAAGCCGGCCTCCCGATTGTGAACGTTCCGGGTTGTCCGGTGCAGCCGGATAACATGATGGAGACGTTGCTCTATTTATTGTACCAGGTTGCTGGTCTCGCTCCGCTCATTCCACTCGACGACCAACTGCGACCGACCTGGCTCTTCGGCAAGACGGTGCACGAAGGCTGCGATCGTGCCGGTTATTATGAACAAGGCGATTTCGCGAAAGAGTATGGCTCGCCAAAATGTCTCGTGAAAATCGGATGCTGGGGACCGGTCGTGAACTGCAACGTCACCAAGCGCGGCTGGATGGCGGGCATCGGTGGTTGTCCGAACGTCGGCGGCATTTGCATCGGCTGCACCATGCCGGGATTCCCCGACAAGTTCATGCCTTTCATGGATGCGCCTCCCGGCTCAGCCCTCTCGACCAAGGTCGTCGGGATGTGGGGCGGCGTGCTCCGCAAGCTCCGCGCGATCACGAACACGACTGTAAACAAAGAACCAAAATGGAGACACCCGCGCGCGGAGTTAACCACGGGTTATAAAGCGAAGCATTACGCGCACAGCAGCCGCAACTAACCTCGGAGGAACATATATGCCTGATACTTTAACTTCACCCGCCAGAGGAACCTCCGCCCCGTCGAGTAACCTCGTCGAGATGTCGTGGGATCCGATCACACGCATCGTCGGCAGCCTCGGGATTTACACCAAGATCGATTTCGACGCCAAAAAGGTGGTCGAGTGTTACAGCACTTCGTCCATCTTCCGCGGCTACTCGATCTTTATGCGCAACAAAGATCCGCGGGATGCGCATTTCATCACTAGTCGTATCTGCGGAATCTGCGGTGACAATCACGCCACCTGCTCGATCTACGCGCAGAACATGGCCTACGGAATCAAGCCGCCGCCGCTCGCTGAAATGATCGTCAATCTCGGCGAAGCCGCTGAGTACATGTTCGATCACAACATTTTCCAGGACAATCTCGTCGGCGTCGACTTCTGCGAAATGATGGTGAAGGAGACCAACCCAAGTGTGTGGGCGAAGGCGCAGCAAACACTCGCGCCGCATTCGAACGATCACGGTTATCGAACGATCGCGGACATCATGCACGCGCTCAATCCATTCGAGGGCGAGTTTTATCGCGAGACGTTGCAGGTCAGTCGTTATACCCGCGAGATGTTCTGCCTGATGGAAGGGCGCCACGTCCATCCGTCCACCTTGTACCCGGGCGGCGTCGGCACAGTGCCGTCGATCCAGCTCTTCACTGACTATCAGGTGCGCCTGATGCGTTACGTGGATTTCATGAAGCGCTGCGTGCCGTTGCACGACGATCTCTTCGATTTCTTCTACGAGGCTCTCCCGGGTTACGAAGAAGTCGGCAACCGCCGCATCCTGCTTGGCTGCTGGGGTTCGTTCCAGGATCCGGACGTTTGCGATTACGACTACAAGAACATGGATCGCTGGGGAAAGGCTATGTACGTCACGCCAGGCGTCGTCGTTGATGGACAGTTAGTCACGACCAACCTGGTCGATATCAACACGCAAATCCGCATCCTGCTCGGCTCTTCTTATTATGAGGACTGGGCCGATGAGCAGGGCAACGGCGAGTATTTCGTCAAAGAAGATCCGCTCGGTAACAAGATCGACATCCGCCATCCGTGGAATCAGAGAACAATTCCGAAACCGCAAAAACGCGACTTCGCCGGCAACTATACCTGGGTCATGTCGCCACGTTGGCTGGATAAACGCACCGGCGATCATCTCGCTTTGGATACGGGCGGCGGTCCGCTCGCGCGTCTTTGGACCACCGCGCTGGCCAATATGGTCGATATCGGTTACGTCCAAGCCACCGGTCACAGCGTGAAAATCCGGCTGCCCAAGACGGGACTGAAGCCGGAAGCGGAATTCGAGTGGAAAGTGCCGAAGTGGGCCAACACGATCGAGCGCGATCGCGCCCGCACTTATTTCCAAGCCTACGCGGCGGGCTGCGCGCTTTATTTCCTCGAGCAGGCGATGAAAGAAGTTTGGGCCGGCCGCACCGCGACCTTCACTCCATTCAAAGTTCCGGACGAAGCGATCGGTTGTGGATTCCACGAAGCCGTCCGCGGCGTTCTCTCACATCACATGGTTATCCGCGATGGCAAGATCGCGAATTACCATCCGTATCCACCGACACCGTGGAATGCGAATCCGCGCGACGTCTACGGAACGCCCGGTCCTTACGAAGATGCGGTGCAAGGTTGCCCGCTTTTCGAAGAGAACGGTCCCGAGAACTTCAAAGGCATCGATATCATGCGCACCGTGCGCAGCTTCGACCCGTGTTTGCCCTGCGGCGTGCACATGTATCTCGGCAAAGGCAAAGTCGTAAAGCAGCAGCACACGCCGACCGCGTTTGCCGGCCTGGCCCATTAACCGTGGCTAACGAAGGTGCGGAGCAGGTGATGCTGGAAGCATCGCCAGACGAAATCTACGACATCGAGCTGGAGCATAGTTTGCTCGAAGCGAACGCGAAACTTGCGGTCGAAAATCGCGCTTTGTTAGATCGACATGGGATCACCGCGGTCGATTTCATGGGCGCGATCGGGTCCGGCAAAACAACCTTGATCACGAAAATGGTCGAGCGTTTGAAGGACCGGTTAGGCGTCGCCGTATTCAATGGCGACGCAACCACCAGCAGCGATGCCGATGCGATCTCCGCGCAAAATGTTCCGGTTGTGCAAATCGCGACCATCAATGGCTGCCATCTCGATGCCAACCTTGTCGGGAAGGGTTTGAAGCGAATCGAGCTCGAGAATCTGAAGCTCATCTTCATCGAGAACATCGGTAATCTGATTTGCCCGGCGGAATTTCCACTCGGCTCAAAAGCGCGCGTCGTCGTCGTCAGCGTGACAGAGGGTCCCTGGATGGTAAGAAAACATCCGCACATGTTTCTCGGCGCCGAGATCGTCGTGATCAACAAGATCGACCTCGCCCAGGCGATGGAAGTGAGCGTCGACGAACTGGTCAACGACGTGCACAAGCTCAAACCCGACATCAAGGTAGTTCCAACCAGCACCAAGACGGGCGCCGGTCTAGACGAGTTCGAGAAAGCGTTGCTCGCAATTTAAAGCGGCAAACAGATGCACGAGCTTTCGATTGCATCAGGGCTGCTCGAAAAGCTTTTGCAATTCACCGAGGACAATCCGGAAAAGCAAATTGTCGAGGTGCGACTTGCCATCGGCGAACTTAGTCACATCGAGGAGGAGCAATTTCGTTTCTGCTACGAAGCCATCACGGCTGAAACTCCGCTGGCAAGATCGACATTGGAGATCGAAAGGATTGAAGCAATGGTGATCTGCCCGCATTGCTCGTATCGCGGCCGGCCGAAATATTGGGACGGCGCGCTCTCGGGCATTCCCGTCGCGACATTAGAATGCCCGTCCTGCGGCAAAGCGGCGGAAGCGACCGACGGTAACGAATGCGCGATTAAATCGCTCCGCGTTACCGAGAACACGGCCTTCGCTTCATGACCCGATCAAAAGCATGATGACGCTTCTTTCCATACTCCTCCTCGGTTTCTTCCTGGGGATGCGACACGCCACCGACTGCGATCACGTGGTCGCAGTGACCACCATTGTTAGCCGGCAACGCAGCCTGGGAAGCGCCGCGCTCACTGGAATTTTCTGGGGAATCGGTCACAGCCTCACGCTGCTGGTTGTCGGCGGCGCGATTATCTTTTTCGGTATTGTTATCCCGGAGCGCCTCGGCTTGGGCCTGGAGTTTTGCGTGGCCCTAATGCTCATCCTGCTTGGCGCTTTAAATGTCCGCTCCGCCATACGGTCTTTCGGTGGCAATGAAAACGAATGGGAACCGGATGCCCGTCTGGATCAAATTTTCCGCCGCGTAAAGTGGTACGGGGCGGTTCGGCCGCTGATCATCGGCGTCGTGCACGGGCTCGCTGGTTCGGCCGCGGTAGCGCTTCTCGTCTTGCCAATTATCCAGCGACCAATTTGGGCGTGGGCCTACCTCCTTGTTTTCGGTCTTGGCACCGTTGCCGGTATGATGTTGATGACAACGACGATCGCAATTCCCGTCACCTACACCGCGCGATTCAAATTCTTCCGTCACCATCTCGCGACCGCCGCCGGTGTGCTGAGCCTGGGATTCGGACTGTTCCTCGCCTATCAAATCGGATTCGTAAACGGTCTCTTCACTCATTGATCGTTCTGGCCTCGCCATGAATCGCGAGCGGGCCAAAGTCGTCGTGCGCGGCGCGGTGCAGGGAGTCGGCTTCCGACCATTTGTTTACCGTCTCGCCACGGAGCTTCAACTTGATGGCTGGGTTTTAAACTCCGCTCAAGGCGTCTTCATCGAAGTCGAAGGCAGCCGCGATTTGCTGCAGCAGTTTCTGTTTCGTCTGGAAAAAGAAAAGCCGCCGCAGGCGGTGCTTCAAAGTCTCGAATCTTCCTACCTCGATCCGCTTAATTATCGCGGGTTCGAGATTCGCCCAAGCGAAGAAGGTGGTGAGAAGAGCGCGTTCATTCTGCCCGACATCGCGACCTGTGCCGATTGTCTGCGCGAGATTGTCGATCCAACGAACCGGCGGTTTCGTTATCCGTTCACCAATTGTACGAACTGCGGCCCGCGGTTTTCGATCGTCGAAGCGTTGCCTTACGACCGCGCGAACACATCGATGAAAATCTTCGCCATGTGCGGCGAGTGCGAGCGCGAATATCACGATCCCCTCGATCGCCGCTTTCACGCGCAGCCGAATGCATGTCCGCAGTGCGGCCCGCAACTTCAGTTGTGGAATGGGGCGGGGGAAACTCTTTCCGAGCGAGACACGGCATTGGAACAAGCTGTCGATTTTATCCGATCAGGAAAGATTCTCGCTCTGAAAGGACTCGGCGGTTTTCAACTGCTCGTCGATGCAGACAACGACGTCGCGGTTCGGCGCTTGCGGGAACGGAAGCACCGCGAAGAAAAACCGTTCGCTGTCATGTATCCATCGTTCGAGGCGGTACGGATGGATTGCGAAGTCTCTGAGCTGGAAGAGCGACTCCTCCTCTCACCCGGGTCGCCGATTGTTTTGCTTTCCGCGCTCCGCAATTCGCAATCCGCAATCTCTTCTTCAGTCGCGCCGGGAAATCCAAACCTTGGCATAATGCTGCCTTTCACTCCGCTGCATCATTTGCTGCTGCAGTCGTTAGGAACTGCTGTCGTCGCCACGAGTGGAAATTTGAGCGACGAGCCGATTTGTATCGACGAACGCGATGCGGTTGCGCGGTTGCATGGCATTGCCGACTTTTTCCTCGTGCACGACCGCCCGATCGTGCGTCACGTTGATGATTCCATCGCGCGCATCATGTCTGGCCGCGAACTGGTCCTGCGACGTGCGCGTGGCTACGCCCCGCTCCCGATTCTTGTAGGGCGTCTGTGCCAGACGCCGCCCGAAGCTGGCGTTTCACAGAAACGTCCTACAATTCTCGCGCTCGGCGCCCATTTGAAAAACACCGTCGCGCTTTCTCTTGGCGCCGACGTTTTTGTGAGTCAGCACATTGGCGATCTCGAAACCGAGCAGGCTTACACTGCTTTCAAGCGATCGGCGGCGGATTTGCCGCGGCTCTACGACGCTAAGATCGACATCGTCGCCTGCGACATGCATCCCGATTACCTTTCGACCAAACATGCGGCGCAATTTTCGGTTCCAATCCGCGCCATCCAACATCACTGGGCCCACATCGCCGCGTGCATGGCGGAAAACGAACTGACTCCGCCGCTCCTCGGCGTCTCCTGGGATGGAACAGGCTACGGCGGTGACGGCACAATCTGGGGCGGAGAATTTCTCTCAATCGGCGCGAATGGATTCAAACGCGTTGCGCACTTACGACATTTCCGATTGCCCGGTGGCGAGGCTGCCGTCAAAGAACCACGTCGCGGCGCGCTCGGTCTGCTTTACGAAATCTTCGGCGAGCAACTTTGGGAACGAGGCGATCTGCTCACCGCCTTCGACCCCGGAGAACTGTCATTGATTCGTCAGATGCTTGAGAAGCGCATCAATGCGCCGCTGACTTCCAGTGCGGGCCGACTGTTCGACGCCGTCGCAGGTCTTATCGGTCTGCGGTCGCGTGCCAGCTTCGAAGGCCAGGCCGCGATGGAATTGGAGTTCGCTCTTCAATCTGGAATCGAAGATCGATATTCCTTCTCGCTGCGAGATAAATCGCCCCTCGTGCTCGACTGGCAGCCCGCGGTTTTGGAAATTATCGATGATCTGCGCGAACAGCAGTCACGCTCCATCATGGCCGCGAAGTTTCACAATATGCTCACGGAGACGATCATCGCGGTCGCTCGAAAAATCGGCGAACCCAAAGTCGTTTTAAGCGGCGGCTGTTTCCAAAATCGCTATCTCGCCGAACGCACCATCGATCGCCTCTGGGCCGAGGGACTCCATCCCTACTGGCATCAACGGATTCCCCCAAACGATGGCGGGATATCGCTCGGCCAGGTCTTTGCCGCCACCTTGTTCGACGATCCCCAAGCTGTCATATCCCAGTGAATCTTATCTACGCCGAGCTCATCCATGTCTTCGTGGAAGAGGGGATGCGGATGGGCCGAATCAAGGCCGGCGGAGCGATTAAAAAAGTTCCGCTAGATTTACTGACGGATGCGAAGCCGGGTGATACAGTCTTGTTGTGCGACGGAGTTGGGATCAGCAAGGTGCGACCAGCCGGCGCCGCGGAGAATAAACATGTGCTTGGCAATTCCCGGTAAACTGGTGGAGATCGCTGTCGACGGGCAGGGCGTCCGCATGGGCAAAGCGAACTTTGGCGGGATCGTCAAACAGGTTTGTCTGGAGTACACGCCCGAGGTTGTGCTCGGCGATTATGTGCTGGTGCACGTCGGTTTCGCGTTGAGCAAAGTCGATGAAGAAGAAGCGGCCCGAACCTACAAGGCGCTCGAGGAGCTGCAGCAATTAGGCGAGCTCGATGTTCCGGACGTGGACGATCCCGATGCGGATCCATTCTCGGAGACGCCACTCGCCACAATCCCTCCCGTGCCTAACGAGCGATGAAATATCTCGACGAATATCGCAGCGAAGAAGTCGCCAACAAAATCGTCGCTGAGATTCACCGCACCGTTACGCGCCCTTGGGTGCTCATGGAAGTCTGCGGGGGCCAGACGCACAGCATCGTGAAGTATGGAATCGACCGCTTGCTTCCGAGCAATGTGGAGCTGGTGCACGGACCAGGTTGTCCCGTTTGCGTCACCTCATTGGAGATGATCGACAAGGCGCATGCGATCGCGCGGCGACCGGACGTCATCTTTTGTTCTTTCGGCGACATGCTGCGCGTCCCGGGCTCCGAGTGCGATCTGCTCGTGCTCAAATCCCGCGGCGCCGATATTCGTATCGTCTATTCGCCGATCGATTGTCTAAAGATCGCGCGGGCTAATCCGGACAAGAAGGTTGTCTTTTTCGCGATTGGATTTGAGACGACCGCGCCGAGCAACGCCATGTCCGTTTTTCAAGCGAAGAAACAAGGCGTAAAGAATTTCTCCGTCCTCGTTTCACACGTCCTCGTCCCGCCATCGATCGCTTCCATTTTGCAATCACCGCTCAATCGCGTGCAGGGATTTCTTGGGCCCGGCCATGTCTGCACCGTAATGGGTTATCGCGAATACGAGCCGCTCGCCGAACGATTCCGTGTCCCGATCGTCATTACAGGGTTTGAGCCGATCGACATCTTGCAGGGCACGCTGATGACGGTGCGCCAGCTCGAAGCGGGCACCCACACGGTGGAGAATCAATATCCGCGCGTCGTAAATCGCGATGGCAATCGGGTCGCGCAAGATTTGGTGAACAGCGTCTTCGAAGTTTGCGATCGGAAATGGCGCGGTGTCGGTTCGATTCCGAAAAGTGGTTACAAGTTGCGCTATGAATTTCGCGAGCACGATGCCGAACGGATTTTCGATGTGAAGGAGATCGACACCCAGGAACCTGCCAATTGCATCAGCGGTCTCGTTTTGCGCGGCGTGAAAAAGCCACACGATTGCGCTTGTTTCGGAAAAGAATGCACGCCGGAAACGCCGCTCGGAGCCACGATGGTTTCCGCGGAAGGCGCCTGCGCCGCGTATTACGCTTACGGACGCCATCTCGAAATCAAAAAACCGTCCGCGGAGGTCGCCCCCGCTTGATCGCCCCCGCAGTTCAAGAAAAGTCGGCCGAGAGTTTTCGCGATAAGATTCTCCGAAAAGCGGGCGAGAGCGTTGAGATGAAGGAGAAATTCTTCACTGAATACGCCGATAAGATCGACATGTTGAGCCGGGAGATGGCCACGCGATTCGCGCGCGGCAACAAACTGCTGACTATGGGAAACGGCGGTAGCCTCTGTGACGCTTTGCATTTCGCGGTCGAGTTCACCCATCCAATTATCGAGAAACGTGCCGCCTTTCCTGCGATCTCGCTCATGACCGATATCGCGACGATGACCGCGATCGGCAACGACGCCGATTTCTCGCACGTGTTTGTCGATCAATTGCGTTTGCTCGGTCAACCCGGAGACATGGTTCTGGCCGTGAGCACGAGTGGTAAGTCGCCCAACCTGATTTATGCGCTCGAAGAAGCGCGCCGGCGCGATATGCTCACGATCGCCTGGTCAGGCAAAGATGGCGGACGGTTTCCTGAGTTGGCGGATTACTCGTTCATCGTGCCGTCATTCAGCATTCATCGCATCCAGGAAGTGCACGCGACACTTGTGCATGTTCTGTGGGACTTGATCCACATCGCAGCCGGAGCGGAAGATGTCATCTGACGCGGCGGCTGGTTTGCTCGGTGCCGTCTGCCCGATACCGATCACAAATTACAGCGAGATCGTCCTCGCTCACGGCAGCGGCGGGAAATTGAGCCATCAGCTCATGGAGAAAATGGTGCTGCCGCAATTCCGAAACGAACTGCTCGAGCCGTTGCACGACGGCGCGATTTTTTCGATCGGCGGCCAGCGCGTCGCATTCAGCACCGACTCCTACGTGGTGAATCCGATCTTTTTTCCCGGCGGCGATATCGGGAAGCTCGCCGTCCACGGAACGGTCAACGATCTCGCAATGTGCGGTGCGCGTCCGCTCTATCTCTCGGTTGCCTTTATTCTCGAAGAAGGCACTCCAATGGAAGAGTTCTGGCGCGTCGTGCAATCAATGCGCGAAGCCGCGGACGCGGCCGGCGTGAAGCTCGTTACCGGCGACACGAAAGTGGTGGATCGCGGCAAGGCAGATAAAATTTTCATTAACACTTCGGGCATCGGCGTTATCCCCGACGGCATCAATATCCGCCCGAGCCGCGCCCAGGCCGGCGACAAAATTATCATGAGCGGCGCGATGGCGGTGCACGGCATGGCCATCATGTCGGTGCGCGAAGGTCTGGAATTCGAAACCGAAATCGCCAGCGACACCGCTCCGCTCAATTCCCTGGTCGAAGCCATGCTCGCCACTAAGATCGACATCCACGTCTTGCGCGATCCCACTCGCGGCGGAATCACCAGCGCGCTGACGGAAATCGCGCAGTCGGCGAAAATCGGAATGCTTCTCGATGAAGCGAGCATCCCGATCAGCGAAGAAGTCAAAGGCGCCTGCGAAATTCTCGGACTCGATCCGCTCTATGTCGCCAACGAAGGAAAACTTCTCGCCATCGTCGCCGCGCAAGATGTCGATCTTGTCCTGGGCGCGATGAAATCCCATCCGCTGGGCGAGCAGGCTGCGGTCATAGGAGAAGTCACGAGCGATCATCCCGGCTTTGTCATGATGAAAACACGCGTCGGCGGCACCCGCGTCGTGGACATGCTTTCGGGCGAGCAACTTCCGCGGATCTGCTAGCCGTATTTCGTCCTTCCGAATTTTGACAAGCTGGGTCGGAACACCTATGATGTGCGACCCCCGGCAGGAGACGCTCAGTCCGCGCCAGATAAACTGGACGCAGTTGACTGAAGCATTCCCGAAATCGACTAACTAATTCTGGGAAGCGCACAATCGTGAATCACACAACTTTAGACAACTCAATAACTCATTCTGATTTTATCTCGGAAGACAAATCAACCGCGAAGCCGCAGCGCTTGATCTTTCGGCGTCTGCCGTTTGACCGGATCAACTGGATAACCAGTTCGTTCCTCTGCGGGACGCTGTTCCTTACGCTCACCGCCGTTCCCGTTTATCTTTGGTTCTATGGGTTGGACTGGTTCCAGGTCGCTCTCTTCCTCGTCATGTTTTTCGCGTGCGGTTTTAGTATCAGCCTGGGTTACCACCGCCTTTTCTCGCATATCACCTTTCAAGCGAAGTGGCCGGTGCGGCTGTTCACCTTAATTTTCGGCGCGGCCGCTTTTGAAAATTCTGTCCTGATGTGGTCGAGTGAACATCGCCGGCATCACAAGCACGTCGACCACGACGACGATCCTTACTGTATTTCCAAAGGCTTTTTCTTCGCCCATGTGGGTTGGCTTCTGTTCAAACTGAATCCGACGGAACCCTTCGACAACGTCCCGGATCTCAAGAAGGATCGGCTCGTGATGTGGCAGGATCGCTACGTCCAGCACATCGCGGTCGCAGTCAGTTTCATCCTCACTCCGATTCTTGGATTTTTCTGGAACGGGTGGGAAGGCGCGCTTGGGGCTTTCCTCATTGCCGGTGTGGCGCGTATCGTCTTTTTGCAGCACTGCACATTTTTTATCAACAGCGCATGCCACGTTTTCGGCACTCAGCCTTACTCAGCCAAATGCAGTGCGCGCGATTCCTGGTTTTTGGCCCTGTTCACATTCGGCGAGGGTTATCACAACTATCACCACGAATTTCAGCACGACTATCGGAACGGCGTAAAACCTTGGAACATCGATCCGACCAAATGGATCATTTGGACTTTGTCGAAGCTCGGTCTGACCAGAAACCTGCGCCGTGTCCCAGCCGCAGTGATCCGATCGGCGGAAGAGAGCATCGGAGACAAAACGTATGTGCCGGCCGAACACTCTCCGATCGCCTCTCGTTAGGTCGGCACTTTCCAGGGCAACCTGAAATGCGATTCAGCCGCTGGACGCATCACTTTCGCGGTATCGCCTCGATCTTGGCGCTGGTTTCCCTTAGTTCCTGTGATGGTGACGACACGCGAGAAATCGGCGGTGGCTATCGCATGAAGAGATCGGGTAACCCGACTCAGTTTGCTTTAGTCACTCCGCATGATCGCGGCGGCCTCATCATCGATGAAATCGGTTGGCGCGCTCCGATGATCGCAGCCCGCGCATCCGGTTCGCAATATTGGGAGAAGATCGACAGTGAGCATGCCCAGCACACTCAGATCAGCGACCAGGAGCGGAAAACCGATCCCGCTTTAGCGTCCCTTGAAGTTCAATCCGCGGAGACCGCGTGGGAAGCACTGAAGTCGAATAAGCGACTTTGGTAAACGCGACTCGCACTTTAATTTGCCGCTGACGCAGGCAGCTTAGGGTCATGGCAGACTTTCCAGCATCCGCACCGCGGCACGGCAAAATTGTCCGCAGCGAAGAGCCGCTCAATCTCGAAATGCCTTTCGAGAAACTCGATGGCTTCATCACGCCGACTGAATTGTTTTACGTGCGCACGCACTTTCCCATTCCGAAGATCGACAAGAGGATGTGGCGGCTGCGATTGGAAGGCGAAGTGGAAAAGCCGTTTGAGATTAGCTACCAGGAGTTGATCGAACTGGAGTCGACCACCATCCCGGCGACCCTGGAGTGCGCCGGCAACAGTCGAAACCTGCTCGAAACAAAAGTGAAGGGCGTGCAATGGGGACTTGGCGCGGTTGGAAACGCGAAATGGACCGGCGTTCCCTTGTCGATCTTGCTCGAACGCGCCGGCGTGAAAACGAATGCCCGCGAGGTGATTCTGGAAGGCGCGGATGAAGGTCCACTCGAAGATCCGAAAGCGCCGCGCGGGAATGTGCGCTTTGCCCGCAGCATTCCGCTCGCGAAAGCGAAGCAGGATGTGTTGCTCGTTTACAAAATGAACGATGTCGATCTTCCGGCGGAGAATGGATTTCCGGTGCGCGCGATCGTTCCCGGCTGGTACGCCGTCGCCTCAATCAAATGGTTACAGCGCATCATCGTCAGCGATCGACCGTTCAACGGTTATTACCAGACGCTCGATTACGCATTCTGGAAACGTGATGGAGAGAATGCGGTGCTCGTTCCGTTAACCGAAATGCAAATCAAGGCCGAGATCGCGCGACCCACCAATGGCGAAACGGTTTCGGCAAATTCGACGGCGCGTGTGCGTGGCGCAGCTTGGACGGGCGGTGGCGAAATTGTGAAGGTGGAGTTGAGCACCGATGGCGGCGCGAATTGGAATGAGGCGAAGCTGAGCCACGACTCCGCGCCCAATGCGTGGCGACTTTGGGAATACAATTGGCAAACGCCGGCCCAATCCGGAAAGCAAACACTGATCGCGCGCGCGACCGATTCGCGCGGAGGCACCCAGCCGCTCGAGCGCGATCCGGATCGCGGGACTTACATGATCAATCAACTTCTACCGATCACGGTGGAAGTGCGCTGAGTTCGTCAGCGCGAAAGTGCTAGAACAGATGAAGCATTTTCAGAACGACGATGATAACGACAATGACTCCGATGATGTAGAAGATGTTTCGATTCACGG
>JBDUDM010000109.1:0-5593 GCA_040002925.1 Spartobacteria bacterium | reverse complement strand
ACGGCGCCAGCGTGACGAGCGTATCCATCACAACCAGGAAACGCCCGGCGCGTTTAATTTCGATACCGGCGGCGACCTGCAGCGCGCCTTGCAGTGACGCGTGCTGGTGATTCAAACCATTCCACATCATGCGTAGCACAGGGTCACGCGAGTCGCGGGAAAGGCGAGATGCTTCGGCCACATCGCCCACTTCGATCGCGGTGAAAACTTTCTCGATCCGTTTCGGATCGCGGCGAAACCAGCGGCCGAGCCACCAGAAAACACGCTCGAGCACGACGGTGATGGCGATGATCGACACGAGCAGGATTGGCCACATGATCGGCCCGCCCTTGAGGAAGTTGTCGACCAGGAAATTCCCGCTACTGGCCACTTCAGTTTTCCCGCCGGCGGCGGCCGCAGGCGAACCGTTCGCACCCGGTGAACCACTCGCTGCGGGCGAGGGCGAAAGACTTCCACTCAAAGTCGCATTCACGCTCGCGCCCGGTGTTGAGCCCGGGGCAGCAGGCATGGCTCCTGACGCTGCAGGCATAGCTCCCGGCACTCCGTTCGGAGACATGCCGGCGGCCGGTGCACCCGGTGCCGCTGGATTTGTGGCCGGCGGATTTCCGGGCATCGCGGGATTGGTCGGCGCGCCTGGATTGGGCGGAGCGCCCGCTGGATTTTGCGCGACCGGCGCACCCGGCGCTGGAGGCGGCGGTGCCGGCGGACGATTTTGCGCGAACGCAGTCAACGCAGTCAAAGTGAGACAGAGAGTCAGGAGTGTTTTCATAGGTGCGGCCCGGGTTGAGTGATAACTCGTTTGCTGTGAATCATCTTTATCCCAGAGGGATTCGATAAGAGTCCAGTCAAAATTTTTCACTTTTGTTTCGACACGTCGTATTTCGACGGTCGCTTCTTTAGTTCGAAGCAGCTGCGCCGGTGGGATGTAACCAACATTCGCAAATCGCGTTTTCGATGAAATTTTCGCGCCTTACGTTAGATCGACATGGACAAGATCGACATCTACGCCGCGTTTGCTACGCGGTTTCGCAACGGCGGCCACTCGCTCATGCGCGCTTCCAGCTGGTCGCCCGCGCGGATCGGGCCCACGCCCGACGGTGTGCCCGTTAAAATCACATCGCCCGGTTGCAGGGTCAGCGATTGACTGGCGAACGCCACGATTTCCGCCACCGAATAAATCATCTGACTTGTCCGCGCGCTCTGCCGCACTTCGCCGTTCTGCCGCAATTCCAAAACGACATCGCTAACATCGACATCGGCATAAACGAATGGGCCGATCGGCGTATAAGTATCGAAAGATTTGCAGCGCGAAAATTGTTTCTCGGACTTCTGCAAATCGCGATCGCTGATGTCGAGCGCGATGGTGTAACCGAAAACAGAATCGTGCGCGCGTTCCGCGGTGACGTTCTTCGCCGTCGCGCCGATCACGATGGCGAGCTCCGCTTCGTAATCCGTCTGATGTTCGGGAAACGCGATCTCGATCGTGCCCTCATGTGCGAGAAGCGAAGTCGGCGCCTTGAACCAGATCAGCGGCGTGCCCAGCGGTGTCCGTTTCATCTCGGCAATGTGATCGGCGTAATTCAAACCGACCGCGATGATCTTCGACGGCGCGACCGCAAGATCGACATCTACTAATGAGAGCTTCGCCACTTCGCCGGTCGGCTCGAGGTCGATCCAGCACGGATTTTCGAGAACGTGGACCTCGTCGGCAATGACTTCGCCGTAGAAAAACTCATCGCCTGATCTAAAACCGCCGAATGTGCGCATTGAAGTCCACAGATTACACAGATTTTCGCAGATTAAAGAAAGCGGGGCTCAGCAAAATCTGTGTAAATCTGCGAAATCTGTGGACCAGATCACCTCGGCACGATGCCAACAAAATCGCGAACGGACTTGTATTCCGAAATGGAGAGCGCGCTTCCTTCGGCGCGTTTGAACCAGAATGCGCTGGACGAACCGCCATCCAGATTTAAGGCGCGCTGAATTTTGAAATCGCCCAGCGGCGTCGCCAAAATCCGGCCGAGATCGGCCAGCGAAACGTCGGAACAGGAACCGAGCGCCGCGCGATCGCCGCTGCCGATCGCGATAAATGTGCGCCGCGCGCCGCGCGTTCCTTCCAAGCCGCGCACCGGTTTGGCAAGATCGACAAGGAACGGTCCGCATTCGACCGCGGCACTTACTTTTTTCGCGCGCGGAAATTCGGCCAAACGCAAAAGTTGAATGGAGCCGTTGCTCGAAAATATTCCGCTCATTAATCGTCCATGCGCGAGTTTCGCCGTCGTTTTGCCATCGACGATGCGCAAACCGAGCGGAGCAAAATTCGGATCGAAATAACCGCCATTCACTCCGGCGACACAATTGGTGCGGCGCATGGTGTCGGAAAGATTGTTCGCGCCGCCGGCGTTATCGATCACGCGCAGCTTGCACGATTTGGTCGAGAATAACGCAAGATCGACAATCGCACTTTCGCCGGTCGACGCGTCGGCAAGATCGACATGTCGATGGATAATCGCGGGCGCGGCGGCGGCTTCGTTCGTAGAAGATTCCACCTGCCATTCGGCGACCGCCGGCAGCGTCGCGCAGAATAAAATCGCGACCGGGGCGCTAAGATTTCGCACGGTACTTGTCGATCAAAGCCTGGAAGCGCGGATCTTTGCGCAGCGGATCCCAGACCGGATCGATCGTAAGACTCCCGATGGAAACACCTGCTGGCGTGGTGAGAGAATGCTCGACGAGTTTAAGAGCCGCGTCCGTTTCGCCGGTGAACATGTAAATTTGGGCGAGGGCGATGTTCATATTGGGGCCATCCAAAGCGTCTTTCGATTCGGGAAGCAGCTCCACCGCGCGTTTGCCTTCGCGAATCGCATCCTCCTTGCGCCCGAGCGCGGCGAAGATGATGCCGAGTTGGGAGTGACGTCCGGCATCGTTAGGCGATTCTCGCACTTGTCGCTCGACAAAAATACGAGCGCGCTCAAACGCTTCCCGCATTTTTGCTTGGTCGTTCAGGAAGTAATAACAGATTCCTTCAAAGATGGCTTTTGGCCTCGGCGTTCCGTTTTCGCCGTGCAGCGTATCGCCTTTGAATTGCTGCAAAAGGACGAGGGCCTCTGGGAATTTTCTTTGGTAAAAAAGAATTCCCATGCGCGCCTGAGAAACCATTCCTTCCGGATCGAACCCGGGCGGGGCCTTCGCGAGTTCCTGTTCCAGCGCGCTGACATCCGCTTTCCAATCGATGGCGAGCTGCGCTTTCATCGCGTGCAAACCCATAGATTCCGGCGCCAGTTCGAGTCCGCGCGCATAAGTCTTGTCGGCCGCCTCGTAATTCCTCATGGCTGCGTAATTGATGCCAAGATTTTGCAACACCCACGGATCTTTCGGATTGAGCGAAACCGCTTTTGCGAAATGGGCCGTCGATTCTTCCCATTTTCCTTGTCGTCGTTCGATCGCCCCAATCGACAAATAGACCTCGGCATTATTGGGCAGTCCGCTTTGCGCAATCTTGAACTCGGTGAGCGCGCGATCGTAATCGAGATCGCCGTAATAGAAACAATAGCCGAGCGCGAGGTGAGCTTCGGGCAAATCAGGTTGCAATTTCAACGCCTGGTCAGCCAGCGATCGCGCCCTCACCTTGCGCGTTTCGGTTGCTTCGTAGGTATGGAAAATCCAACTCTCCAGCTGGGAGAGACGCGCACAAGCGAGAGCAAACTTTGGATCGAGTTGCAACGCGCGCTCATAGAGCTGCTCGCCCTGCTTTAGTTTCTCGATGTCTTCCGGCGCAAAAACGTTCGCGGCCTGCAGGTAGGCCAGATACGCCTCGCCGTTCTCGGTCGGCTTGCGGGTCATTTGCGCTTTCTCGACCGGCGAAAGTTTGGCCTGCAATTCGCCGGCGATCTTCTGGGCCAGGTCGCTTTGGATGGCGAAGACATCGGTCAGTTCACGGTCGTAATCATTCGCCCAAATGTGCTCGTCGTTGGTGGCGTCGATGAGCTGCACATTGACGCGGACGCGATTGCCGGCGCGTCGCACACTGCCCTCTAAAATCGCTGAAACACCCAGCGCTTTGCCGATTTCGCGAACGTTCGTCGTTTTTCCGCGGTAGGACATGACCGAGGTCCGCGAGATCACCTTGAGGTCGCCGATTTTCGAAAGATTCGTTAGGATGTCGTCCTGAATTCCATCAGCAAAAAAAGCGTTCTCTTTGTCTTCGCTCAAATTTTCAAACGGCAACACCGCGATCGACTTGTCGATCTTATGGGCGGACGCGCGTGGCAGAAGAAAAAATCCCGCAGCCGCCGAGATGATAAACCCGGTGACCACGAGCATGACCATATTGCGGCGGCGATGGCTTCCCGGTGTCGCCGCGGTTGGCGTTGCCTTAATTCCCTGCGGGGTGACATCGAAGGCCCAGGCCAGGATTAACGCAATCGGGAACCCAATCAGCAAAAGCACGACCACTAAACGAAATGTCCAGCCCGGCAATTCCCACGCCGGAAAAACCGCCGACGCGATCTGGATAATGAAGCCGGCGGCGATGATATAGGCCGCGGCGACGCGGTACACTTTCCGGCGTTGCAATTCGGCGAAGAAGCCGCTCATGCCGAAAGACTAATCGTCCGTGAATGAAACGCGAGCATGCATCATTCAGACAATCGCAAGATCGACATGTTGAATGAAAATCACTTCACCCCGGATGCGAACACCGTCTGAAAATGCGGACTCTGTTTTTCGCGCGCGACCACGCGCACATCGATCTGCTTGAAGCCGGCGCGTTCCAAGAATTCGTGCAATTGCACTTCGCTGAAGCCGAGCCAGTGATCCGCATAAAGATCGCGCGCTTTTTCAAACCGATGCGCGAGTAGATCGAGAATCATGACGCGGCCGTTCTTTTTTAACATGCGATGCGCGGACGCGATGGCTCGCTCCGGTCGCACCGCGTGATGCAAGGCCTGACTGAATATGGCAAGATCGACAGTGTTCTTTTCGATGGGCGGGTCTTGAATGTCGCCGAGGCGATACTCGAGATTTTTGAAACCGTGCTTGCGCGCGAGTTTCGAGCCGAACTCGACCATCTTCGGCGCGTTATCGATGGCGATCACTTTGCGCGCGTTCTTCGCCAGCAATTGGGAAAGCGTTCCTTCGCCCGCGCCAAGATCGACAATCACCTGTGGCGGTAACAACGGAAGAAGCGCATGGGTCAACGCCTGCCACGAACGCCCCGGCACATAACTGCGGCCGAATTTCCCCGCGAGCTCATCGAAATATTCCCGCGCCTTCTCCTGGCGTTTCCGCAACACCAGTTTAACCGCGGTGCGATCGCGCGAAGTCTCCGGCAACTCGCGCGCGAGGATTCGCACCATCTCATGGATGCGTTCCGCCTTGGCCGAAGCCTTGGCCGGCCCGTAATAAACGTTCTTACCCGAACGACGATCGTCCACTACTCCGGCCCGCTTCAATTGCGCGAGATGACTGGAAATGCGCGATTGCCCCATTCCCAGAACTTCCTGGAGCTCGGCGACCGAAAGCTCTTCTTCTTCGAGTAAGAGCAACAAGCGCAGACGCGTCGGGTCGGCCAGCAGGCGGAGTAAATTTACAG
>JBDUDM010000108.1:0-5632 GCA_040002925.1 Spartobacteria bacterium | reverse complement strand
CGCGGCTGCACTTCGCCCTGCGGGATCATGCCGCATTCGTAGGCGGTATCTTTCGCTTTTGTCCGCCGTCCGGTTTTGCCAACCAGAACGCTGACGCCTAAAGCCGAGCCGGCGAAAATCATCGCGACGATGATCTGCAACAGGACCGGCAGATAATCTCGCAACATCGCAGTGGCCGACCGCTAAACCGCTGCGGCGGTTACTTGGCCGCGGCCGCTGGCGTTGCCGTTAGCGGCGGTCTCGGACCGGGAATGTGACCGTTCTGTGGCGCGATCGCCGCCGCCAAAGCCGATGGCAAGCCTTTGTATTTCTTGCCCGTTTTCCTGACCGCGCCACGCGCGACCAGATTTTGCAGCTTCTCGTAAGATCGCAAGCGCAGCATTTCCTCGCCGCCGCTGGCGGCATTCCGCGCACGCAGATTCTCATGGACGATCTCGAAGAGCTGCTTGAATTCGAAGGATGCACGCCGCGAAAGGACCGCCACCAGTTCCTCAGTCACCAAATCGGGAACTCGACGCGAAAATGCATTTTTCTTGAGGATAGCCATAGGGCGGCAAGAATAACATATTTCGACTGTTTGGCAGTACAATTCTCGCAGCAGCGAGAATTTTCGGCGGAATAGGGCCGAAATGACTCTATCAGGGCGTCCCGGCTGGCGTCGCCGTCGCTGTTGCGGAGGGCGAGATCATGAGGGGAGGCGACGCCAAGCTGCCCAGGGTATTCGTCAGATTTGCGCTGTCTCCGCCGAGGGCGATCAATGCGACCAACGCGATGCCTGAATGACTTAAGGTAATCGGGCCGACTGATTCGGTCAGGTACCCGCCGTTCCGGTAGATTTGTGACGAAACGATCGGCGCCAGGTGTTTCGTCACGATCTCGGCCGGCGGCACTTTGCTAAGATCGACATGGTCATTCACGTCGGGCACAAACGCGGCGCCCATTAACAACAGCGGTCGCAAGGTCGAATCGATTCGTGCATAAAGTAGGGCAAGATCGACAAAAGCGAAGAAGTGCGTCGGCGCGGGCATCGATGCGGATGCGGCTTTGTAGTTAGAGCCGTTCGAAAAATCGGAGGCCGCACTTCCACTGCGTTCCACCGCGGCCTGCACCGATCCCGGATCGAGTCCGACAATCATCGCGCGCTCCGATACCGCGATCGTCGGCCGCATCACCAAAAAACCTGAGGCGGCCGCGACTGAAAAATAATGCACGCCGTTGCGATCGCTTTCCTGCCAGACCGCATCTTCGTCGCTCGCGTGTGCAATCACGCCGGCCATGTTTTTCGCGCGCGCGAAATCCTTCACCGGAAAAGTCGCCACCGCGGAAGGCCAGTGCGCATTCGTCGCCCAGTCCGCCAGCACTCCGCCTTCGCCTGCGAAAGCGGCATTCCATTGGTCGCTGGTAATCTGCGCACGTTCCAAAACTGTTCCCATTTTTTGTAGCGCGCTGCCGAGAAAACTGCCGCCGCCGATTCCGCTGCTGGCATCGAGAAGTGCGACCTGTTTCGAAAAATCCAACAGACTGGCGACGTAAAGGAATGTGTCTTTGGTGCCGAGCGCGGCGGACGCACGGGTCAGGGTCGCGACGCTCTGCGCTTTCGGCATCGCCACGAATAACGCATCGTGAATCTCTCCGTTATCGAAGCGAGTCGTCGCACAAACGGCGCCGACTGATTCGAGCGCAGCGCGATGTTCCGGGGAAAGGTTCGCGGCGAAAGTTTTTGGCTGCAGGAAAAAGCAAAGCGCGTAACGCGAAGGCATTTCCGCCATCGCCGCGCGAAATGATTCGTCGGCGCTGAGCAGTGATTGTCGATCTTTTACGCGGCCGTCGGCGCGATCGATAACCGCCTTTAATTCCGCCAGGTCATTCGCGGCGAAAAACCAGCGACCATCGTATGCGCTCGCGATGGTGAATGGGCCGCGCGTGTAGATGTCGATCTTGTGCTGCTCATAATCCTGCGGCTCGCCTTTGGTTGCGTCGCTTTCACCGAGCAGATTTGCGCGCCACCGACCGATGATCGCTTCGGCGGCGCTTTGGCTGCCGGCATAACGAAACCCGGCCACGAGTTTCGGGGTGTTGTTCGCGATCGAAGTCAGCGCGACGAATGCATCCTTCGGATCAAGTTGCTCGAACTCCGAAAGCGAATTCGACGCGGTGTTTTTTTGCCCCGGCGTTTTGCGCAGGAACTCCTGGACCGTTGGTTCCGTGTAAAGCTGGTAGATGCCGGAACGCAGCCAATCTTTGCGCGCGGCGTTGAAATCGGGCAGGTGCGCGAAAGCGACGGTTTCCCGCGGCAACAGCGCTGTCACCGCGGTATTGGAAGTCGTTTGCGAATGGCGCACCGCATAGACGACCGCCACCACGGCGAGCACGCCGACGATGAGGAATAGGAAGGCACGTTGCATTGAGGCGCAGACTGTAGTGGCCGCTGTCCGCAGCGGCAAATCTTAACCTAGATCGCGCCTGCCGCCGAGACGGCGGCCCCTACAGTAGAAGCGAAGTCAGGCGCGCGGATGAAATTGTCGATGCACCGCCTTTAACCGCTGTTGATCGACATGCGTGTACACCTGCGTCGTCGAAATATCGGCGTGGCCGAGCATTTCCTGAATGATGCGCAGGTCGGCGCCATTGCTGAGCAGGTGAGTGGCGAAACTATGCCGCAGCAAATGCGGATAGATGTTTGCTTCCAATCCCGAATGTTTCGCGTGCTTCTTCACGATCTGCCAGATGCGCGCAGTGGTGAGTTTGGTCCCGCGCTCCGATAAAAATATTTCGCTGCTGCTGCGCGCCTTCACCAGCTTTGGCCGTTCGGTCGACAAATACGACGCCAGCGCTTCGCATGCCTTTCGTCCAACCGGCACGATCCGCGTTTTATTTCCTTTACCGGTCACGCGCAAAATTCCTTCCTCGGTTGCGAAATTTTCTAGCCGTGAATTGGCCAGCTCGGAAATGCGCAGACCGCTCGCGTAAAGCAATTCGATCATGGCGCGGTCCCGCAATCCGAGTGGAACTTTCGTGTCGACCTTCTCGATCAATTGCTGCACTTGCAGCTCGTTCAACGTCTCGGGCAGATAACGCTCGATTCGCGGCACCGCCAGCGCTTCGGTTGGATCGCGCGCGATCATTCCTTTCGCGACCAGGTGCCGAAAGAAAATCTTGAGCGCGACCACGATCAACTTGATCGACGAGGCCGCCAGCCCGCCGCGTTTTCGCTCGCCCAGATATTCGGACAAGATCGACAAGGTAACGTCGCGCGCATTGTCGATCTTACGTTTGGCTTTGCACCATTGCGCGAATTCGCTGAGCGAGCGCTCGGTCGAGAGTTGGTAGTTGTCCGACAGGCCGCGCTCGATTGCGAGGAAACGGATGAAGGAGTCGATCTCAGCTTCCATCGCTGAACTGTAGCGGCAGGCGTGTCGCCTGCATTAGTAAAACGTTCGCAGCCGACACGACTGCCACTACAATAAAAGCAATGATCAAGAACCGACCACATCGGCTTGATTTAATTTTTCATCGATCAGCCCTTGTTCTTCGTCACGTTTGTAACCAGGGATCGAAAGAGAATACCTTCGCTATACCGTGCGCAGAAAGCGTTACACAAATACGGCTCCCGGGCTCTCGATGAATTTAACATAGCGATTGGTCGCTACGTGATTATGCCGGATCATGTTCACCTCTTTGTTCGTGGCGGACTGGACTTCGTTTTGTCTAAGTGGGTCGCGGGAGCTAAGCGCGCAATCTCAGTCACGTTTGGAACCAGTCGGTTGTGGCAACCGGGATTCTTCGATCACATATTGCGTAGCGATGAGAGCTACGGCGAGAAATGGAATTACGTCCGAGATAATCCCGTACGGGCCGGTTTAGTGAAAGACGCGGACGAGTGGGCTTATCAAGGCGAAATCGCGCTGATTGACCGGGCGTGACGGTAGTGGCCGGCGTATCCCTTGCATTTCGAATTTTGCAGCCGACACGGCTGCCACTACAGAAGAGGTGAGGATAGTTGCGACGAAGAACGGACGGAACTCAGTGCGAACCGACCGAGCCAACCGATGGGCCGATGCATTTACCCCGCACGAGGATGCTGTAGCCGGCCGAAATGATGCGCCGCACGGCTTCGCCGGTCTCAGGATCTTTACGCAAAGGATCGTCGTGGACGCTCTGCTTCACCTGCAATTGCCGCAGAGGCTTCTTCGGATCGGTCGTTTCGTAAATGTAAGTCGGCACGCCTGCAATATACGCAGGAAGCAGGCCGACGCCTGTTGTTTCGGGCAGCGAGCGTTGCGCGCGCGAATATCGTTAGGAATTGCCGGTTCCTGGGGTAGATTGGTCGGGTTAAATCATCTGGCCGAGTCAAACGACCGCCGGTGCAAGGCAACGCATCTGAGAAAGGGCAAACATGGAACTCACACTTACACAAAACAGCGCGCTTTACCTCGCGCACAATCGAACCAACGAACGTCGCGTCGGGCTTTTTCAACGCCTCCGCGGTAAGACCACAATCCAGCCAGTGGACGCTAACCGGCGGACATTCGCCGACGCGCGCGTCTCACGACCGAAGCTGGCAGTCGGAAGTTAGAAGTTAGAAGTTGGGAGATCGTTTCGAGGCGGACGAGTCCGCTCGGAATCACCATGTCGATCTTGCATCGGTAAATTACTGATGAAGAGACGCGACTCCGCGAATTCGGTGGGGTTATTGACAAGTAAAGGACAAATGTTCGATGCTTTCCATGTAATGAGTCTGGATTTAAACACCATCCTGAAGGATTGGCCGTACGAGCCGGGCGCGATCAAAGTGCGCAAGGTGGTCGGGCTCGATGGCCGGGAGAAGCTGCAACTGCGGATCGATCTCGGCATTTTGCAGATGGAAATGATCGGCCGGCCCGATGGCCAGCGGCCAAATGGCGCCGAGTCTTTGCTTGCCTATCATCAGCTCCGCGCCGCGCATACCGAAGGCGGTGGCGACAGTTACGAGCTGAGCGCGGAACAATGCGCCGAGTTGCAACAGGAAGGCATCCAATATTATCATCGTTACCTGAGTTTGTTTCAGATCAACGACTACGCCGGCGTCGTCCGCGATACGCAGCGGAATCTCGATCTTTTCGATTTCGTTGTTGGTCACACCGACCGCGAAGAAGTGGCGTGGAGCCTGCAACAATTCCGGCCTTACGTGTTGATGATGAACACGCGCGCGAAAGCGTCCCTCGCGCTGGCGCAAGGCAAGTTTGCCGACGCCATGGTCGAGATCGAACGGGGGCGCGATGCGATTGTCGATTTTTTCCAGAAATCAAACTTCCCCGAGCTGGCCTCGAAAAGTTCCGAGATCACGTTCCTGGAAGAATGGCTGGAAGAAGTGCGCGCGAAACGTCCGCTCTCGAAGCTTGAAGTGATGGAGCGCGAAATGGAAAGCGCCGTCGCGAAAGAGCTCTACGAGCGCGCCGCCGAATTGCGCGACGCGATCAAGCAGCTCAAGACCCATTCGCATTCGAACTGACGGAGTCGGAAGTCAGCCGCAGCAGTCAGCAAGATCGACATCATCCGGGTTGGTTGTTTATAGAGGGAGTGAGTGAATAAATCGCCCTCGGTGTTTCACCATGTCGATCTTATAGGCCGTCGCTTCGACCTCCGACCTCCG
>JBDUDM010000107.1:0-5635 GCA_040002925.1 Spartobacteria bacterium | reverse complement strand
TCGCCGGCGGCAGGGCCTGCGCTAATGGCAAAAGAGCCAGGATCAAACTGAGATGAAGAATGAAACGCATCATGATCAATCGTTTTCCAATTTAGCCGGGCGCTCGGATAATTTCGGCGCCGAGTTTGAAGTTGCCCCCGGCGCTTCCAACATTCCGCCGCGAACGGCGACCATGCCATCGGCGGAATGAACAAGACGCGGCCGAGTTTTGGTTTCCATGATTGTCGATCTTGCGAGCAATTCACCATTTAAGCCAACCCGCGAGTAGGTCCAGGTGCGGGGCGCGGCGCAATGGAGCACGTGCAGTTGGTTGGTGCGGTCGAGCTCGGCATGCGGTTCGTCGAAGGCGATGACGTGACCTAACGAGTAGGTGGCATAAACAATTCCATGATCTGAGTCAGCGACGCGCACGTAGAGCGAAGTATGCGCGGGGAAGCGGTTGCTGAGCAATGAGTAAGTCCGCGCGTTGCCCGGCCCGGCCGCGCCGTCCGGCAGGCCTACCGTTTTTTGCCAGATCGGCCGCGCGTCCGTCACTTCGAATACTTTCACCGGCGAGTAATAGAATTTATTGAGGTCGGAAAAATAAATGTGCGCGCGGACGTGATAAGCGCCGAAATCGAGCACCGGGAAGAGGGGCGTGAGATTTATTTTTTGGGTGACGCGCTTGCCGGCTTCGATTTTTAGCGGCGGGTGGCTCTCCAACGTTCGAGCGGGCCGATGGTCTGACCTTCGCGGCCGGTCACCTCAAAACCGAACCAAAGCTGCGTTCCCTCGTCGCGAAGATCGACATCTCGGCCTGCCAGATTAGTGATCTCGATGGTGGCGATGACCGGTTCATAAGCGATGTATTGAAAGCGCGGGAATTTGAGATCGACCTGGATTTGCGCATGCAGGCTCGCGGTGGCGATGCAAAAGCAAAAGCACATCACCGCTCTCATCGATTTAGAGATTAGCGCATTGCGATGCATAAAAAATTTGGGCTGCGGTCGTCGTCGTTACCGCCCGCGGGCGATCCTGCTACCTTGCCCTTCCGCTTCCGTGCTGACCGCTTCGATTAGTATTTCGTCCCACGGAATCGTGATCGTCTCAACCGGTGGCCGCACCGTTTTGTCGTAGGCGAATTCGACAAACTCCCATTCGATGATTTCTCGCAGCGCCTCTTTCCCTCGGCCAGCCGTGGTCTCGGCATGAACAATTTTTCCGGCGTGCAGAAAGACAATGCCGCTACGGTTTTCCTTCACCATTTGAATAGCGCCGCTGCGCCGGCTCAGGCAACACATCTGCAAGACGTCGATCACGTGAAACAAATCCGGGGCGCCGCTCGTCGCTTTCTCCGCGCGGCCGATCGCCTCAAGTAAACCTTCGCCATCGATCGGCTCGGGAAAAACTTTGGTGTCGGCCACCGCCAGGCGCTGCTCCGAAACGGGATACGGCGGCAGGAAAAGCGTTTGCAGGCCCGGGAAAATTTCACTCAGCGCCGCGCCCAGCGCCAAGCCGTCGAGGTCATCACCGGTCAACTGCGTGATCAGCAATGTGCAGCGCGCATGACGTTTCCCCCAATCCATCGCCGCGACATAACTGCCGGCGAAATCGCACTCGTGCGTGGTGTAATCCTTCAGCATTCGCACCAGTTGCTCCCCGATCTCCGCGTCGCGGTGCACGATGAGCAATTCCATTAGGGCGCGGTGTTGTTAGGCGGCGGGAACAGGTTCAATAATTTTGTGGGATCGGAACGCACGGCCTGAAGTTTATCATTATAATATACGCGCACGATGTAGCCGAGATATTTGCGCCCGCCGGATTCATCGGACGCGGTCGCTTTGGCTGGCCGACTTTTCTTGCCTGGAACAACTGCCGCCGCCGCCGCCGAAAGTTCCGCCTCCTTCGACATCGCCTTGTTCTTCGGCCGCACATAGGTCACCGCCAGCACCTCCGGACTCGCGCCCGCCCAATCGTGATTTGGCGTGAGCCATTCGTAATTCACTTCCGCGTCGGTCAGCTTGATGTCCTTGTCTTCGACCGTGTCGTAGAAGTAGACCTGAATCTTGACCTTGGTGTGATCCACCACCGTGCTCGGCCGTTTCTTCACGCCGATTCGCAGCATCAAATTCGTATCGGCATCGCTGTCCGGCGTTTCGCTTGTCGTGATTTCGGCGATGCCGAATGTCGATCCTTCCGGAATTCCGTCCCCGCTCGCGGCGGGCGAAGCTTCGGCTGCGGGCGCTGTCGTGGCGGGCGCGCCTTTCTTCAATTTCAATTCCGCCAATTCGTGAACCGAACCAGCCGATGGCCCGATCTCTTCCACCTTGCGCCAGGTTTCGTTCGATCGCGTAAATTCCTGGATCGATTCGTAAATCGTCGCCATCTCGGCCAGCACATTCGCGTTTTTAGGATCGCGCTGCGTCGCTTCCTGCAAACGCGCCAGCGCGTTGGTGGTATCGCCGCGCTCGCGCAAGGCCGTCGCTTCTTTCAAAAGTCGATCGGCGGCGGAGAGTGCCGATGTCGAGGGGGAAGTCTCCGCGGCCACGGTTGGCGCCGGCGTTGCGCTCGCCACCACTTTCGGCGCGACGCTCGGAGTCGGCACCGCGATGACCGGTTGCGGCTTTGCCACAACCCTCGCACTTCGCGGATAGCGCCGACCCACATAATAATACCCAGTGCTAAAAATTTCAGCGGCCGCGAAAAGCACAACCAGGCTGAGCCCGATTCGAAAGCCCCAATCGACATGCGCCGACGGCGAGAAGGGGAGCGTCCGCATGGCGGAGGTTTCTGTGGCAAACGATCGGTCGATCATGGCGCGTAAAAAAATTGAACCCTGATTTTAGCGCGAAATTTCGTTTTGGCTCAAAATTTTGAAGCCCGCTCCCAGCAACACCGATGACGCGCAATCCGTATCATCGACATGCAACGCCAACGCGGCCGACCCGCGCGGTCGCGTCAGCAAGGGATAACTGAAATGCACATTTATTTCTCCCTGAAACAACGACGCCAGCAGCTTCGTTAATTGCGTCGCGACCTCCCGCAACTCCACCACCACCACTTCGCAAAGGCCGAACGCGATTTCGTTTTCGCCGAACAAACGCTGCGCGCCTTCCGGGTCGCTCACCACGATGCGCGCAATGGCGGAGTCGGTCGATTCGGCCACGCTCAGTCCGACCACATGAATGTGTTGCGCGTTCAGCAGCTTCACCACATCGAGCAACGCGCCGACTTTGTTCGGCAGAAACACGGAGAACTGTTTGACCAGCGGTCCGTCTATTTTCGAAGTGGTTTGGGTTAATTCGACTGGCATGGGTGCTTTGTTCCGGCGGGGAATTCCCGCCGAAAGCGAGGCAAACTATCCACCAAAACTCGGGCGTGGCGCAAATCATATTGTCGATCTTGTCCGGCGCGCCTTACATTCGCGGCCAAGATGGAGCCGGAAAATGATTTGATCGCGCAACGGCGCGAAAAAATGGAAGCGCTGCGCGCGAAAGGTGTCGAGCCATTTGGGACTGCCTTCGAAACCTCCGGTTCCATTGCCGAGGTGCGCGCCAAATTTAAAGAAGGCGAAACCTTGCGCGCCGCCGGCCGCATCACCGCGCATCGCGACATGGGCAAAAGCCACTTTGTCGATCTTCGCGACGCCACCGGCCGGATGCAGGTTTACGTCCACGCCAAAGAAGTCGGACAAGAACATGTCGATCTTATCAACTTGCTCGACCTCGGCGATTTCATCGGCGTGGAAGGCGAATGTTTCCTAACGAAGACCGGCGAACCGACCCTGAAAGTAAAAACATTCCAGGTCCTTTCGAAATCGCTGCGGCCGCTTCCGGAAAAATGGCATGGCCTTCAGGATGTCGAAACGCGTTATCGCCAGCGTTATCTCGATCTGGCCACGAACGAGCAATCACGCGAAACATTCGCCAAACGCATCGCCATGGTTCGCGAGATGCGAAGATTTCTGGAAGACCGCGGCTTCATTGAAGTCGAGACGCCGATGTTACAGGCTGTCGCCGGCGGCGCCGCGGCTGAACCATTCAAAACACATCACAACGCGCTCAATCTCGATCTTTATCTGCGCATCGCGCCGGAACTTTATCTGAAGCGCTTGCTCGTCGGCGGCTTTAACAAAGTTTTCGAATTGAATCGGAACTTTCGCAACGAAGGCATCTCGCGCCGGCACAATCCCGAGTTCACCATGCTGGAAGCGTATTGGGCCTACGCAAATTTTGAGAAGATGGCGGATCTGGTCGAAGAGATGATCTGTCATCTGGCCGGAAAAGTTTCCGGCTCACTTCAGATCGAACACAAAGACGCGGATGGAAATGTCGTGCGAACGATCGACTTGCAACGGCCCTGGTGCCGCGCGCGCTATGTCGATCTTATCCGCGAAGTTGCCGGCCCCGATTGGTTCGACCTAACGACCGAAAAAAAACGCGAACACGCGCGTAAACTGGGCGTCGAGATTATTCCGACGTTGGTCGATTTCGAAATCACGCAACACGTCTTCGAGAAATTGATCGAGGAAAAAACGTTCGATCCACTTTTCGTCACGCATTGTCCCAAAGAGCTAGTGCCGCTGGCCAAACAAAACAAGATCGACAACTCACTGGTCGATGTTTACGAGCTCATTATCAACGGCGTGGAGATGTCGCCCGGCTACACCGAGTTGAACGATCCTGATGTGCAACGCCAGCGTTTGCTCGAGCAGGCTGGCGAAGAAACACAAAAAATCGACGAAGATTTTCTGCTCGCGCTCGAACATGGGATGCCACCAGCGGGCGGCTTCGGCCTGGGCATCGATCGATTGTCGATGATGCTGACCGGCGCGGAATCGATCCGCGATGTGATTCTGTTTCCGCTGTTAAGGCCGAGACAAAATTTGTAGCGCGTCAGCAACAGCATTCCCCGCGAATCGCGGCGCGTGCTTCCTTAATCAGGAATGGGATAAGGGCCAAAGCCGCGACACTATCCAGCCACCACCATCCGAACAATCGGGTGGCCGCCAGACCGATGATTAAGACGATCGACAGATATCCGCACGTAATCGATTCAACAGCATCGGCCCGGAGCGCGCGCGAATTGAGTCGGGCCGCGACTTTCAGTTTGTAACCGGCAAGGATTGGCATTCCAACTTTAGCGACCAAGCCGATGAGAATTCCCCAGACGCTTTCATGCGTATCGGTAACGCGTTTTGCCAGAAACAAACCGTAACCCGAATTGAGAACAACATATATAACCAGCAGGTAAAGCGAGTATCCCACCCAGCGTGCCGCGGTGCGTTCGACTGCTTCGACGCGTTGCGAACTGGCCCGGCCGGTTGCTTCGATTTTCAAACGCCACAGCAATACGCTTCCGCTGAAGAGTTCAACCACGCTGTCGATGCCGAACGCTTCGAGCAGCAAACTCTTGGACGCCCAGCCGAGTAGAAGCGATGCCGCTCCTTCGATCGTCATCCAAACGAGGGTGATGTAAGTAAGCAGCAGCGCGAACCGGACATCGGCGGAGCGCGAACTGGTTGGCTGAAATCCCATTTCGCTTACACGGCGTGTTTGGGGCGCTGTTTGAATGCGCGCTCTTTCCACATCAGAAAGATTACGGGATAGATCAGCAGCTCAAGCAGCGCGGAAGTAATGATGCCGCCGATCATCGG
>JBDUDM010000032.1:0-19053 GCA_040002925.1 Spartobacteria bacterium | reverse complement strand
AATCGATTCGGCGTCGCCGGATGTCCTTCCGGAAAACCGGCCACGCCGATCCCGAAACCGCGCCGATCTGGATGCGCACCCGATTCGTTAAACCTTTGAATAAACATCACCAAATCGATCGCGTGTTTGAACGAATCGCGCGATTTGTCATAGGCAACGTCACGCGGCAAATCGCCCCCGAGCGCGAGAATGTTTCCAATCGCCGACCTGGCGTATCGAAGTAAAATCTCTTCAATCTCTTCTTCCTTGTGGCAGACGCAGGTTAGATGAGGAATCGGATTCAGCTTCGTGGTGTGCTGAATGCGCTCGACCAGATCGTGAGTTAGATCTCGGGTTGAACCACCGGCGCCGTAGGTAACGCTAATAAAGTGCGGCATGTACGATTCGAGATCGCGAATCGTTTGGTAGAGAATCTCGGCCGCTTCTGGCGTTCTCGGAGGAAAGAACTCAAACGAAAACGTGGGAGAGTCCCCACGCATAATCTCCGTAATATGCATGATTCAAAGCCTACCTTCGTTCGTATCGCGACTTTCGGTCAACTCACCAAACACATTTGCGACCACCCTGCCGTTGAGTCCGAATTCAAAAGCTTGATTTAACGTCGCACCACCGGCAGCTCGATATTGAGCGAAGATCAGGGAATAATCGCAAACACCCGCGCGGGAAATCCCGATCCACCTTTCGGCTTCGGAAAACTCACCACCGCGATCGCGCCGCTCTCCGGTACCTGATCGAGATTCGTCAGCAGCTCGATCTGATAATGGTCCGTGCTCAAAATATAATTTTCGAGTGCGTAATCATCCTTCGAAGCCGCAATGCCCGGATCCGTATCAGTCGTTTCGTGACCCGAAGCAGTGATCTTGCGCTCCTCATAAAGAAACTTCAGTGCCGGCATACTCCAGCCCGGGTAATGCGCCACGCCTTTTGCGTCTTTATTTTCCAGCTTTGCTGCGTCGGGCCAGCGTTTCGCCCAATCCGTCCGCATCGCCACGAACGCTCCCGCCGGAATCTGTCCGTGATCCGTTTCCCATTTTTTCAATCGTTCCATCGACAACGTGTAGTCCGCGTTCCTGGCCGTATCTTCGTGAACGTCAATTATCACCAGCGGTAAAATCATTTCTTTGAGATCGATCTGATCGACCGTGCGAAGACCTTTAATAAAATGCGCCGGTGGATCGACATGTGTTCCCCATTGACCGACCAGGGTGTAGACCTCGGCGAAAAATCCAGCTCCCAAAACATCGGGGCGTTTGTCGTACCAATAAATTGTCTTCCGCGTTTCATCTGGGAAACCGGGCCAGCGCGGAATCCCGGGCGAAAACTCATGCGTAAGATCGACATACTTCTTCGCCGCCAGCATTTTCTGTAGCGGCCAAAGCGATTCGTTTTCCGCCGCCAAACAACTGCTACCGACCAGCAGCGCAACGAACAGATAAATCTTCATTTCCGATTGTTAGCGAACGTCGCAGTAAGAAGCGAACAACTTCGAACAACTCACAACAACCTTTGCTAATCTCGAACCGCCGGGCGTTTCCTAGATTTCACTGGTCATCTATTCACACGCCGCAAGATCGACAATCACGCCTCGGCAAAACATCGACGCCGGTGAGTTGTTGCCACGCTGATGATGAAGATGTTTTGCGATTTAAAAGAAACTAATATATCTGCGGAACCAACAACTCCGCGCTTTTGCCAAAACATATCGTTCTTAATCCAGCGCAACCCGCCCGTATTCCTCCGCATCTTTGCGCGCTCGGGATCATGACTAAAGTTCCGCAGGCCGGAAAAGTGAAGACGCGACTAACGCCGCCACTCACGCCGGAAGAAGCAGCGGGGATTAACACATGTTTCCTGCGCGACGTTTCCTTGTCGATCTTGCGCGCTTGCCAGAACTCGCCGGCACGAGGAGTTGGCGTTTACACGCCGGTTGGAGGCGAGGCGGCCTACGGAAATATTTTACCGCCGGACTTCTTTATGATTCCACAACGCGGCGACGGCTTCGGCGAGCGTTTGGTTTTGGCAGTGGAAGATTTATTTAAAGCCGGATTCGAATCGGTCTGTCTGATCAATTCGGACAGCCCGACGGTACCCGCGGCGAGCTTTGCCGAAGCCGCCAACAAGATCTCCGAACCTGGCGATAGAATCGTCCTCGGTCCTTCCGAGGACGGTGGTTATTATTTGATTGGAGTGAAGCAACAACACCGGCGCCTGTTCCAAGAAATAGATTGGAGCACCGAGCGAGTTTTTAAACAAACAAAACAGCGCGCGAAAGAAATTGGGGTCGAAGTGCACGAACTTCCGATCGGGTTTGACGTCGACGATGGAACAGCGCTCTCGCGTCTCTGCGCTGAACTTTTGGGACGCGAGGCAAGATCGACAAGCGATGTTGCGGTGGAGACACGCAACTTTTTGAGTCAGATCATCGAGCGAGAAGGCCGTGGCCGGATTTGTGGAGACACGAATGAGTGAAAAACGCGCACTAGTCACCGGCGGCGCCGGGTTAATCGGATCGCATATTACCGACCTACTCATTCGCGAGGGCGGGCAGGTGCGGGTTTTGGATAATCTGGAGCCGAACACGCATAAGCGCGGCAAGCCGGAGTGGATCAACGAAAAGGCGGAGTTCGTCCGCGGCGACGTGCGCGATCGCGATACGATTACCGCCGCGCTCGATAAGATCGACATCGTGTTTCATCAGGCGGCTTACGGCGGTTACATGCCGGACATCGCGAAATATGTGCACGTAAATTCTTTCGGCACCGCGTTAATGCTCGAGGTCATCCGCGAAAAAAATCTACCGATCCAAAAAATCGTCGTCGCCAGCTCGCAAGCAGTTTACAGCGAAGGCGCCGGCGAATGTCCCGAGCACGGACTTGTTTTTCCCGACGTCCGGCCGGTCGAGCAACTGCGCCAGGGCGATTGGAATGTGCATTGCCCGATTTGCGGGAAGGTGACCAAAAGCATTCCGACACCGGAAAACGCGCCCGTCGGAGGCGAGACCGTTTACGGCCTAACGAAAGTGGACCAGGAGAAGCTGGTCTTGCTTTGGGGCAAACAGATTGGAATTCCGACCGTCGCGCTGCGTTATTCGTGCACCTACGGGCCGCGGCAATCGATGTTCAATCCCTACACCGGCGTCATCGCGATTTTCTGCACGCGCCTGCTCAACAATTTGCCGCCAGTGTTGTACGAAGACGGCGAGCAGACACGCGACTTCTCTTTCGTGGAAGACATCGCGCGGGCGAACTTGCTCGCGGCTGAATCCAACAAGCTCGACGGATTTCCGGTGAACGTCGGCAGCGGCCGCGGCGTGCCGATTCGCGAAATCGCAGAACACATTTCCAATGCGCTCAAGATCGACATCGCACCGGAAGCGCGCGGTGAATTTCGTCCCGGCGAAATGCGTCACCTCACCAGTGATACCGCGCGCATTCGCGCGGCCGGCTACCAACCAAATGTCGATCTTGCCGAAGGAATTCAGCGCTACATCGATTGGATCAAAGCGCAGACCGACGTGCGCGATTACTTCAGCGAAGCGGAAAAGATTCTGCGCGGCAAAGGCATTGTTCATCGCGTCGACGCGCGGTAAATTGCGGCCTCGCGATGTACCCGACCAAGCTGGACAAGATTATTAATCTCTTCGAGATGCTGCCCGAAGACGAGCGTCGCGAGACATTGGTTTCCTATGCAGAGAACGCGAAGAAACAGGAGCCGCGACCCGGCGAGAAGTTCGATCTCGAAGATATTCGCAAAGACGAGGAATGTGCGGACACGGTCGGCGTGTATCTCCATGTCGATCTTGCGGGCAAAGCGCAGATTCGCATGACGCTCGGGCCAGAAGTGCAAACGCTCACCCGCGCAATGACGGCGATTCTTTGCAAAGGACTCGAAGGCTGTACGCCGCAGGAGATTCTCGATCTTCCGAGCGATTTCGTGACGCGCATCGTCGGCTCCGAGTTGGTCCGCATCCGCAGCCAGACGATTTATTACGTGCTCAGTCGCATCAAAGGCATCTGCAAGGTTTACCTGGATCGACAACGCATGGCCGAAGTGGCGTGAAGTTTCGCGCGTGAACTTCGCCTGAATTGCTTTATCATCCGCGCGCAAGATGCCGCGGAACGATCAACTCAAAACAATTTTACTCATCGGTTCCGGTCCCATCGTGATCGGCCAGGGCTGTGAGTTCGATTATTCCGGCGTGCAAGCGTGCAAGGCGTTACGCGAGGAGGGCTACAAGGTCGTGCTCGTGAATTCGAATCCGGCGACGATCATGACCGATCCGGAATTCGCCGATCGCACTTACATCGAGCCGATCACGCCGGAAGTGATCGAGGCGATCATGGAACGCGAAAAACCGGACGCAATTTTGCCCACTCTTGGGGGACAGACTGCGCTCAACGCCGCAATGGAATTGAACCGCAATGGCGCGTTGGCGCGGCACGCCGTTAAATTGATCGGCGCGAACGCGCAGGCGATCGCAAAAGGCGAAGACCGCCAATTGTTCAAGGAAGCGATGTTGCGCATCGGGCTCGATTTGCCGCACTCTGGCATAGCGCGTTCAGTTGCGGATCTCGATCGCATCATTGCCGAGATCGGAACATTTCCGCTGATCATTCGTCCGGCGTTCACTTTGGGCGGTGCCGGCGGTGGGATCGCTTACAACCGCGAAGAACTTGATGAGATCGCTGCGCGCGGCCTGGATCTTTCGCCAGTGCGCGAAGTGTTGATCGAAGAATCGCTGGTCGGCTGGAAAGAATTCGAGATGGAAGTCATGCGCGACCGGATGGACAACTGCGTGGTTGTTTGTTCCATCGAGAATTTCGATCCAATGGGCGTGCATACGGGCGACTCCATTACTGTCGCGCCCGTGCAAACGCTCACCGACAAGGAATACCAAATGATGCGCGACGCCGCGTTTGCCGTCATTCGTGAGATTGGCGTCGAGACCGGCGGATCGAATATTCAGTTTGCTGTTCACCCTGAAACGGGCCGCATGGTGGTGATCGAAATGAATCCGCGCGTGTCGCGTTCCAGTGCGCTGGCATCGAAAGCGACCGGTTTTCCGATTGCAAAGATCGCGGCCAAACTCGCAGTCGGCTTTACGCTCGACGAGATTAGAAACGATATCACGCGCGAAACGCCGGCCTGCTTTGAGCCGACGATTGATTACTGCGTGGTCAAAGTGCCGCGGTTCACATTTGAAAAATTTCCGCAGGCAGACGCGACGCTCACAACGCGAATGAAAAGCGTCGGAGAAGCGATGGCGATCGGACGCACGTTTAAAGAAGCGTTGCAAAAAGCGCTGCGCAGCCTGGAGATCAAACGCTTCGGCTTGTTAGGTGACGGCGCAGATAGAGATGTCGATCTTGAAACACTGCGATTGAAGCTGGCGATCCCGAATGCCGAACGAATCTTCTACATCGCGCAGGCACTTAAAAAAGGCGCCTCGATTGATGAAGCTTATGAGCTTACGAAAATCGACAAGTGGTTTTTGCGCAACATCGCTGAGCTCGTTGCGGAAACGGAATGCTTGAAGACGAAGACATTCTCGCGCGCAAAGAAATTTGGTTTCTCCGACCGACAATTGGCAGTCGCGCGAGGTGCTTCGGAAAGCGAAATTCGATCCAAGAGAAAAGCTGAAGGAGTTGCACCCACGTACCGCCTCGTGGATACGTGCGCGGCAGAGTTTGAAGCGTACACGCCTTACTACTATTCGACGTATGGCGACGAGAATGAGCGACGCGACAGCGGCAAACGAAAGATAATGATCCTGGGTGGCGGACCGAACCGGATCGGCCAGGGCATTGAATTCGATTACTGCTGTGTGCACGCAGCGTTTGCCCTGCGCGAGCTCGGGTTCGAGACGATCATGGTGAACTCGAATCCGGAAACGGTTTCGACCGATTACGACACGAGCGACAAACTTTATTTCGAGCCGCTCACCCTCGAAGACGTGCTCAATATCTACGACGAAGAAAAACCGGAGGGCGTTGTCGTCCAGTTTGGCGGGCAGACGCCGCTTAATCTCGCGGACGGATTGAAAGCGGCCGGCGTTCCGATTCTCGGCACGCAACCGGAGAGCATCGAGACTGCGGAAGATCGACAATTGTTCGCCGCCATGCTGGACAAGCTCGGGCTGCGACAAACACCGAGCGGATCAGCTGTGACCACGGACGACGCCGTCAGGATCGCGAACAAGGTCGGGTATCCCGTGCTCGTTAGGCCTTCATTCGTTCTCGGCGGCCGCGCGATGGAGTTGGTTTACAACGACGAAGATCTCCGGCGATACATGACCAATGCGATCGAAGTAACGCCAGATCGGCCGGTGTTGGTCGATCGATTTCTCGAGGACGCGGTCGAAGTCGATGTCGATTGCATCTCGGATGGCGATACGACCGTGATCGGCGCGATCATGGAACACATCGAGGAGGCCGGCATTCACAGCGGCGACAGCGCCTGCGTCATTCCGACGTTTTCTTTGTCGCGGAAAGTGTTGGATGAAATTTCGTCCGCGACCAAAGCGATGGCGAAAGAACTAAATGTTCGTGGATTAATGAACGTGCAGTTCGCATTGAAAGGTGAAGACGTTTACGTCCTCGAAGTGAATCCGCGCGCATCGCGCACGGTGCCATTCGTGAGCAAGGCAATCGGGGTGCCGCTGGCGAAGATGGCGGCGAAGGTGATGGCTGGAAAAACTTTGCGCGAGCTTGGGTTTACCAAGGAGATCGTGCCAAAACATTTTTCGGTGAAGGAAGCCGTCTTTCCGTTTCTGCGGTATCAGGGCATCGACATCTCGTTAGGCCCAGAAATGAAATCGACCGGCGAAGTGATGGGAATAGATGTCGATCTTGGCCTGGCTTACGCGAAATCGCAGATGGCTGCGCCGCCGCCGTTGCCGAAAGAAGGCAACGTATTCATCAGCGTGAAAGACACGGACAAGGAGGCGATCGTGCGAGTCGCGCGCGAGTTTGTGAAGCTCGGCTTCGGCGTGATCGCGACCGGCGGCACCGCGGAAGCGCTGACCAAAGCGAAAATTGAAGTCACGAAAGTGTTCAAGTTGCGCGAAGGCCGGCCGAACGTGCTCGACCGAGTGAAGAACGGCGACATTAATTTCATCATCAACACGCCGAGCGGAAAAATTCCGCGGCAGGATGAAGTGATCATTCGCAATGCCGCGCTCGCGCAGAAAATCCCGATCATGACGACGGTGCGGGCGGCGCAGGCGAGCGCGAATGGAATTCGTTCATTGCAGAAGAACAAGCTCGAGGTCCGCAGCTTGCAGGAATATCACGGAATGACTCCCGCGTGACACGCGGTCGGCTTCGTGTCACTTGTCAGGATGAAGATGTCGATCTTAGCGGCGGTGTTGCTCAGCTCAGCGTTGTTTGCGGCTGAAGAAAAGAAAGAAGAGAAAACTTCCGCGAACGCAGCAAGCGAAGTGGCGGTAATCAAAACGAGCGAAGGCGAAATGGTCGCGCAGTTCTGGACGGACGCCGCGCCGGCGACGATCGAGAATTTCAAAAAACTGGCGCGCGCCGGATTTTACGACGGCACAATTTTTCACCGCATCGTGAAGGGATTCATGATCCAAGGCGGCGATCCGACTTCGAAAGATCTGTCGAAGGAAAGCCGTTACGGCGAAGGCGGGCCCGGTTACTCGATCAAAGGCGAGTTTAACGATCATCCGCACGAGCGCGGCGTGGTTTCGATGGCGCGGGAGGACAATCCAGACTCCGGCGGCTCGCAGTTTTTCATTTGTCTCGCGAATGTGAACCGCCTCGATCATCGCTACGCCACTTTCGGCAAACTGATCAAAGGTGATGATGTGCTCGAAAAGATCGGCAACATACCGGTGACGAAAAACAGCGGCGGCGAAAACAGCAAGCCGACGAAACGCGTCGTGGTCGAGAGCATCAAGATCGTGCCGGCTGATTCGGTGAAGTAATCCCATGGTCAAAGTTGCGCTCGTACAAATGCAGTGCGGGCCCGAGCCCGAGGAAAATTCCGCGCACGCGATTGAATTCGTGCGCGATGCGGCTAAGCGCGGGGCGGAGATCGTTTGTCTGCCGGAACTTTTCCGGTCGCAATATTTTTGTCAGACGGAAGAGCACGCGAACTTCGCGCTGGCCGAGGAAATTCCCGGAAGATCGACATCTACCTTTGGGGAGATTGCGCGCGAGCTCGGCATTGTCATCATCGCGTCGCTTTTCGAAAAACGCAGCGCCGGTCTTTACCACAACACCGCGGCGATCATCGACGCCAATGGAAAGTTGTTAGGCAAATATCGCAAGATGCACATCCCCGATGATCCGTTGTATCACGAGAAGTTTTATTTCACGCCGGGCGATCTCGGATTTCAGGCGTGGAAAACGCAGCGCGGCAACATCGGCGTCTGTGTTTGCTGGGACCAGTGGTATCCGGAAGCGGCGCGGTTAACAGCGTTACGCGGCGCCGAAATGATTTTTTATCCGACGGCGATCGGCTGGCATCCGAAGGAGAAAAACGAATTCGGCGAAGCACAACATTCGGCGTGGGAATTAATCCAGCGCAGCCATGCGGTGGCGAATGGTTGTTACGTCGCGGCGGCAAATCGCGTGGGACACGAAACGCCGGCTGGTGGCGATGGAATTCAATTTTGGGGACAGAGTTTCATCTGCGGCCCGGACGGCCAGATCATCGCCAAGGGTTCGCAAGATCGACAAGAGATCGTGATGGCCGAAGTGGATTGGAGCCGCGTAAACGAACACCGGACGCACTGGCCATTCTTGCGCGATCGCCGCATCGACGCCTACGCCGGACTCGAGCAACGGTTGCTGGATTGAAGCGCGATTGCAGTTCCAAATCCGCTCGAAGCGGCCTACGTTTGCAGCATGAAAACGAATATGCGCAGAAATCTTGTTCCGTTTCTTTTCCTGGTCGCGTTGGCGTTTTGTTTGCCGGCGATAGCGCGAGCGGAGGATCCGACAAAGCTCGTCGCGAAATTGAATCCGGCTTCGGACAGCAAAGTCATGGGCACGGTCACCTTCACCGCGGCGGGCGACGAGACCCAGGTGATGATCGACATCACTGGATTAACGCCGGGCCAACACGGATTTCACATTCACGAAAAGGGCGATTGCTCCGACCCGAAAGCAGCCTCCGCCGGCGCGCACTTTAATCCGGGACAAAGTCATCACGGCGGCCCGCTGACCGCGATTCGTCACGCGGGAGATTTCGGGAATGTCGAAGCCGATGCCACCGGCAAAGTGCATCTCGAGTTGAAACAAAAAGGGATGAAGATGAGCGGGCCGGAATCGGTCGTCGGCAAATCGATTATCGTGCATGCGAAAGAGGACGATCTGAAAACAGATCCCACCGGCAACTCCGGAGACCGCGTTGCTTGCGGCGTGATCGAAGCGGCGAAGTAATTTCAGCCACGCCCAGCTCGCTGCTCCGCTGCAAGATCGACATGGACCTTTTGACCCTCAGCGAAATTCGCCGGGGCGCGCAAAACGGTCCGGTGCCGGCGCGGGCGCACGTGCAAGTGGAAGCGGCCGCGCCGAAACTCACGCGCGAGCAACAACCGTATTGCGAACTCATTCTCGCGGATGCGTGCGATCGCATGACGTTGCGCGTCTGGGGCGATCATCCCGCGTTCAAAGCTTGCAGCGCGCTTTCGCGCGAAGATTTCGTCGAGTTAAGCGCGGAGTTTCATCAGCATTCGCAATACGGACTCGAAGCGCGGAAGTGGACGGTGCGCCCGCTCACGCCGCAGGAGCAGAGTGAGTTATTACAAGGCCCGACGGAACTGCGCGCGAAGCAAACGGCCGATTTCGAATTCGTTACGCAAGCGGTGAAGTCGATTGCCGATCCTCGGCTGCGCGGGATCTGTGAATTATTTCTAAGCGAATGGGGCGAACGTTTTCGGCGCACGGCGGCGGCGCGGAATTATCATCACGCGCGCCGCGGCGGATTGGTTGAGCACACTTCGCAGATGATGCGCGTCGCGAAAAATATCGGGCCGCTATACCCAGAGTTGAATGTCGATCTTCTAATCGCGGGAATTTTATTTCACGACTGCGGCAAGCTTTGGGAAAATCAATTGCCGGAAAACGGATTCGTCATGGGTTACGACGAACGCGGCGAATTGATGGGGCACATTTCGATCGGATTAGAGCTGGTGAATTCGCTCTGGCGGAAACTGAATGCCGACAACTCTGACGCGTGGAAAAATCTCACACCCGCATCGGAAGACGTGCGCCTGCATCTGCTGCATTTGATCGGCGCGCATCATGGCGAGATGCAGTTCGGTTCGCCGGTGAATCCGAAAACGCCGGAAGCGATGGCTCTGCATTACATCGACAATCTCGATGCGCGCTTGGAAATGTTTTTCGCCGGCTACACGGTGGCGAAGCCGCTGGCCGAGCGAATTTTCGATCGCGTGCGGCCGTTGCCGGGGAATTTGGTGAAGGCGCTGGAGAAGTTTCAGGGGCGGACGGACGGCGCGAAAACGGACGAACGGTTATTGTAGGGGACGCTGTTAGCGTCCCAGGGAAGCAGGCTGCTTCCCCTTACAAGATTACGTTTCGATGCGACGTCTCGCTTCGTCTAGATATGTCTCATCGATCTCGAAGCCGATGAATTTTTTCACGCCGACGCTTTTCGCCGCAACTGCTGAGTTTCCGATTCCCAGAAATGGATCGAGCATCGTGTTTACACGCGAGACGCCGTGGACCTTGATGCAATTTTCCGCGAGCGCGGCCGGGAACGTGGCCGGATGCGGACGTTCCTTATCGCGACGTTGAATTGTTTCGTACGGAACAAACCAGGTGTTGCCGCGACAACGCCGGTCGCTGCCGCCGGTGTGCGACCAGCGCGCAATGTTGCTTTTATCCTGATACGGAACGCCGAGCGCGAGACGGTCGATGTCGATCTTACCGGTATGAGTGAAATGAAAAATGTATTCGTGGCAATCGTTCAGAAACCGCGGCGAACTGATCGGTTTGAAATGTCCGTGCGTACGATCGTCGATCGCGATCGATTTGATCCAGTGGATGGTGTTTTGCAGAACGAACAAATCCCGCAGCGCGAAAACAATTTCATGCGGCAACATCGGATTCGACGGCGCGGCGCCGATGTTGAGAAAGAAAGAGCCGCTTGGTTTTAAGACGCGGTGAATTTGCGCGGCCCATTCGTCGCACCATTGCAAATACGATTGTCGATCTTGCCGGTCGGAAAATTTTCCGTAACGAATGCCGAGATTGTAGGGCGGCGAGGTGACGACAAGATCGACATATTCGTCTGGCAGCTTCGCCATGCCGGCCACGCAATCTTCCAGATGAAGTTCGAACTTCGTCACCGGAAGAAACTGGCCGAAGTGATTCGATTCGTACAGCGAATTCGTTTATCTTCACGGCGATGTCGGACAAGCCTTCCAAACTGAAGATCGCGGATCGCGAATTCACTTCGCGCCTGCTCGTCGGCACCGGCAAGTTCGCTTCGAATGAATTGATGCGCGATGCGCTGGTCGCGAGCGGAACGGAGATCGTAACGGTGGCATTGCGTCGCGCCGATCTTTCCGGCAAAGGCGATCCGTTCGCGAATATTCTCGATTTCATCGATCCGAAAAAGTTTCTGTTGTTACCGAACACGAGCGGCGCGCGGAACGCGGACGAAGCGGTGAGAGTGGCGCGCATCGCCGCGGCGGCCGGTTTGCCGACATGGATCAAACTCGAGATTCATCCGGACCCGCGCTATTTGCTGCCCGATGGAGTGGAGACGCTGGCGGCCGCGAAGATTTTGGTGAAGGAAGGATTTACGGTTCTCCCTTACATCAATGCCGATCCGGTCCTGGCGAAGCGATTACAGGATGTCGGCACGGCGACGGTGATGCCGCTCGGTTCGCCGATCGGCAGTAATCGTGGAATCGAAACGCGCGCGCAGATCGAGATCATCATCGAACAGGCGACGGTGCCGGTGGTGGTGGATGCAGGGTTAGGGGCGCCGAGTCAGGCAGCGGAGGCACTCGAAATGGGAGCCGATGCGGTGCTGGTGAATACGGCAATCGCGATTGCCTCGGATCCGTTGCGCATGGCGCAAGCGTTTCGAAAAGCGGTCGAGGCGGGACGGGAAGCGCGCGAAATTGGGCTGGGCGAAAGATCGACAATTGCTAACGCAACGAGTCCGCTAACTGGATTCTTTTCCGGATCGTAATCGCCGGCCTAACGAAGGATTTCGTCGTCGGCATTCCACATGACGTGGTCGGGACCGGCCGACCGAACTTCCATGACGGTGCCGGAGATTTGATGGAAGAAAACCGGCTGCTCCCAAGGATCGAGCAATTGACCTTTTGCATTCACCGCGGCATCGGCCGGCAAAAGTTTCAGGCCGCGCGGATTTTTTCCGAGAAGCGCGCGCGTGATCTCGGCATTGGTGCCGACGGGATTCTGGCGAAAGGCCTGTCGGTATTCGCGAATTCCTTGCTGCGCCTTTTGTAACGCGATGTTGTTTTCGCCGGCAAGTTTTTGCGCGGGCTGGCTTTCAGTGACAAAGCGTGGCCGTTCACTTTGCGATGCTGCTTTGCTCGGGTCGGATGGGGCCGGCGTGTTCGCGACAAACGCTAAAGTGGAGCCGGCGGCGGGCGCAGGATTCGATGTCGATCTTGCAATTGTCGATCTTGTAGTAGCGGGAGATTCGGTCAGCGCACTCGATGCATGATGGCCGCGCCAGGCGGCGATCAACAAACAAAGCGCGGCGATTGAAATTACGATGAGGAGCGAACGCTTCATCGCGCGAATGACTAGAACATGAAGCCGAGATCGGGCGTGGCGAAGCGACTGAGATTTGGAAAGACGGTGGCCATGTCGGTGGCGGTGACGCCGAACCATTTGGCGAGCGTGGCGGAATATTCGTCGACCGATGTGGTCGGAATCCAGCGGCCTTCGTCGGTGTCGTCGGGACCGTTGACGACGAGTGCGGGAACGCGGCCGTAAATATTGCCGCCCTTCACAGCGCCGCCGAGAACGAGCTGATGATTTCCCCAACCGTGATCGCTGCCGAGGCCGTTGTTGACCGGGAAGGTGCGGCCGAAATCACTGGCGGTGAAGGTGGTGACTTGATCGGCTACGCCAAGATCGACAGTCGATTGATAGAATGACGCGAGCGCGTTGTTTAACTCGGTCAACAGATTTGCATGCGCGGTGAGCTGGTCGCCGTGGGTGTCGTAACCGCCGACGGCGCAGAAATAAACCTGCCGGCTCATGCCGAGGGTGTTCCGCGCGGCGATCATCTTGGCGATCATCTTGAGTTGATCGCCGAGATAATTATTGGCGGGGAAGAAGGTGGTGATATTTATGCCGCTAAGCGCAGTCGAGAGCAAAGCGGCGTTGTCGAGCGAACGCCGCGTGATCTTGGCGAACTCTGCTTCGAATAAATTTTGATGCGGCAAGTTGAGCACACTATCGATCGACGTTTTGGTGTTGCCGCTGTATCCGTTCAAACTCGTTACGCCGTAGGGCGACATTTGATATTCGAAGACGGTGTTGCCGACCTGGAAGGTGTTCGTGCCGGCGAGCGAGATCGACATCGATATTTGCGCGCTGCCGTTTAGGGAAACGAGAAGATCGGCCATGCGACCGCCCCAGCCGGTGCGCGGCGGTTGATCTGGCACGCTGGTTTGCCACTGCACGGATTGGTCGTTATGCGAAAATAATTGCGGCGGGAGAGCGGCGGTATCGCTGAGGTATTGCGCGCGAGTGACGGGCGCGACGAGGGTGCCGACGTTGGAGAGGAGCGCGAGTTTTCCCTGGGCGAAGAGACTTTGCAGGCCGGGTAAATTTGGCTGGCCGGCTGTGTTCGGCGCATCGACAAGGCTCGGATGTAATCCGAATTGGCGGCCATCGGAGTAAGTCGTGGGCGTGATCGGAAGCAACGAAGCCTGCGGAATGGCGAGGCCCTGGCGCGCGGCGGCGTAGGCGTTGTAATCGGTGGTGTCGCGTGGGATGAGGAGATTATTGGCGTCGTTGCCGCCGTAGAGAAATAAACAGACCAGTGCTTTAAAATTTCCGGCAGCGGGAGCAAGGCTGTTCGCGGTGGCCGCGCGAATGGCGCGCATGTTCCAGATGGTCGACGCAATCGAGGTGGTGCCGAGAGCTGCGCAAGCGCATTGCCGAATAAATTGGCGGCGATCTGTGAAAGGTGTGTTCATCGTTCGATATTAAATTGTGGTGAGGCGATGATTTGATAGGTCGCGGCTCGCGCGCGGCTGAGGAGACCGGGATTTGGATCGGCGGCATTGATACCGATGGCACTGACGCGAGTGATGATGGCGCTGCGCATCGCGCTCGGCATTTGTCCGCTCATCAGGCGGGTGTTGAGCATGTCGACCAAACTCGATGGCGTGTTGCTGAGCGCGAGCTCGGATGGCGTCCAGTTCAGGACCATTTCGGTGGCACTGGTGTTTTGATAAATCAGACTGCGCAGATAATTGATGCTTGTGACCACGGTGGTGTCGGTCGTGATTTGAAATTCCGGTGCGACAAGGCCGGCTGCGGCGATCTCCCCCGGTTGCACATAGTTGGGTTCGAAAAAGTTGAAGACGGTGGGCGAGTCGAGCGGAATCTGGCCGAGTGAATCCTGCGGGTAGGGGAAGTCGTAGATGCCATTGGCGGCGGAGGCGTGAAACGCGCGCAGTAAGTTCGCGTATCGAATTACCGGCTCGCGTTCATGCCCGTAATTATTTGTGGTCGGGGCAATGGGATTGCGCGCTTCGTAATCGAGCAGGATCGCGCGCACGACCGCCTTGAGGTCACCGCGGACACCCTGGCCGTTGTCTTTGAAAACTTTGGCGACGCGGTAGACGTAGGCCGGGCTCGGGTTGCTCGTGACCAGGCGTTGAATGAGTTCGCGCGAGATAAACGGCGCGACGTTCGGATGATTGAAAATGATATCGAGCGCGTCCTTCAAATCCTGCGACTGCGTCTGCCCCGCAGGCAGAACCACGTTATCGAGCACGCGTTTTTGTCCGGTATCGTGGTGGTCCGGGAAGGCAGCCATGGGGGCGCGATAGTTTTGCGGGTAGAAGTCGAAATTCGGATTCCCGGCAAAGCCCCATCCGGTGAATACATGCGCAAGGCCCACGACCACGTTCTGGTCGTAGGTGGCAATCGGCCGGTTTTGATTATCGAGCAGCAAGGTGCCGTCGGGGTTGAGCTTGTTCAGCCCGACGGTGAACAGCTGCATTACCTCGCGCGCATAATTTTCGTTAGGCGAAGTTCCGGTGACCGGGTTCGGTTTGTCGTTCAGGAGCATGTTCAGATACACGCCCATGACCGGACTCAAGGTTACGTCTTCGAGCAGCTGCCGGAAATTGCCGAAGGCCCGGTTGAGCAGGAGATCGTAGTAGCCGGACAAACCGAAAGGGGTGTTATTCAGATCGCCGTTCTGATCGGAGACAACGAAGATTTCGCTCAGGGCGAAAGCTACCCGCTGTCGCAATTGGTCGGGCGCAGTCACGGCCGCTTTCAACCAAGCCTGCTGGGTTTGGTTGACGTTAGTCAGGCCCGGGTTCGCCGCCTCGTAGGCATCGACATAGGGAAGATGCAACGTCACCGGAGCCGCGAACTGCTGATCGATAAACGAGCTGTAACCATCGCTCTGGACTTGAGCGATCGACTCCACATTCGGACCGAAAGTGGCCTGAGTGAGGAAACGCGCCACACCATTTGGATCTGAATGATCGTCCGTCCAAGCCGGTGGATCGGGCGGCGGCGTAAAATTACTGGTGCCAACCGAAAGTCCGAATTGTCCGCGAATTTCCCCGCTCGGATAACTCGATGTGTGGATGTTAACGTAGGTGCGACCGGTCTTGATCGCGGTCACGATGTCGGCAATGGAATTGGCGCCCACCGGCTGAAAAATCCACAGGTAAGTCCCATCGGCTTGCGGTGTCGCGGTGTCGATGTCGAAAATAATACCGCCGCTTTGCCCGGGATCGGCCGGTCCGTGGATATGAGCTCCCGTCTCCGGGGCGGAAAGATTGCTGTAAGTGGCCGAGTAAATCGCGAATGTCTCATCGGCGCTCAGACGCAACGTCGCCGTGCCCGATCCGTTAGACACATAGCCCGCTCCCGGAACAAGCGACGCGACATACAGGGTCGTCTGCTGCGCGGGCGCGGCCGGCGGCGTGTAGGGCGCGAGCGCGGAACCAGGCACGACCTCACTCGGAGCCGTTCCAGCGCCGGCATCACCTGGCTTGAACCAACCAACAGCCATGTTATCGCCACTGTTGTAATCTCGCATCAGCGCTTCAAAATAATATTTTTGTCCCGCCGTCAGCGCGAGGATGGGCGACTTCTGGTTCGCCTCTTTCGTCCACTGGCGCGAGCCCGTGTAAGTCGCGACATAAGCGCGTTTGACCATGTTGGCCGGCTGATCGTCCGTCGAAATCCACAACTCGCTTTGATCGTCACTGGCGATCCAAAATGTGTAATTGCCGGTGGTCGGCGGCACGATGTAGCCGCGAATCCGCGTCCCGTACTGATTCGCGTAATTCAACGGCTGCTCCAACGTCGTCAGCACGCGCGAAGTCGTCGGCGGCGTGGTCAGCGGAATATCGGCGACGCCGTTGTAGCCGGAAAGATTCATCCAGATTTCCTGCAGGACAGAATTCGCTCCCGCTTCGGCACCGAGCGTGACCGTTGCGGCAGTGGGCGAGCCAAGCGTGTAACTCGCACCGGTCGTTAGGGTGATCACGATCGTGCGCGCAACAGTCGAAGGTGCCGCGGTAGATTTCGGACTAACCACTATATCTACCGAGTTGACGCCGAATGGCAGCGTGACCGTCCCGCTGAGCGAGACGTAATCGGTTCCCGCCACCGCCGTGCCGCTCACCGTATAGGTAACAGTGATCGCATCCAGTTTGCCGCTGCGCGTGACCGTAAATTTTCCGGTGTCGCCACCGAGACGAGTCGCATACGGATCTGTCGCCGCTACCGTCACCGTGTTCGTTGTTGCCTGCAGCGCCGTTTGAATCGTCGTCAGATCATCCGTCGTGCCGCCGCGGCTGAAGGCCGAATTAGGATTCAACCCGGCCACGATTTCTTCCCAATCAGTTACGCCGTCGCCGTCCGAATCCTGGCTGCTGACCTTTACCCGAAAATATTTTTGATTCGCGGGAATACCGAAACTTCCCGTCATCTCTTGTCCTGTTCCGACAAACGGCGTCCCGAGATCGTTCCACGTCCGCATGTCCGCGCTGCTTTGTGTTTGGTAACGTTGACCAATGATCGTGCTCCAACTCAGGGTCACCGACCCATTGCTCACGCCGATGCGAGTCAGTTTAAAGACGGATTTGGCGTCGAGAGGATTGGTGCCGGCGATACTTTCGGAAAGATTTGTTTGGCCATCGCCATCGCTGTCCGCACTGGGTGCGAGCGCCTGCGCTTGATAATACTGCTCCCACACATCGCTTTCCCCATTGCCGTTAAGATCGACAATCGCATGCGCGCTCGCCGCGATGAAAAATGCGATGCATCCGTAAGCGACCGCGCGTGCTCTCCCTGTGTTCATGTTCTCGGTGCGACGCGTTCTGTGGGAGAAGGCACTTCGGCGACGGCGATCATTTTGGAGCGGAATCCATTCCAAAAGACCGGCGAGATTAGGAATCGGTTACAAATTTCTTAATCCTCTCAAACGCCGCGCATGCTCACGTCATTATAAAATTCGATCTGCCGTCCGCCCACGCGTCGAACGCTGCGCCAGCCACGTTCCTGCGCAAATTGGCGCAAATCTGCGTCGCTTAATTGCCGCAAGGCCCGCAATTCCGATGGATGCGTGACGAAATATTGCGGCTGCACCGAAAGGACCATGTCGATCTTGGCCCCCATCGCGCGCAGCTCTTCGCCCATCATACTCTACTCTTCCACGATCCGGCCCGAAGACCAGCGTGGCTGGGTGGCGTTTCGAATCACAACGCTGGCGCACGCATTTCCCTTCGCTAGGTTCCCCCGATGGTTTCCGAGACAATTGCGCTGCGCGGCCACATTATCGACTCCTTGATCCTTCCGAAAGTGCTCGATCAAATCCTCACCGGCGGCGCCAGTTTTAACATCGTTGAGTTCAAAATCGGCCAACAGCGGGTCGATCAAAGCCAGGCCCGCATCGAAGTTTCCGCGCCGAGTCAGGAAGTGCTCGATGAACTCATTCAGCGATTGCACCAGCAAGGCGCTGAAGTCATCCGCCAGGCAGACGCGAAAAAGTAGTTGTCGATGTTATGCGTGAGTTACTGCTCTGCCCGCCGGATCACTACGGCATCGAGTATGAGATCAACCCCTGGATGAGCCGCGCGCGCGGCGCCGATACGCCTGTTGTGCAAAAGCAGTGGAAAGGTTTGCACGCCACCTTGTCGAAGCTCGATTGCAAAATCTTTCTGGTCGAGCCGCAGCCGAAACTTCCCGACATGGTTTTCACGGCGAATGCCGGTCTCGCTGTCGGCAAGAAATTCATTCCCAGCAATTTTCGCCACGTCGAACGCGCCGGGGAAGCGCCGCACTTCGCGCGTTGGATGGAAAGCAAAGGCTACGAAGTAATCTGGCTGCCCGAGAATTTATATTTCGAAGGCGAAGGCGACGCGCTTTTCGGCGGCGACGCATTGTTCTGCGGTTACAAATTTCGATCGGACGTGAACTCCCATCGCGCCGTCGCCGAAATGCTGGGCTGCCTCGCCATCTCGGTCGAACTCGTCGATCCACGTTTTTACCATCTCGATACCTGCTTTTGTCCGTTGCCCGACGGAAGCGCGTTTTGGTTTCCGGCCGCGTTCGACGAATACGGCCAGCGCACCATTCGCGATCACATGCACGATTTGATCGACGTTTCGGAACAAGAAGCGGCCCATTTTTCCTGCAACGCCGTCGTGTTAGATCGACAAATCGTTTTGCCGGAAGGCGCGCCCACCCTGGTCGCGACGTTGCAAGAGCGCGGTTACCAATGTCATCAGCTTCCCATGACCGAATTCCTGAAAGCCGGCGGCGCCTGCAAATGTCTCACCATGTTTTTGCCGCAACGCGAAAGCGT
>JBDUDM010000106.1:0-5680 GCA_040002925.1 Spartobacteria bacterium | reverse complement strand
ATCTGCGCGCTGATCTGAATCGCGAGGTGCTGATCGATCGACGAATGCGTGTAGAGCTGAAAATCGGTGCGCGACACGATGCCGGTCGTGATCGACATCCGCTCGCCGCCGATTGGAAAACCGTAGGCCGACACCGTCGTTTCGAGCGCAGGAATCCCACCGAATTGCAGCGCCGGCATGTTCTTGAAAAAGTTCGGTGACGCCACCGTGATGACGGCGAGATCGCAATCATGCGCCACAAATTGCACCGTCGCGGGATATTTATTCGGATCGCCGTCGCGCTCGACCGTGAGATACCGGCTGTTTGAGACCACGTGAGCGTTCGTTAGGATGCGATTGCCATCAATGACAAATCCGGCGCCGACGCCGCGCTGAATTCCGCCCGCGTTCCAGGGCGCTTTGAAATCAGGTTCCACCGCGGTCGCGATAATTCGCACCAGACTTTTCTGGACCGGGCCATTCGGACGAGCGGGCGCGACTGGAATCGGAATAACCACCGGTGCCGCGGCCGCCGCTTCCTGCTTGGGCATTGCGCCGGGAAGTTTAGGCGGACCGAAAGAAGGCGCGGGCGAACTTCCCGGCGGCAGCTGGGAAGGCATCTGCGGCTGTTGCGCATCGATCCTCGCCGCCGCTACCAACACCAGCATGCAAAGAAAAAAACTGCGGCGTCTCATCAGAAGGCGAGAAGATGAGACGAAGCGCTCGAAAAGCAAATCGCATCTCGGCATTTCGCTTGGAAGATGTCGATCTTGCCGGCAAGATGACACAATGAAAAAGCTCCTTTTGCTTTTGCCGATTTTAGTTTTGCGCAGCACGGCGTTCGCTGACGATGACTATCACAGCTTCGTCGTCAGCACAGAGAAGGAGATAACCGTTTCGGGAAATCGCACGATGAAGATCGTGAACTTCGTTCAGGAATCGGGAGGCGATGCGAGAGTGAAAGTCACGAAGGCCGGTGAAACCGCGATCATTCTTGCCGCTAGTTTGGTGGACGACAAAATGTCCGCTGAAGATAAAAACATGCGCATTGCCGGACCAGCTGTCGTGACCGTGACAGCGCCGGCCGTAGGCAACGCGTTCATAACCTACCTGCTCGTTCGCGATTGATTAAATGCCGGCGCGCTCAAGGAGCGCGCCCAGGACTTTCTCCGCTTCGAAACATTCGCGTGCGATCTCGCGCGCGACGCGCGAATGCTTTTTGTAATCTGCGTTGACCTCTTTCACCGCCTCGACGATTTCGGCTAACGAGCAGAAAGACAGCAGCCCAACGCCGCCGCCATAATGTTTCGTGAAGCCGGTTTCTTGAGTGATAACCGGTCGGCCCGCGGCGAGATAGCACCCGCTGCGGTCACTGAACCAGCCGGTGTTGAGTCGCACGTATTGGTCCTTTGCGACGGTGAACTCGCCTTTCGATTTGCGGATGTATTCGCGGTATAGCCAGTAATCGACGCTCAACTGCAGCGGCGATTTAAAACGCCAGCCGTTCTGCCGAAATTTTTGCCGCACTTGTCGATCTTTGATGTCGGTCGCGAGCTCGAATTTCTCGCCAGATTTTTTCGGTGCCGCAACAAAGCGCAGAAACTCGCGCGATTTGCTCCAAAGATATTTGTCGCCACGCCAAGTGATGTCTTTCAATCCGCTGGTCGACCAGTTCGCCACTGATGTGAAAATGGCCGCGCGTGTGGGAGCGCGATTCGTTTTCCAGAGATCGGTCACAATCGGCTGTCGCGTGGGCCACCATTTGAAGCGATGGGTTTGCACCGGAAAATCTTTGGTGCCGACATTTTCGCCAAAGGTGAAAAGCGCGCGATGCCGCCGCAGATAGTTGATTGTCGATCTTACGCTCTGGTCGATCTTGATCTGCTCGACGCCGGGGTCGCTCTCTACATAGAGAATGCGATCGCTCTTGAGCAGGTCATCGTTGAATTCCTGCGTCCCGCAGATGTTAAGGATGGCGTCGGCCTCTTTATATAGTTGCCGGATTTTTTTTAGCGACAGCCCGGCGGTAGGATTGCCCTTCAAATAACGCGCGCAAAATCCCCAGCGATTCTCAAAGCCGAACTCGCGGCTGAGTTGCTCGAGCAGGCGCGCGGCATAATCGAACTCGTTGTTCACCTCGAACGTCTCGGGGTTGTAAGGAAGACGCGCCGAGTCCTCGATGTAGTAAACGTCGTGCCCCAGCCGCTGCAGTCCGACAACGTAATGGATGTGTTGCCAGATCACGCCCGCGATCGGCATCGAACCCATGAAGCCCATCACCACGATGCGCTTCCGTTTCAAAATGTCTTTATGATTGCTGCTGGATTTCCTGCGACCACCGTGTTCGGCGCCACGCTCTTCGTCACGACCGAGCCCGCGGCTACGACTGAATTCTCACCAATTGTTACGCCTTTCAGAATGGTCGCGTTCATCCCGATCCAAACATTGTCGCCAATAATAACGGGCGCGGTTTTCAATTTCGGGCGCGGCGGACGATGCTTGAAATAAGGCGCGAGCGCTTGCGCATCGATCAATCGTTGCGCCGGCTCGAGCGGATGGAAATCGGAATCGGCGATGCCGACATTCCATGAGATGAGGCAGTGCGATCCGATGTCGATCTTGTCCTCGGCCATGATGAGCGCGCCATTGAGCAGCGTGAAATCGCCGATCGTGCAGTTACCATTGTCGCCGATCGAAAAGGAGCAGCCGGCATAACAAGAGACATGTTTGCCGATCACTACCGCGCGCGGTTTTACGCTGCGCATGAAACGAAAGATCTGCGCGCTCTCGCAGTAAAACCCTTCGCCGAATTCGACGTTCGCCGGAATCGGCTTCGTCCACCAATCGCCTTCCACATGTCGATCTTGCCGAACGTTACTCATTTGCCGGGAAAGTTTCCGGAAGCGTAAAGCTTCGCATAAACACCACCACGATTCACCAGGTCGGCGCCCCGGCCTTCTTCGACCAGTCGGCCATTTTCGAGAACCACGATAAGATCGACATCGTGAATGGTCGCGAGTCGATGCGTGACAATCAAGGTGGTTCGGCCGCGCATCAGTTCCTTAATTGTGCCCATGATGGCCGATTCGGTGGACGGGTCGAGCGCGGAAGTCGGTTCATCGAGGAGCAGAATCGGCGCGTTCTTCAAAAATGCTCGCGCGATGCCGATGCGTTGCCGCTGACCGACGCTGAGATGTCCGCCGCGTTCACCCACCAGACTCGCGTAACCGTTAGGCAACTGCTGGATGAAATCGTCCGCCTGCGCCCGCCGCGCCGCATCGACAATCTCTTCGTCGGTCGCGTCGGGTCGGCCGTAAGCGATGTTCTCGCGCACCGTGGTGGAGAAAAGCAGAGTGTCCTGCAAAACGATTCCGATTTGTGCGCGCAAAGATTTCTTGGTGATATCGCGCACATCGCGATTGTCGATCGTGATGCTGCCCGACGAAGGATCGTAGAATCGTGGGACCAGACTTAGTAGCGTGCTTTTACCCGCGCCGGTGCCGCCGACGATTGCGACGATCTGGTTCGGCGCGATGGCAAGATCGACATGGTGGATGACATGTCGATCTTCGGCGTATCCGAATGAGACCGCGCGAAAGTCAATGGCGCCTTGCGCAGATTCAATCGCAATCGCGTTCGGCGATTCAACGACATCATCTTGTCGATCTAACACTTCGAAGCAGCGTTTCGCGCCAGCCGTTGCGCCTTCCATTGCCCACGTTGTGTAGGTGAGCGATTCGAGCGGCTGGTAGAGCATCAGCAAATAAGCGCTGAAGACGAGCAACGAACCGAGGGTGAGCGTGCCCGCGAGGACGTGCATGGTGCCGACGTAATACATCACAGCGGTGCCGATGACCATTAGGGTGCTGATGACAAGCGCGCTGTTCACGTTCGTTAGGGTGAGTCGGAGATTGGCCTGCAAGCTTTGTTCCGCGCGCATGTGAAACTGGCGCACTTCCCAATCTTCGCGCCCAAACGCATGCACCAGGCGAATGGAGCTGAGACCTTCCTGCGCCTGCGCGAGCACGGCGCTTTCCTGTTCCTGGATGAAGGTTGATTGGCGGCGAATGCGATACGCGAAAAAATAAATGGCGCCGAGGAGCAGGGGAACAATCGCCAACGAAAGCAATGCTAGCTGCCAGTCGAGCCGCAGCATGATCACGAAGGTGCCGATGAGAGTGATTGTCGATCCAAAAATGCCGGTGAAACCTTTGTTGTAGATCGTCTGGATCGCTTGCGAATCGTAGGCGACGCGAAAACTGGAATCGCTTGAGCGCCGCGTGTCATGAAACTTGAGCGAGAGCCGCTGCAAGTGGGAGTAAATTTCCGTGCGCAACTTGAGCAGCGCTTGTAGCCCAATTTTCACGAAAAGGTAATTCGTTAGCCAATTGGTGATTCCCCAAAGCAATTGCAGCACGACAAGCGCGAGACATAAAATGAGAACGGTGTGCTGCGGTGCTTTCTCTCCGGCGGCAGGAAGCAAAACGCGGTCGACAATGATTTTGAGTGGCCACGGCTTGAGCAGATTCAATCCGATGCCGACAAAGCTCAGCGCGAGACCGAACAGGGTCTGCGGCAGAAACGGCCGGTAATATTGGAGAACGCGCCGGTAGATCGACATGGCGAATTTGGATTGCGGATTGCGGATTTTCGATTGAACTACGGCCAGCCGCAGCGGACAAGATCGACAGGTTCCTCGACTTCGCTCGGAATGACAATATGCATCATCTACTCGAAACGTGGTTCAGCTGGGTTCTTGGCGGCGGATATATCGGCATCATCGCGTTGATGGCTATGGGCAGCACGCCGCTGCCGGTGCCGGCCGAAGCGGTGATTCCGCCCGCGGCTTTTCTGGCGGCGCGCGGCGATCTCAGCTTCACCGGAGTCATTATTGCTGGAACCGTGGGATCGTATCTGGGCGCGGCGCTCATGTATTTCTTGTCGTTGTATCTCGGCCGGCCATTGCTCGTGCGCTACGGCCGGTTCTTTTTGCTTAAGCCGGAGAATCTGGAGCGCGCCGAAAACTGGCTAAAGCGTTATCAAGCCGGCGGCGTTTTCTTTGCCCGAGTGCTGCCGATCATTCGTCACTTCATTTCTATTCCGGCGGGCATCGTGCGGATGCCGTTTTTAACGTTCAGCCTGGTCACGATCGCGGGAGCGGCGACAGCCAACGGAGTCCTTGCCTATCTCGGCGCGCAAGCTTATCGGCGCCAGCCTGACCTTTTGTCGAACCCCGAGGGGATGGTGCAATTCATCAAAGGGCAATCGCACTGGATTCTGCTGTTCGTCCTCGCATTCGCCGCACTTTATCTGGTCTCGATGCGGCTTATGCACCGGCGGGATTGATCCATTTGTGTCAACGTAACTGACACAAGTGTCAGCTTCGCGTCGTCGCTCGGACCTTTCGTTCCAAGTGATGGACAATTTCGCCTCTGGCGAGATAGATTGAACGAAATGGCACCGCAGTTGCTCTAATTTAGCGAGTTCGATCATGAAAAAGACTAATCAAATCCTGAAACAACCCCGCACGAAACTATCTTTGGGCGACCTGATCCTCGCGGTCAGCTCCTGCACCAAGAGCACCAAAGAGACGGTTGCGACCGTCGCCGACCTCCTTGGCAGCGGACGTGTCCGCGTCAACGACAACGGCAAGTTCATTCGCGCGCGCGTTTGCTTAAGCTAAGAGCGACAATCGATTTTC
>JBDUDM010000105.1:0-5682 GCA_040002925.1 Spartobacteria bacterium | reverse complement strand
GCGCCGCGCGTTCGCTGATGTCGCCTGCGCCGAGCACCAAAACCTTACGCCGGCCGAGATCGCCAAAAATCTTCGCCGCAAGATCGACAGCGACGGATCCGACCGAAACGGCGCCGCGGGTGATGTCGGTATGCGTGCGCACTTGTTTTGCGGCGCGAAACGCGCGTTGAAACAGGCGATGCAGATACGCGCCGGCCGCGCCCGACGCGCGCGCCGCTTCGTAGGCTTTCTTGGTTTGGCCGAGCACTTCGGTTTCGCCGACCACCATCGAGTCGAGACCAGACGCGACGCGAAAAAGATGCTGCACGCATTCCGCATTTTCGTGTCGGTAGAATGCCGGAACATCGGCGCAAAGTTGCTTGACGATCTTGCGCGCAAGGCAGTTCGCGATTTTCTCCGTCGCCAATTGCCGATCGGCCGCCGCGTAAACTTCCACGCGATTGCACGTCGTCAAGACGACCGCTTCGTTGCATCCGCATTCGCGCAGCAACGATTCCGTTTCTTCACCCGCGGCAAAACGTTCGCGCGTCTCCACCTTCGCGGTGTGATGGCTGAGCCCGATGCAAAAGAGATCCATCGGCGTCAATGAACCTGTGCGCTAAAGGTGATGCCCCATAAAAGCATCAACGCCGCGCTAAATCCCCAGATGCAAAGCGCGGCCACGCGTTTCGGCGCGAGCCAGCGCAGATGTCGGCCTTGCAAAATCGCCGCATACAACAACCACACGCCGAAGGCGCAAACGATTTGCAGCCGCGGCAAAGGTTGGCCGATAAAAAATCCGCTAACGAGTCCGAGCGTGTAAAGTCCGAAGCCCCACCAGAGCAGACGCGTGATCGCGGCAAAAAGATCGGTCAACGGCGGCAACTGGTAAAAGATCGAGTGAATCTGATGCGTCTTGAGCTGCCGTTCCTGCACGAGATACATCGCACCGGCGATGCAGGCGAGTGCGAACGCGCCATACGCGACCATCGAGATCGACGCGTGAAATTCGAGCCAGGAATTCGCCGGCATCCGATTCGAATGCCGAACATCGATCGGCGCGATCAGCGCGAACGCTTGAATGACGAACACGACCGGCGCGGTGAACGCGCCCATCAGCGAAAGTCGATAGGCCGGACCGATCAGCAGGTAGATCAACGCCACCGACCAGGCGAGAAAAATGAAAACCTCGAACAGATTCGTGAGCGGACAGCGGCCGACGGCGTGACCGCGCATCGAGAGAAATGCGGTCTGCAAAATGAAACCGGCGGCGATGGCGAAGAAATTGAAAAGGCCGGGACGAAAGATGCGCGCGCGTAAGGCCAGCGCGGTCCAAACCACGCCCACAAAAAAGCAAAGCGTCGAAGCGATGAGTAATTGTCGATCCACCGGACGCGTAGTTTAAGGGCCCGCCAAATCATTGGCAACACGCCGCCTTCCGCGGTTGACCTTTGAAAGCGCGCCGCTAGCATCGCGCCGATGAGCTCAGCTTCGATCGATCAGTTACGCGCGGCCATTCGCGATGTTCCGGATTTTCCGAAGCCGGGAATCATTTTCAAAGACATCACGCCGATCTTGAAAGATGGCGCGTTGTTTCGCGCGTCGATCGAACTCTTCCTCGAAAAATGCCGCGGTAAAAAGATCGACAAGATCGTCGGCATCGATGCGCGCGGATTTCTTTTCGGGTCCGCCGTGGCCTACGCGATGAACGTCGGCTTCGTTCCGTTGCGAAAAAAAGGACGGCTGCCCTACAAGACGGAGAGCGCGGCGTACACGCTCGAATACGGCGAGGCTGAAATGGAATTGCACATCGACGCGATCGAGCGCGGCGAAAAAGTCGTATTGATCGACGACTTGCTGGCGACCGGCGGGACGTCCGCGTCGGCCATCACTCTAATTAAGAAGGTCGGCGGCGATTTGGTCGAAGCGATCTTCCTGATCGAGCTCGAATTTTTGCACGGGCGCAACAAACTCGCCGGCACGGAAGTGATTTCCTTCCTGAAATATTGATGTCGATCTTGCAGCTCAGCTGCAAGCGCAACTGGGCCCGCAGCCGCCGCTTTCGGCCACGATCACTCCCATCTTAATATCCTGGAACGCGAGTTGATCGTGAATCATTCCGAGCAATTCGATCGCGCGCTCATCCGGCATTTGCGCACAACGCACTTCGATCCGCGCCCGCTTTCCCGCCAGCTCCGGATGCGCTTCCGCCATTTCGCCATCCAGCAAAAACGATGCATAAACGTTGAATCGTTCCTGCAATTCATGCAGCCGCTCATCCGAGCCATCCAAAGCGCGCTCTTCGTTCATCACCAGCACGACCTCGTCCGTTTTCGAGTCGTGCGCGACGACATCAATAATGGCGGCGGAATTTTTGATGTTTGAACTCTGCGGTTTGATCTTCAACTGTTCAACTCATGACTGTGCGTTGCTTCTTCTTGTCGATCTTGTGCGCCATCAGCGCCTCCGCCCAATTCACTCCGATGTTTCTGCAAAACGGCAGCTACTGGGGCGATGGCAAATCCGAAGTCGATTTCTACGACGCCGAATTCATTCGCGACGGCCAACCGCGCAAATGCGAGCTGATGATGATCTTTACCCCGAAGTTCGTCGACCCAACTTCATTCGCCGATGTCGATCCAAAACAAACCGGCGCGCTCGCTGCCATTCAGATGCACGCGTTCGCGACCGTGCCTCGCGGAATTGTCGCGGAAGAAAGTTCGATCAATGCCTTGTGGCGAATGGATTCGATGTCGCTTGCTCGATTGTCGTTTGCCGGCACCGACGGGCTCGGCCAAATGATAAAGACTTTCCTCGAAACGCGCATCGAACAAACCGTCGCGTGGAAATATTCCGCCGACACCTATCGCGGCAAGATCGACAATCAAAATATCGCTGCGCCGAAAACAGCCGCGATATTTTCCGACGAGCTTCCGTTGCGCGTCCGCATGATCGACTTCTCAAAAAACAGCGGCGATTTCGATATTCAACTGGCCGGAACGTTCGCGTCTCCGCAAAAAGAGTCCAGCGCCTTCAAGCCGGCGAAACTTTCCTGGAAAATCGGCGAACGTGAAATCGCCGTGGAAATAAAACAGGATTCCGGCAGCGACCATTTCGTGCTCGATCGCGATTTCCCATTTCTCCTGCGCGAATGGCGAATGGCTGATGGGTCGCGTTTGAAAATGAAAAACAGCATCAAGGTCGATTACCGAAACTATCTCAAGAACGGCGACCGCGAGCGTGCGTTAAAGGACCCGATGCTGCGCCATCCCGACTAAGATCGACAATCGCATTCAGCCAGACTTAATTGGCCCGTGGCCAAACCGAAAAAAACGCGCTTGAAGTTGCTCGGACGAAGCGAAGCGAAACTGCCCGCGTCTCCATCGGAAGCACAGCTCGAAACTTTTCCGAATCCCGCGCGGAGCAATTATTGGATCCATTTCCATACGGACGATTTCACTTCGCTTTGTCCCGTCACCGGCCAGGCCGATTTCGCCCGGATCGACATCGACTACGTGCCGAATCGGCTCTGCGTCGAAAGCAAGTCGCTCAAGTTTTATCTCGCATCGTTCCGAAACGAGCGCGCGTTTAACGAAGCGGTCACGAATCGCATTCTTGACGATTTCGTGCGCGCCTGCGCGCCGCGTCAGACAATCGTGAACGCGCAATTTTCCGCCCGCGGCGGAATCGCGCTGACCGTCCGTGTCGAACATCCTAACGACAACCAGCGTGCAACCCCAGGCTTGTAGGGGAAGCCGTTGGCTTCCCATGGGACGACAGCGTCGTCCCCTACAAAAGAGCGAGTCTCGATGAAGCGCGCCGTTATTCTGCTCAGCGGCGGACTCGACTCGGCGACGACGCTGGCGATCGCAATCGCGCAAGGTTTCGAAACGCACGCGCTTTCGTTCGATTACGGCCAGCGACATAAGATCGAACTCGAAGCAGCGCAGCGAGTCGCGAAGTCCCTCGGCGCAAAAACGCATCGCGTCGCTAAGATCGACAACGGAGCCGGCGGGAGCCGAGCGACGTGGACGGGAAAGCCCGCGAGGGTTGATGAGCCGGGAGGCGAATCAATCAATCATATCTTCGCCGGCTCCGCGTTAACCGACGATGTCGATGTTCCGAAGTCGCGATCGGATGCGGAAATCGCGCACGGCATTCCGATTACTTATGTTCCCGCGCGCAACACCATCTTCCTCGCGCATGCGCTCGCTTACGCGGAAATTTTGAACGCTTCCGACATCTTCATCGGCGTGAACGCGCTCGATTACAGCGGCTACCCCGATTGCCGACCGGAATTCATTCGCGCGTTTGAGCAGATGGCGAATCTCGCCACCAAGATTGGCGTGGAAGGATCGCGTTTGAAAATCCACACGCCTTTGATCGACATGACCAAAGCGGACATCATCCGCAAGGCGCAAGAGTTACATGTCGATCTTGCGCTCACCCATAGTTGCTACGACCCGACGCAAGATGGTCGCGCGTGCGGCGAGTGCGATTCGTGTCAGCTTCGACGCAAAGGTTTTGCGGAAGCGGGCGTCGAAGATCCGATTCAATACCCGAACCCATGAAATTTCCGCGGCTCTTCGAATTGTCGAAACAAGAACAACGCATCGTCATCGTCATCCTGCTTGTGCTGCTGCTCGGGACCGTCGAGATTTATTTTCGAAATATCGATTCTTCGGATTCGAACGCGCGCAATAATGCAACTCCGTCGGAATCAGCGCCGGGCCTTCTTCAACAAGACGAAGACGCCGCGCGGCCAGACGACCGGCAATAGATCGACATCTACTCTTTGAGATTCGGGATGCGGGCGTAGCCGACAAACATCGGCCCGGTGCGATCGTCCGATTTCGGCCGCGTCACTTTGAAATCGAAAACGCTGACGCCGAATTGCTGCTGACCTTTGTAACTTCGCCCGTCACTCGAGCCAACCATGAGGCGCTGGTTCGTCCCCTTCTCGCGGCCGAGGTAAATCATCGTGTGCGTGATCGCCGGATCGCGATCGACCACGTAAGTGCCCGACCAGAAAAGGAGATCGCCCGGCTTCAATGCGTCCATCTCGAAACTGTCATCGCGATGCGCCAGCACCGCCTGGAAGAGGCCGGCCTTTCGCACCCAGATATATTGTTCGCGCGCATCGCGCGGGACATCGGTCATGCCGCTCTTGGACAAGACATAGTGGATGAAACCGGAGCAATCCATTCCGCCATTGGCCGGATCGGCCGAGCCGTATTTATAACCGAGGTTCTGCGTCGTTAGGCCAAGCGAAAGATCGAGAACCTTGCGGATGTTCGCCGGATAACCTTCGTATCCGCCGATTTGCTCCGCCGAAATCGAAGCGGTCTTGCCTTCGCCTTTCGCTTTTGCGGGCGGCGTCGGACCGGGCGAAGGCGAAGATGAAGGCTTCGCGGTTGGACTTTGTTCGGGCGAAGGCACCGGCGCTTTTGGCAAAGGCGTCGGCGTTTGCTCCGGCGCGGGCGGAGGAATGCTCACTCCGGGCGGCGGAGTTTCGACACGTCGATGGCGCGGAGAAGGTTGAATCGGACGCACCGGCTCGATGATCGGCGCGTGCGTGCGGGAGCGTGGTGATTGCCGCGGATACGGAGTGGAGGAAATTTCTGGCGTTGGCGTTTGGGTTGCCTGCGAAGCGGGCGTTGCTGTAGCGGTGGGCGAAGCGATCGGCGTCGACGAGGGCGACGC
>JBDUDM010000104.1:0-5710 GCA_040002925.1 Spartobacteria bacterium | reverse complement strand
TCGAGCGTGGGGTTAAACCCACCGTGGGTTCGAATCCCACCCCTTCCGCCATTTTCGAACGCGCGCTTGCCTTTTGGTATCGCGAGTGCTCATAAGAGTTCCGGGATGATTCGGGCGAATTGTCGGGAACGGTTCACCGCGGCGGATTTCGATTTCGTCGTGCGGACCCTCGCCCGTTCCCCACGCGATCACGTTTCCCTGGTCGATCTTCTTTCCGATTCGGAAACGCGCGACTCCGTTTTGGACCATCCACGTATCGTTGATGCCATTCTTTCCAACACCAGTCACCTCCGCATTTCGTCCCAGTTTTATTTTTACGTTCTCGCCCGGCATGTTTTGCAGCAGGCGGCCATCAACGATCGCAAGCTCTGCGATTACGTCGCGTCTCTTCTCGAAACGTTTTCGCGCGCGAACCATTTGGAAAGCCCGGACAAGATCGACAATCACGCCCACGAATACATCTGCGACATGCTCATCGCGCTGCAACGCGTCACCCCCGAGCAAGCGTTCCTGCTCCGTGCCCACGTTGGAAATTATTCGCTCTTTATCAGCGGCATCTTTCACGAAAACGCGAAACGCCGGCGCGAACGCGGCGGGCCCGATCTAAAATTCTACGAGCAAATCGGCCGCGCCAATTATCAACTGGTCGCGTCACACGCAGTCGCGCGCCGGTGCGAACTGAACGACGTCTTCGCCGAATTGGCCGAACGTTTCCGCGATGTCCGTCTCGCCCTCAATCAGCTTTCCGATCGCCTGCTCAATCTCGATGATGACATGCGCCCATCGCTCTGCTTGTGAACGAGACGCTCTTTAGTCAGATCCAAAAACTGTTCGAGCGCACTTACGCGCAGGTTGGGATCAATCTGGAAGATTGTTTGATCGATCAACCACGCTGCATGCAATTGTCGATCTTAGCGGGAAGATCGGCGCGGGAATTGAGCGAGCTCGCGCGCACCTTTCTGCGTACCGCTGACGATCGTCTTTACGTCGGCATTTATTATTCGCGCTGGCTCATCGAACAACTCGAACGGCACGATCCGCGCGCGGGCTTGAACGATCGCAATATCCGTTCGTTGATCGCGTTCGTCGAAGAACTCAATCACGCCTTGCACGCCGCGCTCCAATTCAAAAACGGGCAACGCCAGATCGCGTCGGAAGAGTTCGCGCGCGACCTCGAGCTGCAGGCGCAGATCGACACTTATCTTGTGCTCCTGCTCTTCGTCGCCTTCTTCCGAAAAACGCAGCGCGTCTCGCGCACCGATCGGCGCTGGCTCCGTTTTCATTTGTTCGCGTCGAAAAATCCCGGCGCGTACATCGACAAGAACATTCGCGGGCGATACCTGGAGACGACCGAGCTGGCTGCGAACTACACGCGTTATCTCGATACTTTGATCGGCATGCGCCGCCTCGACGAAATCCGCCGGTTCCGTTCACTCGATTACGGCGCGAAGAAAACGCGCATCCTTGCGCTGCCCGATTTCGCGCGCGCGAAACGAATTTAATTTGCGCAAACCGGAACGCCGTCGCTAAATAGCGTCGTGTTCAGTTTGACCATGCTCGGCAGCGGCAGCGCCGGGAACTGCGCGCTCGTCGCGACTGATCACTGCCGAATTCTGATCGATGGTGGATTGAGCGCACGGCAAATCGTCGTTCGCCTCGAGCAATGCGGCGTCGCGCCGGAACAACTCGACGGCGTTTTACTGACGCACGAACATGGCGATCACGTTTGCGGCTTGGAAGTGCTCTGTCGAAAATTTCATGTGCCGATTTATGCGAATGCGCTCACGGCCGAGGCCATTCGTTGCCAGGGCTCGTTAGATCGACATCGTAATTGGCGGATCTTTCGCACCGGCGCGGAGTTTTCGATCTGCGATATCAGCGTGCAAAGTTTTCCAGTTCCACACGACGCGGTCGATCCCGTCGGTTTCGCTTTCCACGCCGGCGCGCGCGCGATCGGATTCATCACCGATCTCGGTTACCCCACGAAAATGTTGATCGAACGCTTGCGGGAAGTGCACACGCTCGTGATCGAAACGAATCACGACGAAAAACTTTTGCAGGCCGATCAGCATCGGCCGTGGCCGGTGAAGCAGCGCATCATGTCGCGGCACGGTCATCTCTCGAATGCCGCCGCAGCCACGGTAATCGAGCAACTTCTACCCGGAAAAATCGAACGCGTTGTGTTGGGACATCTCAGTCGCGACTGCAATACGCCCGAGCTTGCTTGCGGCGCGATTGAGGAGTTACTGCAAAAGCTGGGCAAGATCGACATGGAGATTTACTGCGCATCGCAGATGACAATCAGCCCGCGCTTTTGCGTCGGCGAAACGAAAGCCGGCATATTTCAGCCGACATTCGAAAGCCTGTTTTTTCAGACGGCGTGAACGCGGTCGCGGAAAAAACAAAAATACGCGATGCGGTCGATGTCGATCTTCCGGCCATCGTTTCGATTTACAATGCGGCCGTCGCGACGCGGATGTCGACCGCGCAATTGGATCCGGTCACGGTGGAGGAGCGGCGCGATTGGATCGGCGAACATTCGCCGGATCGCCATCCATTCTGGGTCATCGATTGCGAAGGCGCGGTCGCGGGTTGGCTTACGATTAAACCATTTATCCAACGCTGCGCCTACCGTGGCACGGTCGAGGTCAGCGTGTATGTCGATCCAAAATTTCATCGGCGCGGAATTGGTCGTCTCTTATTAAGAGAAGCGATCACGCGCGCGCCGCAGCTAAAGATCACCGCCATGATCGGTCTCATCTTCGGTCATAACGAACCGAGCTTGCGTTTATTCGAGCAACTCGGTTTCACACGCTGGGGTTTGCTGCCGCGCGTCGCTTTACTCGACGGCGTGCCGCGCGATCTGGCAATCATGGGCTGGCATGTGAAGCCGTATTGAGTTGATCGCGCAAGGCGCGCAAATCACGAGCGCCGTACTGCGCAAGATCGACACCGGTGACCAGGTAATTGAATTGGCGAATGGCGGGAAGATAGTAAAGCGATCGGCCATCTTCATAACCAGCGCGGATGTCAGCGGCGTTGAGCAGATAGGCATAACGATTTCTTCCCGCGAGTAAATGCGGAGCCAGCACTGCAATCTGCGGCTCCCATGCGCCGACGACGAAAGTGTTTCGGCCGGGAATGGTTTCCGCGAAAAGGAGGAAGTTGCGAATGCCGGCCATGGTTTGGAGGCGCTCGTTGCGGTCGGCGAAGATCACGCCGGGCCCGGCTCCGTTTTTCGTAAGATCGACAAGTGGGGCCAGCAAAAAAAGGGCGACCATTACCTGGACAGCGCGGCGGGAAACGAAAAGAAGGAGCACGAGCAGAACTGCGGGAACGATCGGCAACAAGTAACCGGCTTGCTCGGGCAGGCGCAGATAAGCGGCCGCATAAATCGCAACTGTGGCGAGCAAGGCCGCGACGATCCATCGGCTCGTTAGGCGCGCGCGTCCACCGCCGAAGAGAAGATCGCCGATTGCGATGGCGAGAGCGAGTAATCCGAACGCGCCCCAGATTTCAATCGTTCCGCGCACAACGATGGTCGACCAATCCGGTCGCGCGTGATTTTCGTAAAACGTAAGGAAGCCGGAGCCGTAGCGGAACCAGACAGGCGAGAACGCCGCGATGGCCGAGAATGCGGTGGCCGCGCTGAAACGGCCGAGAGCGCGTGCGCGTCCAGTCGGGAAGCTGAAAAACATCAATCCAATTGGGAGCGCCATGGCCAGCGACGTGAGGCAGCAGCCGACGGCGAGACCGAGAAAAATTCCGGCGAGAGCGGCTCGTCGATGCAACGCACAAAGCTGACTCAGTAAAATAAAAGCAAGCGCCCAGACATAGTCTTTCGAGCAGATGCTGTTGATGAAAAAATCGGCGTGGCCGCGAGAGCCAATCCTCCAAGAAACCAGTCGCGGCAGCCGAGCTTGCGCGCGAGCGCGGCAAAAGCGGTGACCGCGACCGCGCTCAACAAAGCGGTCAAGCCATTCAGCGCTAAGGGACCACCGTGCCAAATCCACGAGCAAACAATTTCCTGCACCGGATAACCCGGAAAACGTGAGACAGAATATTCGCCGGTCACGGCCATCTCTCGCGCCACTCGTGCAACGCGCCATGCGTCCACGTTAAGGCCATAGCCGGCATCGAGAAATGGAATGCGCGTGACCAGGACGAGAACAAAAAGGCACGCCAGCTGGACGCGTGAATCTTTTAGCGCTCGTTGCAGATCGTCGGCGTTCCAAGTGGACATTCCGCGTGCTGAGAAGCAAATCCTCTGCCCGCACCGCAAATGTTGGTGCCGTTCCCGGCTTACGCTTCCTCGTGGCCGATCACGAGATGCACGATGCCGTTAGGCGCGGAGACGAAGAAGCCGTCGAAATCTTCGCGGAGCTGCTCGACTTCATCCCGGCGTGGGACGCCGTTGATCTTCAGGAATGAGGACGCGGCTTCGGTGTCGTTAGTCTCGAGTTCCAGCCAGATGTCGGGTTGACTGAGATTCGGCACCTTGTCGACCCAGAGCCGGTTCGGACCGAATTGGAAAATGCAGCCGTCGGTTTCTTCTTCGATCAACGGCAACCCGAGCGTGTCCCGATAAAACGCGACCGTCGCGTCATAAGTATGCGACGGACATTTGATGGCGATATTTGCACCACCGGAAAATTGCGGGCCGTGAACATTAGCAACCATATTGTCGATCTTACAAAAGCAGCGCGTGCGTCAGAGACGCTCCAGAATTTTTTGGGCGATGCTTTTTGCTTTCGCTCCGGCCGCTTCTTCATCTAATCCGCGCAAGCCCACGGTCAAAAGCGCATTTCCTTTGATGACGTAAAGCATGGTGACATCGTTGGAGAATCCGCTGGCCGCGCCCGCCTCCATTTCGGCGCGATCGCCCAAACCGGAAATTGTTTTACTCAATCCGCTGGTGGCGCGGACCTGGTCGAGCTCGGTCTTGACATCGAATCCCGCGGCCGCCTGGTAAAAACGGAGGATCAATAATTTTCCCGGCGCGACGCTGTAATAGTTACACTTCGAGTAATAGCCGTCCTTGCCTTCCACATTGACCGGCGTCGACGGTTTGACCGGCACGCCTAAAATGGCTTCGGCCGCGGCTTGATCGACAATGCGGGCGACCTCGATGCGCGCTTCCGCGGCGAGGGCCGCCGACGCGACGAATGCAGCGAGCACGCTGCCAACGGATCGCAAGATCGACATCGTTAACCGCCCGCCGCGCCTTCACCGCCCGGCTCGGTCATGGCGACGGGATCAAGCGCGCGCGCCAGTTCGTCTTCCGGCAAAATCTTTTTCTCGCGCACCAGCTCGCGCACGGTCTTGCCGGTGGCGACGCTTTCCTTGGCGATCTCCGCCGCGCGATCGTATCCGATTTTCGGCGCGAGACTCGTCACGATCGACATGGAGAGCTCGATCAATTCCGCGCAGCGATCTTTGTTCGCTTTAATCCCGCTCACGCATTTGTCGGCGAAAATCTCGCAGACGTTGGCGAGCAGACGGATCGACTCGAGAAGATCGTGCGCCATCACCGGCATCATGACGTTGAGCTCGAAATTGCCGTTCGCACCCGACCAGGTGATGCAGGCGTCGTTGCCGAAAACTTCCGCGCACACCATCATCATCGATTCGCACATGACCGGGTTCACTTTGCCGGGCATGATCGAGCTGCCCGGTTGCGTGGCCGGCAATTGAATCTCGCCGATGCCGC
>JBDUDM010000031.1:0-19255 GCA_040002925.1 Spartobacteria bacterium | reverse complement strand
AACATCGATGCTTACGGTGGCGGCGAGACTTCGAAGAGCTTCCTGTTGCATTACAATTTCCCGCCGTTCAGCGTCGGCGAAACGGGTCGCACCGGCGGCGCAAGCCGTCGCGAGATCGGTCACGGAGCATTGGCGGAGCGTTCGCTCGAGCCAGTCGTCCCGAGCACGGAAAATTTCCGTTACGCGGTGCGCATCACGAGCGAGATCATGGAATCGAACGGTTCCAGTTCCATGGCCAGCGTTTGCGGCGGCATGCTCGCGTTAATGGACGCCGGTGTTCCGATCAAGACACCGGTCGCGGGAATTAGCTGCGGCCTTGTCACCGAAAATAATGACGATGGCTCGATGAAACGTTACGAACTGCTCACCGATATTCTCGGTTCCGAAGATCATTTCGGAGACATGGATTACAAAGTTTGCGGAACGGAAACGGGCATCACTGGATTCCAGCTCGACCTCAAACTTCCCGGCGTCAGCCACAAAATCATGGCGGAAGCGACCATGCGCACAAAAGAAGCGCGCACCAAAATTCTGGCGAAGATGGCGGAAGCGATCGACAAACCGCGCGCTGATCTGAGCAAATACGCGCCGCGCATCGAGACGGTAAAAATTAATCCCGAGAAGATCGGCGCGTTGATCGGCCCCGGCGGCAAGACGATCAAGGGTATCGTCGCGGAAACCGGCGCCGAGATTAACATCGAAGACGATGGCTCCGTTCACATCTACGCCACGAGTCCCGAGAGCATGGCCCGCGCGAAAGAAATTATCGGCGGCATGACCAAGGAAATCGAAGTCGGCACGACCTACAACGGCCGCGTGGTGTCGATCAAAGAATTCGGCGCATTCGTCGAAGTGTTTCCGGGCAAAGACGGCTTGGTCCACATTTCCGAGCTGGCTGACTTCCGCGTCAATCGTACCGAAGACGTCGTCAAGATGAACGACATGATCTGGGTGAAGTGTATTGGCATCGACGACAAAGGCCGCGTGAAACTTTCACGCAAAGCGGCGCTGAAGGAACGCGCTGAAGTGGAGACGGGCCAACCCGCTCCGGCGGCCGCGACCGAATCAGGCGATTACGAACCAGCGCGGCGCTAGAGTTTAGTTAGCGTCGGGATAATGCGGCGGCCTCAGGCCGCCGCTATAGTTGTCGATCTTGCAATGAAATCGGGATTTCTCGAGAAGCTGATCGGACGCCTTGGCCGGATTGGGCCGGAAGAGGTGCAGAATTACTTTCTGCGGCTGGCGCAGGAGAAGGGTTTTCTCGAGACAGTTTTCAACGCCATCCAGGAAGGGATCATCGTGACCGATTCAAGCGGTCGCATCACCTATCTCAACCAAGCAGCGTGCGAATTGTTCGGACTGCAGAACGAAGATTCGATCGGAAAGTCGCTCGATGAACGCGTGCGCGGGCTCGATTGGAAATCGCTTACGCAAAGTGGCGGGCCGGTCAGTCGCGACATCGAGATTTTTTATCCGGCCAATCGCGTCATCAATTTCTACATCGTGCCGCTGTTGATCGAAGAGCACGAAGCGGAAGGCAAGATCGACAAGGACAACTCCGACAGTCGTCGCGAACAGAGGATCGACATGGTGGCCCACCAGGTCGGCCACGCGATGATCTTGCGCGACATCACCGAGAGTCGCCGGTCGGCGGAACAAACGCTCGAGTCCGAGCGGTTCAACGCGCTGACGCTGCTCGCGGCCGGCGTCGCGCATGAAATCGGCAACCCGCTCAATTCGCTCAACATTCATTTGCAATTAATGGAACGGAAGTTGCGCGAGCTCGAACCGAAAGCGCAGGAGGAACTGCAAGGATCCATCGACATTGCCCGTGGGGAAATAAGTCGACTTGATTCCATCGTCTCGCAATTTCTGCGCGCGATTCGGCCGACGCATCCGCAGCTTCAACCCGAGAACGTGAATACGGTGGTCGAAGAAGCGGTGCGTTTTTTCACACCGGAGATCAAGGACCGCGACATCGTGGTCGAGCAGGAATTGCGTTCAGATTTGCCGCTGCTGCAGCTCGATCGCGACCAGATGAAGCAGGCGTTTTATAACGTGATCAAGAACAGTCTCGAAGCGATGAAGCAACGCGGCATTCTGCGCATCCGCACCGACAAAGACGACTCGCATGTCCTGATTACTTTCACCGACACTGGCGGCGGAATTTCCGCAGATAAACTCAGCCGGGTATTCGAACCTTACTTCACCACGAAGACTTCCGGCACCGGACTTGGGTTGTTAATCGTGCGCCGGATTGTGCGCGAACACGGTGGGGAATTGTCGATCCAAAGCAGCGAGGGGAAAGGATTGACGCTTGCGATTCGTCTTCCGTACATCGACAAGCGCATCCGGATGCTGGAAGCGGGGGAAAGGAAGGCGGAGGGGTGAAGGCGGAGGGCGGAAATCAGGATTTGCGCGCACGTACGAGGAATTACGCGTTGAGAATTATTCGACTGTACCGTGCGCTACCGCGAAGAGATGGAGTCGCGGAGGTTCTAGGAAAGCAATTGCTGAGATCAGGAACATCGGTTGCAGCGCATTATCGCGAAGCTTGCCGCGCGAAATCCGATTCGATTTCATCAGCAAGCTCGAAGGCGCGCAGCAGGAACTGGATGAATCGGATTTGTGGCTCGAACTGCTTAGCGATTCCGGCGTGATTAAATCCGCATTGGTTCAACCACTTCGCCAGGAAACTGATGAGCTGATCGCAATCTTCGTGACGATGACGAAACGGAAAGGCTCGCAGACGCACGCAGGCAATTAGTTAATTAATCTTTTCCGCCGTCCGCCCTCCGCCTTCATCCTTCGAATTGTATTTCGGATCTTTCGCCTGCTTGCGCACAGCGATAAAAATTTTCCCGATCGCCGATTGGCTGGCGTGATTAGCGATGAATGGCGGGATGGCGCCACCGGTGTCGCTGTAAACCGAATAAGTCGCGCGAGTTTTCCCGGCGCCGTCGGGTTCCAGCAGCCAGCCGCCCTCGCAAGTTTTCACCCGCACGACGCCTTTCTTTTCCGGCGGCCCGAGCTCGTTCGCAGGCGACCATCGGTATGAATAGGTGGTGCCGCCCGGTGCGGCCCACGATTTTTCCCAAATGCGCAGGGTGTAATCCCGATCCTGACAAATCTTGGGCGAGAGCCGTTGATAAGAAACCACGGAATCGGATTCACGTTTGATCAGCCGGCACTCGGTCGTGAACGGCATGAAGCTCGGATAACTGTCGATGTCATCGAGAACGGCGCGGATAACGGGACTGGGTGCGTCGATTCCGCCGACCGCTCGGAATTCCTTCACCGACGAGCCGGCGCGGATGCGGCTGTAAATGGTGACGTCGCGCGATTTTGTCGCAACCGTCCAGCCGTCGTTAGGGTCGACCGACTTTAACGATTCCTCGGCGCCGCTGGTGAGTGCGACCGCAAGAAAAAGGGAAGCCGCCACCCACGTCACTTCACGCATGGCCGAACCTAGCACAGTTAGCGATTGAGACATTGAGGAGTTGAGTGAGAATAAATGGCTCAGGATTCCATGCCGCCAACTATTTTAATTGTCGATGACGAGAAGCATACGCGCGAAGGGCTGCGGCGTTTGCTCGAAAACGATTACGACGTTTATGTCGGCGCCGATATCGCCAGCGCGATGAATGTGCTCGAACGCGAACATGTCGATCTTGTCCTGACCGATCTGCGTATCGGCGCGGAGGATGGAATGCAATTGATCGAGCGCGTGTTGAAAATGCCGCATCCGCCGGTCTGCGTGATGATGACCGCGTACGGATCGGTCGACACCGCGGTCGAAGCGATGAAGCGCGGCGCCTATGATTTCGTGACCAAGCCGCTCAATCTCGACAAAGTCGAATTGTTAATCGGACGCGCATTAAAGAGCCGGAATCTTGAGCAGGAGAATAAGGCGTTGCGCCAGCAGGTGGATGAGCGCTTCGGCGTTGAAAATATTCTCGGTGAATCTTCCGCGCTCCACGAAGTGCTCGACACGATCAAGCAAGTCGCGCCGTCGTCGGCCAGTGTTCTGATCGAGGGCGAAAGCGGCACGGGGAAGGAACTGGCGGCGCACGCTATTCACAATTTGAGCCGGCGAAACAAGGCGAAGTTCGTGGTGGTGCATTGCGCGGCGCTCTCGCCGCAGTTACTCGAGAGCGAGTTGTTCGGTCACGAGAAAGGCGCGTTCACCGGCGCGAGTGAACGGCGCATCGGCCGCTTCGAACAGGCGAACGGCGGCACGATTTTCCTCGATGAGATCGGCGAGATCGATGCGAGCACGCAGGTGAAATTGCTACGAGTGATGAGCGAGCAACACGCATTCGAACGCGTGGGTGGAAATCAAACGCTGCACGCCGACGCGCGCGTGATTGCGGCGACGAACAAGAACCTGGAGAAGCTGGTACAGGAGGGAAAATTCCGGGACGATCTTTTCTTTCGCTTAAACGTCGTTCGCATCACCATGCCGCCGTTGCGGGATCGCAAGGAAGATATTCCGCTTCTCGTGCGCAGCTTTTTGCGGCATTTCTCTAAGTTGAACGACAAGGCGATTGTCGATCTTACGCCGGACGCGATGGACACACTGCTTACTTACAATTGGCCGGGGAATGTGCGCGAGCTGCGCACCGCGATCGAGCACGGCGTGGTCATGGTGACCGGTCCGAGAATCACGGTGCGCGATTTGCCGATGGCGGTGCGTCAAGCCGCGGGCGCGGCCCTGCCGCGCGGGATTTCGCCGAGCAAAGCGTTCGGCGCGAAAGCGAGTCCGCTCGATCTGCATGAGACGGAGCGGAAATTGATTCTGCAAGCGCTCGCGACGACCAACGGCAACATCACCGCGGCGGCAAAAAAACTCGGCATTAGCCGGCGAACTTTGCATCGCAAGATTAACGAGATGAATGCGGAGAAAGAACGCGAAGAAGTGGTCACCGCTTCGCCAGCGCAGGACTAACGACAATGCCCGGAGCCGCCGATGCCATCCAACGCGCCGTGCATGCGCTCGAGGCAGGCGGCTTCGTCGTCTGGATCCGCCGCGGGCTGGCCGCGGTCGCCATCGCCGCGGTCGCGGTAATTTATCTTTATCACTTTCGCGGGCTGGCCACGTCGCAAGCGATGGACCAGGCGCAGATCGGCCGGGAGATTGCGCGCGGCCACGGGTTCCGCACGCAGTTCGTTAGGCCGCGCGCCATCGCGCAATTACAGGATCACGGCAAGAACGTCCCGCAGCGGATTTGGACGGACACTTACAATGCGCCTTTGCCACCGCTGGTCGACGCGATCGCGCTGTTGCCCGTAAAAAAATACTGGCAAATGACGTCGCGCGATTTGGTTTATGCCGGCGACAAAGCCGTGGCGGCGATGTCGATCTTGCTCTTCATCAGCTCGGTCGTGCTGCTTTTTTTTATCGCGCGCCGGCTCTTCGATCAACGTCTCGCTCTGCTCGCGTGCAGTCTCGTCCTCGTGTGCGATTCGATGTGGCAATACTCGCTCTCCGGTTTGCCGCAGATGCTGCTGCTATTTCTTTTTAACGCGACCATCTACGCATTCGTCCGCGCGGTGGAAGCGAAATACGGCGGCGGCCGCGTCGGGCTTTGGCTCGCACTCATCGGGGTCGGCTTCGCGTTATTGGCCCTAACGCATGCACTCACCATCTGGATGTTCGTGGCCGCTTTCGTTTTTTGTTTCTTCTTTTTCCGCCCGCGCGGCTGGGCTGCGGGCATCATGCTGGCCGCATTTCTTATTATCTACATGCCGTGGCCGCTTCGAACTTTCATCATGAGCGGCAATCCCGCCGGCTCCGCTATTTACTCGGTCCTCGATGGGACGGGCCATTCCGAAGCGGGCTGGATGCGAAAGGTGGATTTGGATAACGAAGGCGTCGGCCCCGGCTCGTTCCGGGATAAGATTGCCAACAACGTTATCGGCCAGACCGGCCGCATTTTCGAATATCTCGGATGGAGCATCGTGGCCCTTACTTTCTTTGCCGCGTTGCTGCATGCATTCAAACGGCAGGAGACCAATGCGGTGCAATGGATCATTCTTGCGATGTGGGGCGCGGCCGCGCTCGGCATGGCTGTCTTCGGTCTCAGCGAAGAGCAGGGCTTCGCGGCTAACCAATTGCATCTCATCTTCGTTCCGTTGATGACCTGCTACGGGCTCGCCTATCTGCTCGTGCAATGGAATCGGCTCGGGATCGATATTCGCCTCGCACGCATCGGATTTATCACGCTGCTGTTTCTCTTGTGCGCGTTTCCGATGTTGAACACGCTGTTCGGAATGTTCGTGGGAACGGGCAAGACTTTGGTGCGTTGGCCACCCTACATCCCGCCCTATGTCGCGGTGCTTAATAGTTGGATGAGCCCCGATGAAGTCACTGCGTCCGACATGCCCTGGGCCATCGCTTGGTACGCGGATCGCCCCAGTTTGTGGGTGCCCGACACCGTCAAAACCATGACCGACATCAGCGATTACAACGTGATCGGTCTGCGCGTGAACGGACTGTATCTCACCCCGATCAGCGGGAGCCAGAATACCTTGCACGATATTCTGAAAGGCGAGTATCGCGATTGGGCGAGCGTCATTCAACGCACCATCGTCGTGGAAAAGTTTCCATTGAAATGGGGAACGTTGCTCGGGTTGGAGAACGAATGCGTTTTCTTTAGCGACCACGACCGGTCGAAAGCACCCGCCCCGCCGTAAGATCGACATCGTCCCAGAAACGCCGACAATTCCGTTTACGAACTCCCTTTTGGGAGTTTCACTTAGCCGTGGCGCATAACAAAAAAATCTTTGGTACCGATGGCGTCCGCGGAGTCGCGAATGTCGAGCCGGTCACGGCCGAGACCGCGCTGAAACTTGGGCGCGCTGCCGCGCATGTTTTCACGCAGCTGAATCCGCGCACCAGTCCCGAAGGAACGCGGCCGAAGATCGTGCTCGGCAAAGACACCCGCTTATCCGGTTATATGCTCGAGAACGCACTCGTTGCTGGTATTACTTCGTTAGGCGTGGACGTTCTCATCATCGGCCCGTTGCCCACGCCGGGCGTCGCTTACATCACGCGTTCGCTTCGCGCCGATGCCGGCATCGTTCTTTCCGCTTCGCACAATTCCTACGAAGACAACGGCATCAAATTTTTCCGGCACGATGGTTACAAGCTCGACGACCAAATCGAAGAGGAGATCGAGCAGCTTGTCTTTACCGGCAAGATCGACAACGTGCGTCCGACCGCGGGTAAAATCGGACGCGCCGCGCGCATTGATGACGCGCTCGGCCGTTACGTCGAGTTCGCCAAAGCGAGCTTTCCTCGCAAAATGTCTCTCGAAGGAATGCGCATCGCGGTCGATGTCGCCAACGGCGCCGCCTACAAATCCACGCCCTGCATTCTGCGCGAGCTCGGCGCGGACATTATCGTTAGGCATAACGAACCGAACGGCACCAACATCAACGCCGAGTGCGGCAGCACGCATCCGGAAGAGATTCAGCGCATCGTCAAAGAGACTGGCGCGCATGTCGGCATCACCCACGATGGCGACGCCGATCGCGTCCTGCTGTGCGATGAGAATGGCGAAGTGGTCGATGGCGACGAGATTCTCGCCATTGCCGCTGTCGATCTTTTGCGCGGGCAGCGCCTCGAACAAAAGACTTTGGTCGCCACCGTCATGAGCAATTTCGGTTTGAACGAAACGGTCGAAGCGGCAGGCGGCAAAGTGATTCGCACAAAAGTGGGCGATCGCTACGTCATCGAAGAAATGGTTTCGCGAAATTACAATCTCGGCGGCGAACAAAGCGGGCACATCATCTTCCGCGACTTCAGCACCACCGGCGATGGCATCGTCAGCGCGCTGCAAATTTTGCGCATCATGCACGAGACCGGCGAGCCGTTAAGCAAACTGAAAGCGTGCTTGAAAAAATATCCGCAGGCGCAACGCAATCTGAAGGTGAAATCGAAACCACCCATCGAAGAGTTGCACGACGTCGTGAAATTGCGCAACGAAGTCGAGCGCGAGCTCGGTGGAAAAGGCCGCGTCCTCCTGCGCTACTCCGGCACCGAACCGAAAATCCGTTTACTCATTGAAGGCCGCGAGCTAGACAAGATCGATAAGCAGGCCAACCGAATCGCGGACGCGATTCAGAGCGCGATCGGGACGAACTAAATGACACTCGTGCGAGTCATCGAAGCGCTTTTGTTCGGCGCGCACAAACCGCTTTCGACGAAAAACATTGTCGATGCCTTGAAACGCGCCGGCGCCGCGGATGAATTAACGTTGCCGAATGAATTCGCCGGCGTGCGCGAAGCGGAAGTCGCCGCCGCGCTCGAACAATTGAAGATCGAATACATCGAGCAGCAGCGTGCATTTCAACTTGTCGAAAAATCCGAGGGCTGGCAGTTGGCCAGCGATCCGAGCTACGCACAATGGGTCCGCCAACTTTTTCCTGAGCCCAAGCCGGCCCGCCTCAGCGCGCCGGCCCTCGAAACACTCGCCATCGTTGCCTATCGCCAACCCATCCCGCGCGCCGATGTCGAAGCCGTGCGCGGAGTGACGATCGAAGGCGTTTTGCAGACATTGATGGAACGCGGTCTCGTCAAAATCTCCGGCCGTTCCGAAAATATTCCGGGTCGTCCGCTTCTTTACGAGACAACCCAATTTTTTCTCGATCACTTCGGTCTGCGCAATCTCGACGAGTTGCCTAACGTGGAAGAACTGCGGACGCGTTATCTTCCGGTTGCTCCCCGGCCAGAGTCCGCGCCGGCGCCTGCGGTCTAAATGCGCGCGATCACGTTGTCGATCTTCGCGGTCGCGCTGCTAAGATCGACATCTTCATTCGCGGAGATCTCGCCGGCGAACTGCGCGCGCGCCGCGAAATATTCCGAAAGTAAGCGCGGCATCTCCATGCTCGTCCTGCAAAATGGGCGCACCGTTTTCGAACATTACGCCGATGGAATGGTGGCGAATGGCCGCTGGCCCATCTTCAGCGGCACGAAAAGTTTTTGGGGTATCGCTGCGCTTTGCGCGGCGCGCGACGGTTTGCTGCAGCTGGACGAGCATGTCGCGGACACGATCACGGAATGGAAATCGGATCCGCGTAAATCGCAGATCACTGTTCGACAGCTCTTGAGCCTAACGAGCGGAATTGAGGGCGCGCCGCATTTGCATCGCGGCTCGATTCCCGACCGCAATGCCATGGCCATACGATTGTCGATCTTAGCGGAGCCGGGAACGCGATTCATTTACGGCCCGAGCCATCTCCAGGTTTTCTGCGAGCTGTTGCGACGAAAACTGAATGGGCGATCAGCCACTTCTTATTTGCAGGAGACCGTCCTATCGCCGCTCGGTCTAAGCGGGTTGGAATTCAAAAAGGATGCCCGCGGCAATCCGCTGCCGGCGAGCGGCTTTGAATTGAGCGCGAAGGAATGGGCCAAGCTCGGCGAACTGGTGATTGGCCACGGCAGTTACCATGGCCATCAGATTGTGCCGGCGGAATTGTTTCGCCAGGCGCTGACCGGATCAAACGCGAATCCGTCATACGGACTTACCTTTTGGCTAAATCGTCCATCCGGCCACGAGATCGACGTCGAGAAAGAACTCGAACTGCCGTGGGAGCGCGCGCGTTGGATCGACATCTCCATTTGCAAAGCGGCGCCGGCCGATTTGATCGTGGGCCTCGGCTCCGGTTATCAACGTCTCTACATTATTCCGTCGCTGAACGCGGTCATCGTTCGACAAGGTCGCGATGCAAAATTTTCCGACTCGCGCTTTCTGCGAATGGTTCTGGGCCGATAGCAGGTTGACTTAGGCGCGCGTTGCGGAACGGTTCCCCAACCTCGAAGAGGAGTTGTCGATCTTATGAACAAGTTTGCCATTGGTTGCGGCGGTATTTTTCTCGTCCTCGTTTTCGTCCTCATCATTCTCGGCCTCGCGTTGATGGGCCGCTATAACGGCCTGGTAAAATCGCAGCAGGCGGTCGATGCGCAGTGGGCGCAGGTGCAAAACGTTTACCAGCGTCGCGCCGATCTCATCCCGAACTTGGTCAACACCGTCAGCGGCGCCGCCAACTTCGAGAAATCGACGCTCACCGAGATCACCAATGCACGCGCCAGCGTCGGCAAGGTTCAGCTCGATCCGAACAAGGCCCCGACCGATGCCGCGCAGTTAAAGCAATTTCAGGAAGCGCAGGGACAATTGAGCAACGCGCTCTCGCGTTTGCTGGTGGTGAGTGAGCGTTATCCGGAATTGCGCGCGAACCAAAACTTCCTCGGCTTGCAGGCGCAGCTCGAAGGAACGGAAAACCGCATCTCGGTCGAGCGCGGCAAGTTTAACGACGTAGTGCAGAGCTACAACGTGATGGTGCGAAGTTTCCCGACGAATTTGATCGCAGGGATGTTCGGCTTCGCGCCGCGACCGTTTTTCAACGCGACCCCCGGCGCGGAAAAACCGCCGACGGTGAATTTCAATTTCGGTTCGCCCACCCCAGCGCCAGCCGCGGCGGCAACGGCTTCGCCGTAGACGTAGTTGTCGATCTTGCGATGAAAGATCGGCAATCAACTTTCGCGTGAAACAAATCGCGCTCTGCTTTGCGGTCCTGCTCGCGGTCCAGGCGCGCGCCGCCGAAGTCATTCCGCCGAAACCGGCCGGATATTTTAACGATTACGCCAACGTCGTTTCGCAATCCGCCGCCCTTCGTTTCAACGAGCAGCTCGCGCAATTCGAGCGCGAGACATCGAACCAGGTCGTGGTCGCGGTGTTCCCGAAAATGCAGAGCGATTCTTCGGTCGAAGATTACGCGCAACGCGTCGCGCAATCGTGGAGCGTCGGCTCGAAGACGGAAAAGAACGGTGTCGTCCTGCTCGTGTTCATCAGCGACCGCAAGATGTCGATCCAAGTCGGATACGGACTGGAAGGCGCACTGCCGGACATCACCGCTTACGACATCCGCGCGAATCATATCACGCCGCCTTTTCGCAGCGGTGATTACGAAGGAGGACTCGCGGCAGGGATCGACCTGATCCAAAAAGCAATTCGCGGCGAGTACAAGGGTGACGGCAGCACCGTTCGCGAAAAACAAACCGGAGGAAAGGCAACTAGCGGTAATTGGATTTTCCTGATTTTTATCGTCTTTTTTTTAATCCACTTCATCTGGAGCCTGCGCCGCGGGACGAGCTACTCAAGGCGCGGTCGCCGCGGTGGACCGTTCATCGGCGGCTGGTCGAGCGGTTCGGACAGTGGATGGTCTTCGGGCGGCGGCGGCGGCGGCGGTGGATTCAGCGGATTCAGCGGCGGCGGTGGAGGTTTTGGCGGCGGTGGATCGAGCGGGGGTTGGTGACGCGATGCGCACGAAAGAATTTGTCGATCAACTGGAACACGATCGGATCGTGGGAGCGATTCGGGACGCGGAATCCAAAACGTCGGCCGAGATCCGCGTTTTCATCGAGCGCGGGGACTTAGCGGCAGAGCCGCTATTGGTCGCGCAGAAAAAATTTCAAAAGCTCGGCATGCACCGGACCGCGGAACGCAATGGTGTTCTCATTTTCGTCGCGCCGCGCGCGCGGAAGTTTGCGGTGGTGGGCGACGAAGGGATTCATGCGAGGTGCGGCGAGGGCTACTGGCAGAGCGTTGTCGATCTTATGACGGGACATTTTCGGAACGCGCGGTTCTCGGACGCGATCGCGGAGGCTATCCAGGATGTCGGCGAAGTGCTGGGCCGTCATTTCCCCAAAAGCCCGGACGATACGAATGAATTGCCGGACGAGATCGTGGAAGGTTAGGCAAGATCGACATCTCCATTTCGGCGCTTGCAAAAAGGCGCCGGTAGTCTTTATTCCACGCTTCGCAGCGAGTTTTTGAACTTGCGCCGTTGGTCCCTGGGTCTTCCGTCGCCTGACGCGAAGCCGCACTCGCCAGGGGTAACCCGGCGCGTCAGGAGATACCGGAAGTCGAACGCCAGATATCGGGGAGATTTTTTCCGCCATCAGCCAACCGAGTTCCGCCATAAAACATATGCCAGTTCGTTACGGTCGTTTTGAAATGCCGAAGACTCTCACGAAAGATGAGAGCACAGCCACAGATACCTACGCCAAGTTTGTCGCCGAGCCGTTTGAAGCCGGTTACGGTCACACCGTTGGCAATTCTCTCCGCCGCGTTTTGCTTTCCTCGCTCGAAGGCGCGGCCATTACCGCGGTGAAAATCACCGGCGTGCAACATGAGTTCGCGACGTTGCCCGGCGTGGTCGAAGACGTGACCGACATCGTGTTGAACCTCAAGAAAGTGAAGTTCAAAGCGGAGGATCACGAGGCGCGCAAGCTTTCGTTGACCGTGAACAAAGAGGGCGATGTGACCGCGGGAGAAATTCAGGTCACGCAAGGGTATGAGGTTCTCAACCCAAAGCAGCTCATCTGCACGCTTGATAAGAAACACAAATTTGACGCTGAATTCGAAGTGCGGGTCGGCCGCGGTTTCGCTACCGGCGAAGAAAACAAACGCCCAGATCAGCCAATTGGTCTCATCGCAATCGATTCGATTTTTTCGCCGGTCACTCGCGTGAAATACACGGTCGAAAACACCCGCGTCGGTCAGCGCACCGATTATGACAAGCTCATCCTAGAGGTTTGGACAGATGGACGATTGACGCCGGACGATGCGGTGTTGCAAGGCTCGGCCATTCTCCGGCATCACCTCGATGTGTTCGTGAACTTCAACGAAGACGTGATCGAGTTCGACGAAACGCCAGCGGGCGTGAGCGAAGAGAACGTGAAGCTGAAGAAGCTGCTCAACATGAGCGTGAACGAAATCGAGCTCAGCGTGCGCGCGGCGAATTGCTTGAACAACGCCAACATCACGACGGTGGGTCAGCTCGCGCAAAAGAGCGAGGGCGAGATGTTGAAGTACCGAAACTTCGGCAAGAAATCGTTGAACGAAATCAAGGACAAGCTGCTACAACTCGGGCTCGGCCTCGGGATGAAATTCGATTCCGGCATGGTGGATATGCCGGTGAATGTCGAAGGCGCCGGCGTGAACGGAGCAGCCTCGGCCAACGAAGAGTAAGCCGCTAAGATCGACAATCACTCGTCATGAGGCACCAGAAAAAAACGGTTAAGCTCGGGCGCAAGTCCGAGCATCGCAACGCGCTGCTCGCGAATCAGGTCTGCAGTTTGATCGAGCATGAGCGCATTAAGACTACGCTCGCGAAAGCGAAAGCAGTCCGTCCGCTCGCCGAACGAATGGTAACGCTCGGGAAAAATGGATCGTTGCACGCGCGGCGCACCGCCATGGCGGTGTTGCGGCAAAAGAAAGCGGTCAAAAAATTATTCGATAGCATCGCGCCACGTTCAACCGATCGAAACGGCGGCTATACCCGCATCGTGAAACTCGGACAGCGTAAGAGCGATTCCGCGCACGTCGCATTTCTGGAATGGGTGGATGCAGCTCCGGTGACGGAAGAAAAACCGACTGACGAGAAGCCGACGAAAGCGAAAAAAGAAACGGCGCCGGCAACGGCGACTGTTGAAACAGAAACGAAAACAGAAAAAGTTCCTGCTTCAGCTGAGCCGGAAGAAAAGGCCGCGGCCACCGACGAGAAACCGGACAAGTCCAAACCAAAACGAAAATGGTTCGGCAAAAAATCCGGCGGAGAGAAATAATTTCCGCGACGTTTCGCGCAAGATCGACAAGTAGTTTTCGCGGTTGCCGCCGTCCCACAAACGGAACGGTCTGCTCCCAATCGCGGAACGTCGCGCGCGTCTCGTTAGGAACGCGCCGTACTTCATTGCGCAGGCGTTGAAGCGCTTACTCCGCGAACAAATCTCGTGGCACGGGCATTGCAATAGGTGTTGGCGTCAACCAACAAAAACTATGAATACCTCACACGAAGAATCCACCTACACTCTTCTGATTCGTTCGGAAGAAACGAACCTCAATCTCCTCGAAACCGTATTTACTTGCTCTGCATCTTGAGCGCGGTCGCATCGATCTGGCAGTTCGCGCTGCAACCGATTCGAGTTCCGGCCGCCGGTCTCGCCGACAACACTTTCGTCAAAGTCGTTCGCAGCTAACCGCGGAAGAACGGCGGCGAAGATCGACATGCACACATTCTGGTCAGACTTTCGTTATGCGATCCGCACGCTGGCGAAGCAGCCGGGATTTACTTGCGTCGCCGTTTTAACGCTCGCGCTCGGGATCGGCGCGAACACAGCCATCTTCAGCGTGATCAACGCGGTTCTGCTCCGGCCGCTGCCCTAACCGCAGGCGGATCGCATTATGGTCTTGGCCGAATCGTCCGGACCGGGCCAGGATTTCTCCGTCGCGCTGTCCGATTATTTCGATTGGCGAAACGACAGCAAAGTTTTCGAACATCTTGCCTGCACCCATAAGGAATCGCGGAACCTCAGCGGCATTCCCGGACGCGAAGCCGAGCGGGTCTCATGCGCTTCGGTCACGAAAAATTTCTTCCAAGTCATCGGCCTGGCGCCGCAAATCGGCCGCACCTTCAGCGAAGAGGAAGACAAGGTCGGCGGTCCGCCGATGGTCGTGATTAGCGACCGGCTGTGGCAGCGCGCATTCAATCGCTCGCCCAGCGCGATCGGCCAGTCGATCAATCTGCACGATCAAAGTTTCACCATCGTCGGGGTGATGCCGGCGCAAATGACTTCGCCGCAGGATACCGATGCGTGGTTTTCGTTGATGCGTCGCAGTAACAATCCGGCGTGGCTGGATCGCTCGCATCATCCGATGATGTTCGTCTAGGGCCGGCTCAAGCCAGATGTAGATGTCGATCTTGCGCGCGCCGAAATGAAAGGCATCGCGGCGCGATTGGAAAAAGCTTATCCAGCCACGAACGCGCAAGTCGGCGTGGTGGTAACTCCGCTCCTCGAAAATCTGGTCGGCAAATACCGAACGAATCTCACAATTCTTCTCGGCGCGGTCGGTTTGGTTTTGCTTATCGCCTGCGCAAATCTGGCCAATCTTTTCGCCGCGCGCGGCGCTGCGCGAGCGCGGGAGTTTGCCATTCGCGCGGCGGTCGGTGCGAATCGCGGTCACATCATCCGCCAGCTTCTGGTCGAAAGTTTCGTCGATCGACATCTTCCTCGGAAATTTATCGTGCGTGTCGGCGATCACGAAAATGCGCAGCGATTTTTTCATTCAAAGAATCCCACACAAAGAACACAAAGGGGTCTTTAGAAATCCCGTTGTGATCCTTTGCGTCCTTTGTGTGAGGCATTAACCTTCAATCGTGTCATTTAACAGCTTTGGCCTCTCGCCGGAAGTCGTGCGCGGGACGCAGGCGATGGGATTTGCCGAACCGACTCCGATCCAACTGCGCGCCTTCCCGATTATTCTCGCGGGCAAAGATCTGATCGGCACCGCCCAAACCGGCACGGGCAAGACTGCCGCCTTTGCCTTGCCCATCCTGACTTTGCTCGCGCAACACGGAAAGTTTCGCTGTCTGGTGCTCGAGCCGACGCGCGAACTTGCCGCGCAGGTCGAAACGGCCTTCCGTGATTACGGCCGCTTCACCGATATCCGCGCGACCGTCATTCACGGCGGCGTTGGCTACGGCAAGCAGCGCGACGATCTGAAACACGGAATGGATGTCGTGATCGCCACACCCGGACGCCTGCTCGATCATCTCGAGCAAGGCACGCTGAATTTTCGCGATGTTCACGTTCTCGTGCTCGATGAAGTCGATCGCATGCTCGACATGGGTTTTCTTCCCGACGTTCGGCGCATTGTCGAAACCATCTCGAAAGATCGACAAACACTTTTGTTTTCCGCCACGCTCCCGCCGGAAATCGAAAGACTGGCCGCGTGGGTTTTGCACGAGCCGGAGACGGTTGAGATCGGCGCACAGCGATCGCCCGCCGAAACGGTGACGCACGCGGTTTACCCGGTCGCGGCTGAACAAAAATTCGATCTGCTCATGGCCTTGCTCGAGCGCACGAATTTCGATAGTGCGCTGATTTTTTCGCGCACGAAACACGGCGCCGATCGTATCGCCAGCAAATTAAAACAGGGCAATCACTCCGTCGCGGTTTTGCATTCGAACCGGACGCAACGTGAACGCATCGAAGCGCTGGAAGGATTCAAGTCGGGCAAATACGAAGTGATGGTCGCGACCGACATCGCCGCGCGCGGGCTCGACATCGCGGGCGTGAGTCACGTGATCAATTACGATGTGCCGGAGCATCCGGAAGATTACGTCCATCGCATCGGCCGCACCGGTCGTGCGCAAAACGTCGGCGACGCATTTACTTTGATGAACGGCGAAGAAGCGGCGGCGCTGCAGGCAATCGAGCATTTCATTGGCCGCAAAATTCCGCGGCTAAAGCTGGAGAACTTCCCGTATCTTTACACGGCGCTCTTCGAACCTGAGGCCGCATCCGGAGGCAAGCGCGCGATTGGCGGGGGACGCACGCACCGTGGTTATTCGTTCGGCCGGCGGCGGCGATGAGAAAAAGTGCGATTGCGGTTACGATCGAGCACCGAATTTATTTCGTTCGCGGCGAAAAGGTGATGCTAGCGCCGCACTTGGCCGAGCTTTACGGAGTGGAGACGAAAATGCTTAACCGCGCTGTGAAGCGGAACATCAGTCGATTTCCGAGGGACTTTATGTTCCAACTGACGCCAGACGAATGGAAAAGTTTGAAGTACCAAGTTGGCACTTCAAATCGCGGAGGAATTCGTCGCGCGCTACCTTACGCTTTCACGGAACAAGGAGTTGCGATGCTTTCGAGCGTTTTGCAAAGCGCGAGGGCAGTACAAGTGAACATCGCCATCATGCGCGCCTTCGTTCGCTTACGCGAGATGCTTCTCTCGAATGCGGATCTTGCGCGTAAACTCAATTCCTTGGAGAAAAAATACGACGCGCAGTTCAAGATAGTCTTCGATGCTATTCGTGAACTAATGATTCCGCCCGAGCCTGCGCCTCGACGAATCGGATTTCATCCCGATAAGTAAGAATGCGTACGCTAAGATCGACATCTTCTTTTCGCGCTGATGCGAAGTGAATCTGTGAACGCGAACGACGACTCTTTCGACCGCCGAAAGTTTCTTGCCCGCGCGGCGCGCGGCGCAGTAGCGCTAACGCTCGGACCATCGCTCGTCAGAATTGCGTCCGCTCAGGAAGAAATTGCTGGCGAGTCACCAGCTGCGGACGCTGTCGCCGAAACGGAATCTTCACCGACCGGAGATCGCGTCGGTTTCGCGCTGGTTGGCCTGGGGCGATTGTCGATCCAACAATTGATCCCCGCATTTCGCGCGAGCAAGAAAGCGAAATTAACCGCGCTGGTCAGCGGCGATCCGGCGAAAGCGCAAAAGATCGCGCAGGAAAACGGCGTCGATCCCAAATCGGTTTACGATTACAAAAACTTCGGCCGGATTAAGGACAACAAAAACGTGCAGGTCGTTTACATCGTCCTGCCGAACTCGATGCATGCCGAATACACCGTGCGCGCCGCGCGCGCGGGCAAGCATGTCCTTTGCGAACAGCCGATGGAAGTGAGCGTGACCAAATGTCAGCAGATGATCTCGGAATGCCGACACGCCAAAGTGAAATTGATGGTCGCGTATCGCATCCAATACGAACCGATGAACCGCGCCATGCAGCAGCTCGTGCGCGAAAAGACTTTCGGTCCGATGAAGACGATCGAGTCGGCCAACTGCCAGATGGTGCGCGAGATGGAATGGCGATTGAGCGAGAAGCTATCCGGCAGCGGTGCGGTCGGCGACGTTGGCGTTTATTGCATCAACACCATTCGTTTTCTGCTCGGCGAAGAGCCGATCGAAATTTTCGCGCAAACATTTCGCCCGGCCGGCGATTCTCGATTCAAAGAAGTCGACGCCACCACCACCTGGCAGATGCGTTTCCCGAGCGGCGTGCTCGCGAATTGCATGTGCAGCTTCGACGCGCACGATACGAAATCCTATCGCGTGGTGGCGGAACGCGGCACCTTCGGGATGGATCCGGCCTTTTCGTATCGCGGACTCAAGATGTTCGCCCAGCCTAACGATCCGCCGCTGCCGCAAATCGGCACGACCGACCAATTCGCGAGCGAGCTCGATCACATGGCCGATTGCGTGTTGAACGATCGCGAGCCCTACACGCCTGGCGAAGAAGGTTTGCAGGACCAGCGCATCATCGAAGCCATCTTCGACAGCGCGAAACGCGGCAAGCCGGTGACTTTGCCGAAGATCGACAAGGTGGATGCGTTCCGCGGCGCGCCGCCGGCGTAATCCCAGCGATCAAACTATAGTGGCAGCCGTGTCGGCTGCGACATTCCCCATCCCGCAGGCGACACGCCTGCCTCTACAGAAGAACTCTATTTCTTGCACCACTGGTCCACCCAGTCGTTCACCGTCTTGTACCAAAACTGCGAGTTCTGAGGCTTGAGCACCCAGTGACCTTCGTCCGGAAAGTATAAAAATTTCGACGGCACCTTCATTCGTTGCAGCGTCGTGAAAGTTGAAAACCTTCGCTGACATCGAGCCGATAATCGAGCTGGCCGTGCACCACCAGCGTCGGTGTTTTAAAATTCTTGGCGTAAGTGTGTGGCGACCATTTCCAGTAGAGCTCGCGCTGTTTCCACGGCGGCCCTTTGAATTCCCACTCGTTAAACCAAAGCTCCTCCGTCGTGCCGTAAGCTGAGTCGGTGTTGAACATGCCGTCGTGCGACACGATGCATTTGAAACGATCGGTATGGCCTAACAACCAGTTCGCCATGTAACCGCCGTAGCTCGCGCCCAGTGCCGCCTCCCGCTTCTTGTCGATGAACGAATACGTCTTCTCCACGTAATCGAGCCCCTTCATAAGATCGACATACGGTTTGCCGCCCCAATCGCCGCTGATCGAATCGGTAAATTTCTGCCCGTAGCCGGTCGAGCCGTGGGAGTTGATCATCACCACCACGTGGCCATTGGCCGCGAGCAACTCCGGATTCCACCGGAACGACCACGAGTTCCCCCAAGCCCCCTGCGGTCCGCCGTGGATCAAAAACTTCAGCGGATACTTCTTCGCCTTATCGAATCCCGGCGGCTTAACCATGAATCCCTGCACGTCCTCTTCATTCGCGCCCTTGAACGTGAACGATTCCAACGGCTGCATGTCGATCTTCGACAACGGCGCGTCGTTCATGTGGGTGACTGCCGACGGTTTGTAAGCTCCTTCCGCTTTCAGCGCATCAGGCATCCAGATATTCCAAATGTCGTTAGGCGATTCGCGCTTTGGCGCTAGATTTCACATATGGGCAAACTGGACGGCAAAAACATTC
>JBDUDM010000030.1:0-19538 GCA_040002925.1 Spartobacteria bacterium | reverse complement strand
GAGCGCGAGGTTGTCGGGATTACCCCCCAAGATCTGTGCGCCGGCAAGACGAGGACGCGCCACTGTGCTTGACCGTTCCCGTTATCACGAGTTCGGACACCGCGTTTCTCACGCCGGGTCAGTTTTTCTCGCGGACAATAACCGCGGAGTTCGCGCGCGCGGCCGACATCGCGGGGAGATTGGACCGCACTCGCGCGTTCGACCGCGCCGCTTCGCGCCAGGGCCAGCCCTTGCAACTGGCGCAACCGCACATCCGCGGGGAAAACGTTCAGCCCTTCGCGAATCGCATCGTAGGCCAACAAGGGTTCGCCTTGCGCGAGAATGCGATCGCCGATCGCGCGGTAGCATTCCGGAGATCGCGACCATTACGTCGCATCGCGCGCACGCCAGATCGCCATCAACTGGGTGATCGAGCCGGCGTTGATCGACGCAAGTAAGTTGTCGATGTTATCCACGCTCCGTTCGACCGCGCAGGACCAGTTCCGCTAATTTTAAATCGCGCTCGTACGTAATCTTGAAATTGAAATCCTCGCTCGGAACCAGCGCGACTTTGCGGCCGAGATGTTCGACCGCCGAAACTTCGTCGGTGATCCGGAGGTTTTTGGCGAAGACCGCCCGATACGCATCCTCGATTAACGAGCGCTCAAAGATTTGCGGCGTTTCCATGGCGAAAAGGTGATGTCGATCTACCGATTCTTGCACGACAAGATCGACATCGGCACGCTTGAGCGTGTCGCTGACCGCTTCGGCGGCGGAAGCCGCGCCGGTTTCCTGGGCCTTCGCGAAGACGCGCTCGATCACCTCGGGCGTGACCAACGGACGTGCGGCGTCGTGCACCGCCACAAATCGCGGATCATGTCCCAGACGCAGCAAGCCAGCCGCGACGGAATCCTGCCGATGTTCGCCGCCCGCGATCACTGCGCTAATTTTCGCGGATGTGATCTGCGCGATTTCTGCATGTCGATCTTGCCGCGCGACAATAATGATGTTGGTCACGCAGTTCGCTCTCTCGAACGCATCGATCGTATGCGCGATCACGGGCTTGCCGAGCAGCGGCGCTAAGAGTTTATCGAAGCCGACGCGACGACTACTTCCCGCCGCCACGATGATTGCGGTCAGCATGCGAAGGTTGAGAGGTTGAAAAGTTGAGACGTTGAGAAGGTTAGCGCCGGCATGACCTCAACCTCTCAACCGCTCAACCCACTCAACTGTTTTTGCACTTCCTGGCTCAACGTTTTTCCATCCACCCGGCCAGCCACCTTTTCCTGCACCGCTTTCATTACGATGCCCATCTGCGCTTTCGACGAAGCGTTCGTCAGCGAAATGGTTTCCTGCACGACCTGCTTGAGTTCATCCGCGCTCATTTGCTGCGGCAGATAGGATTGCAAGATCGACAATTCCTCATTCTCTTTCGCGGCCAATTCGGGGCGTCCGCCTTTTTCGAAGCTCTCGATCGAATCCTGCCGTTGCTTCACCTGCTTGCGAATAATTTGCGCGACCTCCGCGTCGTTCATCTCCGCATTCGGCCCCGATTTTTCGATCGCCGCGTTTTTCAACGCCGCTTTCAGCATGCGCAAGACGCCCAGCTTCAGCGCCGCCTTCGCGCGCATGGCGTCCATTAATTCCGAATCGATTCGTTCCTGCAACGTCATGACGAAAAGCTACGGTAACGCGAAGCTAAGTAGAAGCGCGAATACGCTCGGCGCAATCCCGCAGCGATTGCGCGTCGCTCGCCGAAATCACCTCGGCATCTTTGCGCGCGCGTTTCAGTAATCCCGCCAGCACTCCGCCCGGCCCGAGCTCGATGAACAAATCGCAGCCAAGATCGACAAGGCGCTCCATGCAATCGACCCAGCGCACCGTGCTCGTCACTTGCTCTTGCAAGGTGCGGCGAATATCGGGAGGCGTTTTCACTGCGTCGCCGGTCACATTGCTGACGACCGGAAATTGCGGCGGTTGCATTTGCACATCGACAAGAGCATCACCCAATTTTTCGCGCGCGGTTTGCATGAGACGCGAATGATACGCGCCCGCGACGTTCAGCAAGGTTGCGCGACGGATCCCAAATTCTTTGGCCGCGCCAGCGGCAGCTTCCACTTTCGCGAGCTCGCCTGAAATCACGATTTGTCCCGGCGCATTGATATTCGCAACATCGACATCTTTATCTGCAGCCAATCGGCGCACATCGTCCTCGGCGCCGCCAATCAGCGCCGCCATGCCACCGGAAGTCGCCATGCACGCTTCGTCCATCAACTCGCCGCGCCGCTGCACCAATTTTAATCCACTCGCGAAATCGAAAGTTCCAGCGGCCGCATGCGCGGTCAATTCGCCTAACGAAAGTCCGGCCGCGCCGCCAATCACAAAATCCCCCGCGAGCTCGCGCAAGATCGACAAGCACACCAGCCCATGAACAAAAAGCGCCGGCTGACAATTCGAAGTCTTCGTCAGTTCCTCGATCGGGCCATTCCACATCACCTCGGTCAGTTTCGGGCCCAGAATCTGATCCGCTTCGCGAAACAAATTTGCGGCGACCGGAAACTGTTCGCCCAATTCGCATCCCATTCCCACGCTCTGCGCACCTTGTCCGGCAAATAGAAGCGCGATTTTCATTGGTGATTCATGATGCGTTGGCCCGAAGTCAAATCAAACGCAAAAAACTCCTGTAAGATCGACAATTGCGCGCGCGCGAATAAGAATCGAAGAGTGAAGCAGACAATTCGGACCACTCTGGCGGCTGCGTTTTTGTTCGGCACGTTTGCGAACGGCGCGAACTCGGATTGGGCAGAAGCGCCCCAGCCGGTTTATCCGCTTCGCGCCGCGCTCGAAGGTGATGCCGGAGAAGTGAAACTGCGCCTGTTTCTAAACCGCGATGGCGGTGTGCGTGATGCAAAAATCGTCAGGAGCACGGGGAAACCCGTGCTCGATTACGCGGCGCGCGCGGCGGTGCTGCAGTGGCGAATGAAGCTAGGCAAAGTCCAGCAGCAGGACCTTAGCGGTGGACGGATAGTGGCGGTGAGCTTTCAGAGGAACGAGAAAGACAAAGCGATCGCGGCGGCGGTGATGCGGAAGGCGTTTGAAAAAGGCACGGCCTGGAAGCACGGCGGATCGGTCCCTTTTCCAGCGCAAGCGCTGGGTAACAATTTGGAGAAAACGGTTCGGATGCGGTTCACCATTGGAGCCGACGCGCATCCGCGCGCAGTCGAGGTTCTCCAAAGTTCCGGCGTGGCGGAACTCGATCGCGCGGCCGTGAACGACATTCAAACATGGGTAGCACATCGGGGATGGATCGGTGAAACAGCCGAAGCTCCGATTATGTTTTTTAAAGGGATACGCTCGCCAAAGCCTGCTCCCGCGAAACCTGGAACAGGGCCAACCGTCGACATGACCGCCATGATCCACACACCGACGCCCGATTACCCCTATGAAGCGTGAAGCAAGGGCTGGACGGGTTCGGGAATTTTCGATCTCACCTTCGGCAGTGACGGCCGAGTAACCGCAGTGTCGATCGAACGAAGTACCGGGCACGACCTGCTCGACCAAGCGGCCATCAAAGCTTTGCGTCGATGGCGCGCTAACGAGAAATACGCCGGAAGTCACGCTCGACTGCCCGTTACATATACGATGACGGGAGCGAGGGCGGAAAACCGGTGGCTGATCGGCGCGCCCCAACCGGTCGGAACGTCGGCGCGGTAGAAAAACCACGTCCAGTTTAATCTTGCGCGCAAATGCGTGCGCGCGAGCATAGCGATTGTCGATCTTATGGCCTTCACTGTCCGCGAAATTGAATCGCCCGATCCGGTAACGCGCGTGGCCGCGGCGGAGGCGGCGTTGGATTCACACAGCGAGGACATCGGCGAAAAGATGGTGCTCAATATGGGACCGTCCCATCCCGCCACTCACGGCGTGTTGCGCCTCGTGCTAGAACTCGATGGCGAGATCATTACCAAAGCAACGCCGGACATCGGATTTTTGCATCGCGGCGACGAAAAGATTGCCGAGAACATGCAATACAATCAGTTCGTTCCTTACACGGACCGGCTCGATTATCTGGCGCCGCTGGCGAACAACGTCGCTTACGCGCTCGCCGTCGAAAAATTAATGGGCTGGGAAATTCCGCCGCGCGGAAAGGCCATCCGCGTGCTCTGCTGCGAACTCTCGCGCATCTCCTCGCATTTGATGGGACTCGGCGCGATGGCGCTCGATCTCGGCGCGATGACGGTGTTTCTCTACAGCTTTACCCAACGCGAAAAGATTTACGACATGTCGGAATTGATCACCGGAGCGCGGTTCACCACTTCCTACACCCGTGTCGGCGGACAGATTCGCGATCTGCCGGAAAACTTCATGTCGATCTTGCGCGAGTTTCTCGATCAATTCGGACCGGCGCTGGATGAGTGCGACAAGCTGCTCACGCGCAATCGTATCTTTGTCGATCGCACCAAAGACATCGGCGTGATCACGAAAGACCGCGCCATCGCCTACGCGTTGTCGGGGCCGAACTTGCGCGGCAGCGGCGTCGACCATGATTTGCGGCGCAAACATCCGTATCTCGATTACGAGCAATACGACTTCGATGTCGTCATCGGCTCGGCCGGCGATTGCTACGATCGTTATCTCGTGCGCGTGCAGGAAATGAGGGAGAGCGCGGAGATTTTGCGGCAGGTGATGGACAAAATGCCGAGCGGCCCGATCAACGTGGTCGATTGGAAAAACATGACGCCGCCGAAAGCGAACGTGATGACGAAGATGGAAGAACTCATCCATCACTTCATCGTGGTCACGGAAGGATTGAAGGCGCCGCCGGGCGAAGTTTATTTCGCGGCGGAAAATCCGAAGGGCGAGCTTGGCTTTTACATCAATAGCAAAGGCGGCGGTGTGCCGCATCGTTTGAAGATTCGCGCACCGTCGTTCGTGAACCTGAGCATTTTACCGGAACTGTTGCCCGGATGCATGCTCAGCGACGTTCCGGCGGTGCTCGGGAGTCTGGACTTTGTCATGGGCGAATGCGACAGATGAACATGTCGATCTTACAACGAACCTCGCAGTTGTTTCTCGTGCTCGTGGTCGTGCTCGGAGTCTCCTGCAGCGATCGTCGCATCGCGAAAGCGAACGTCGCGGAGGTCACCGAAAACATGTCGCGTAAACAGGTCGAATCGATCCTGGGCGCGCCAACGTCGGTCGATAACAAGGATTTTATCCCCATGAAGAAGACGACCTACATCTACGAGCAGGGCAAGGAACGGGTGACGATCGTTTTCAAAGACGACAAGGTGCAGGAAAAACAGAGCAGCTTGTCCGAATAATTTCTTTCGCCGGTGGACTCGACGAGCACACGCGTTCCCGCCGAGTTAGAGCGGAAGATGCAGGAAGCGATCACGCATTATCCGCAAGATCGACAACGGAGTGCGGCCATGCCGTTGCTGCATTTATGGCAGGAACATTTCGGATTCATCAGCGACGAAGGAGCGAATTGGATCGCAGCCAGGCTCGGGCTGGAACCGATTAACATTCTCGAACTGGTCACGTTTTATCCGATGTACCGGCAACAAAACGCAGGTCAAACGCACGTGCGTGTTTGTCGAACGTTGAGCTGCGCGATGAACGGCAGCTATCAAGTGCGCGATGCGCTCGCAAGCGCGTGCAGCATCGATCTAAATCATCACGACACCGGAATGCATAACCCGATTCGGGTGAGCGCTGACGGAAAATACAGCATCGAGTTCGTGGAGTGTCTCGCGAGCTGCGGGACCGCGCCGGTTTGCATGGTGAACGACGAACTGCATGAGAACGTCGATGCAAATTCGATTGTCGATCTTCTCTCAAATCAAACTTCAAACCTCAAACATCAAACATCTCCGCATCCTCTCGAGCATCGATTGATTTTTAAAAACATCGGGCGGCCCGATTGGAAGATCGACATCGACACTTACATCGCCGACGGCGGATACGAGCAGCTCAAGAAAGCGGTCACGATGTCGCGCACCGAGATTGTGAACGAAGTGAAGACGGCGGCGCTGCGTGGACGCGGCGGCGCGGGATTCCCCTGCGGGGTGAAGTGGAGCTTCATCAAGCCGGACGAAAAGAAGCCGGTGTATTTGATTTGCAACGCGGACGAGTCGGAGCCGGGGACGTTCAAGGACCGCTACATCATTCACGAAGATCCGCATCAGTTGCTCGAAGGCATTCTGATCTCGTGCTTCGCCCTGAACGCGAAAATCGCCTACATCTATATAAGAGGCGAGTTCCCCGAGGGCGCGCGCATTCTCGAAGCCGCGATCGAAGAAGCGCGCGCACAAAAGTTTCTCGGCCGCGACATTCTCGGCACCGGCTTCGATGTCGAGGTCTACGTCCATCGCGGCGCGGGCGCATACATTTGCGGCGAAGAAACGGGATTAATCGAGTCGCTTGAAGGCAAGCGCGCGTATCCGCGAATCAAACCGCCCTACTTCCCCGCCGTGCTCGGGCTCTACCTGTGTCCGACTATCGTGAATAACGTCGAAACGCTTTGCCACGTGAAGCACATCATCGCGATGGGCGGCGCGGAATATTCGCGACTCGGTCGGCCTAACAATACCGGAACCAGGATTGTTTGCGTGAGCGGCGATGTGCAGCGGCCGGGGTATTTCGAAATCGATGTCGGCGCGGTGACAATGGGTCAGCTCATTTACGATATGGCCGGCGGCATGAAACCGGGCCGCTATTTGAAAGCGGTCATCCCAGGTGGGAGTTCAGCGAAAGTTCTGCGCGCGGATGAGCGTTTCAAAATGAAAGATCGACAATCAGATGGATCGGCAATCGAACGCGAGATGTCGATCGAAGAAATCCCGATGGATTTCGATTCGTTAGCCGCGGCCGGCTCGATGGCGGGATCCGGCGGCGTCATCGTGCTGGACGATTCGCGCGACATGGTCTGGACGCTGAACAACATCAACGAGTTTTATGCACATGAGTCCTGCGGCCAATGCACGCCCTGTCGCGAAGGTTCGCTTTGGATGAAGAAAATCACCGATCGCATGTTGCTCGGCGGCGGGGTCACGGAAGATCCGAACACGCTGAAGACGGTCGCGGATAATATCGCGGGGCGAACCATCTGCGCATTCGGCGAAGCGTGCGCGTGGCCGACGCAAAGTTTTGTGGAAAAGTTCCGGGACGAATTCACACAGCGCAGCGCGAAGGCAACGCCACCGCCGTTGCCGCCGGAATTCACGCCGGGCGAGTTGATCGCCGAAAAGGAAATCCCAGTGTCGCCACTCGCGCGCGATCCCGGTTGGGAAAAAGCGGGCACCGCTGGAACGATCTGAAGTATGAATCAGGAAAGCAGGAAAGCAGGAAAGCTAAGGGATGCAGATATCACCAGCCGGATTATCGCGGCGGCGATTCGAGTCCATCGCGAGTTAGGTCCGGGTTTCCTTGAAACGATTTACGAAGAAGCTCTCGCGGTGGAATTCGCGCTGAGCGGTATTCAGTTTATTCGACAAAAGCCAATCCCGCTCTTTTACAAGGATCATCAGATTGGCGAACACAGGCTCGATTTCCTTGTTGAAGGGATCATCGTCGTCGAACTGAAGGCCATCAGCGCGCTCGACGACATTCACGTCGCGATCGGTCGCAGCTATTTGAAGGCTACAAATCTTGCCGACGGGCTGCTTCTAAATTTCGCAACCTCGCCCCTGACAATTAAACGCTTTTGTCGCGAAGTGCGCGGCGACAACGATGATGTCGATCTTGTCCCGTGATTTCGGCTTTTCCTGCTTTCCTGCTTTCCTGATTCAAATAGATGGCTGACCCGGCATCCAGCGCTCCGCAGTTAGTCAACGTCCAGATCGACGGCGTGTGGCACGAGTTTCCGAAAGGCACGCGCGTGATCGAAGCGTGCCAGCGCGCCGGCAGTTATGTGCCGCGCTATTGTTATCACAAAAAGCTCAGCTCGCCGGGCAACTGCCGGATGTGTTTGATCGAGATGGGCATGCCGAGACTCGGGCCCGATCGCAAACCGGAGCTCGGCCCCGATGGTAAACCGGTGATCAACTGGATGCCGCGTCCGCAAATTTCCTGCGCACAGGATGTGTCGGAAGGTATGGGCGTGCGCACGAATTCGCCGCTGGCGGAAGAGTGTCGCAAAGGCGTGATGGAATTTTTGCTGATCAATCATCCGCTCGATTGCCCGATCTGCGATCAGGCGGGCGAATGCCGGTTGCAGGAATTTAGCGTCGAGTACGGAAATCAAGCGTCGCGATTTCTGGAAAACAAAGTGAAGAAGCCGAAGAACGTCGAGCTCGGGCCGCGCGTCACGCTCGATGATGAGCGCTGCATTCTTTGCTCGCGTTGCGTTCGGTTCTGCCAGGAAGTCGCGCACGACGACGTGCTCGGCTTTATCGATCGCGGCAGTCACACCGTCCTGACCGCACATCCGGGCAAACGTCTCGAAAATAATTACTCGCTCAACACGGTCGACATCTGCCCGGTTGGCGCGCTGACTTCGACCGATTTTCGATTCAAGATGCGCGTTTGGTTTTTGAAAGAGACGAAAAGTTTTTGTACGAGCTGCGCCACTGGTTGCAATACGCTGATCGGCACACGCGAGGATGTGATCTATCGGCAAACGCCCCGCGAAAATGAAGCGGTCAACGAATGTTGGATGTGCGATTACGGCCGGCTCAACATCGATTATGTGCAATCGGAGAAGCGGCTGCTGACCCCGCGCATTTTCCAGAACAACGCGCTTGTCGCGACGGATTGGAAGACGGCCATCACGCACGCGGTTTTGCAACTGCGCCATTTTTCCGGATGGAACATCGCCATCATCGCATCCGGTCGCATGACCAATGAGGAGATGTGGTTGACTTCCCAAATCGCGCGATCGCTCGACGTGCAATGGATCGAGATCGTGCCGCGACGCGGCCCGGGCGATGACATTCTGCTGAGCGAAGATCGTAATCCGAACACGAACGGCGCGCGGTTGCTTGGCCTAACGGAAGAGCCCGGCGCAAAGTTGCCCGGCATGGCCGAAGCATTTAAGTCCGGGCAGGTGCAGGCGTTGCTGGTGCTCGGAGAAAATCCGCTCGAATGCGGCTTTAGCATCGAGCAGCTCGAAAATTTTCCGGCGTTAATAACGATGTCGATCTTAGCGAACGAGGCGACGGAGCTCGCGACCGCGTTGTTACCTTCGGCGACGTTCGCCGAGAAACGCGGTTCGATGATCAATGGCAAAGGCCGGCTGCAGCGATTGAACCGCGCGGTACGGCCGCCAGGTCAGGCGCGCGACGATTGGGAAATCTTGCGTGATCTCCATCAAGCGCTGACTGGGAGCAACGGGATTTACACAATCGAAGATGTCTTCCGCCAAATGAGCGAAGGCGTGCCGCAGTTTGCCGGATTGAGCTTGAGCAAGATTGGCGATCTCGGATTGCCGATCATGGAACCTAACGAGGTCGCCGTGACGTCCTAACAAGATCGACATGGACTACGCGTTTGTTTTTGTGTCGCTGCTGAAAATGGTCGGCATTCTCATCGTCGTGCTGGCGATGGTAACCTACAGCGTTTACGCAGAGCGCCGCGTCAGCGCGTTTATTCAGGATCGGCCGGGGCCGAACCGCGTCGGACCGGCGGGACTGCTGCAACCGATCGCCGATGTGGTGAAGTTGTTAATGAAGGAAGATTTCACACCGGCCGGTGTGAACACGTTTTACTACTGGCTCGCGCCATGTCTCGCAATGATGCCGGCCATCATCACCATCGCGGTCGTCCCATTCGGCAGCACACTCTTTGGCGTTCCGATGGTAATCGCCGACATCAACGTCGGCATTCTTTACGTCTTCGCCATCGCTTCGTTAGGCGTTTACGGAATCGTTTTGGCCGGCTGGGCGTCCAATTCGAAATATCCATTTCTCGGCGGGGTCCGTTCCAGTTCGCAAATGATCTCTTACGAACTCTCGCTTGGTCTCGCCGTCATCCCGATCTTCCTCGTCGTCGGGCAACTTCGCCTAACGGAAGTGGTTCGCTACCAAATCAACCACGGCTGGATGATCGCGCCCTTCATCGGCGACTGGCAAAACCCGGGCAAATGGCTGCTCGCCATTCCCATGCTCATTTCGTTTTTTGTCTTCGTGACCGCGATGTTTGCCGAGACCAATCGATTGCCGTTCGATTTACCGGAAGCCGAGCAGGAACTGGCCGGCGGTTATCACACCGAATATTCGTCGATGAAGTTCGCGTTGTTTTTCCTGGGCGAATACGCCGCGATGATTACGGGATCGGCTGTCATCGCGACTCTGTTCCTCGGCGGCTGGCATTTCCCGGGCATCCCCGATGGTTCGCACGGCTGGATGTTCGGGCTCATCAACATCGCAGTATTTTTCGCGAAGGTTAGCGCGTTGCTGCTGTTCTTCATCTGGGTGCGCTGGACGCTCCCGCGCTTTCGTTACGACCAATTGATGCGACTCGGTTGGCTCTTCTTTTTCGAGATCGCATTGGTCAATATCTTCATCGTGGCCGGCATTGTTGCTTACTTCCCTCTCTGATCATGGCCATCTCCGTTAACCGTCCGAATTTGAATTGGCGCGAGCGAATGTACCTGCCCGCGATCGCTGGCGGTCTGCTCATCACGCTGAAGCATTTCACCAACATGCTTTTCGGGCGCACCAAAGTGACGATGGAATATCCGGAGCAAACGCGCGACGCCGCGCTACCCGATTACTATCGCGGCGCGCCCGCGCTCGTCCGCGACACCGACGATCGCATCCGCTGTGTCGCGTGTCAGCTCTGCGAATTCATCTGTCCACCGCGCGCGATCAAAATTGTTCCCGGTGAAATCGCGTCCCAGGATCGGTTCGTGAAAGTGGAAAAATATCCGGAGGAATTCGATATCGACATGATCCGCTGCATCTACTGCGGCATGTGCGAGGAAGTCTGTCCCGAACAGGCGATTTTTTTGCGGAAAGATTACGCAATCACTGGATTCACTCGCGAAGACATGGTGCATCACAAAGATAAGCTACTCGAGATCGGCGGCGTCATGCACGGCGTGGTACTGAAGTGGAACGAGAAGAAATAGACGCGCGCAAGATCGACATCTTGATATGCAGGCATTTTTATTTTGGTGTTTCGCGCTGCTGATGCTGGTTTTCGGCGCAGCCGTGGTGCTAAACCGCAATCCCGTCGCGAGCGCGCTCAGCCTGGTCGTTTCGTTCCTCGGTCTTGCCGCGCTCTTTGTCATGCTCGACGCCTTTTTTATCGGCATCATTCAGGTCCTCGTTTATGCCGGCGCAGTCATGGTGCTTTTTCTTTTCATCATCATGCTGCTCGATTTGCGCGCCGAGCAACTGCGCAAGATCAACTGGGTCGCCACGGCGGGCGGAATCATCGTCGCGCTGATTCTGTTGATTCAGATTTTTACGGTGGTCGGCCATTTCAAGATGGCGCAACGACCTTTCCCGCCGTTGACAAGATCGACAATTGACGACGTCCACAATGTCGGCGCGTTGCTCTTCACTAATTTCAATCTGCCGTTCCAAGTCATCGGCGTGCTCGTTCTCGTAGCCACCGTCGGCGTGGTGGTGCTCAGCAAACGCGAGGTTCGATAACATGGTAACGCTCGGCCATTACCTTCTCGTGAGCGGGACGCTCTTCACCATCGGTTTCGCTGGGGTCATGCTCCGGCGAAACATTGTGACAATTCTGATGTCGCTCGAGTTGATGCTGAACGCCGCCAACCTCTCGCTCGTCGCCTTTTCACGTTTCCATGTCGATCTAACGACCGGATTGCCTAACTACAATGCGCAGGTCTTTGTCTTTTTTATTATAACCGTTGCCGCCGCCGAAGTCGCCGTCGGTCTCGCCATCATCGTCGCGCTTTATCGCTCCCGCCAAACGACGCACGTCGAAGACATCAACGCGCTGAAATTTTGAATTTTTCCACTAACTCTGCGCTGCCCTGGTATGTGCTGCTGTTGCCGCTGGCATCGGCCGCGTTAATCACGCTTTTCACTGGCCGCGCGAAAGCTCTCAGCAGTGTCATCTCGGTCGCGGCTGTGCTCGCCAGTTTCGTCTGTAGCTGGCTCATCTTTCGACAAGGGAACATCTCCGCGCCGGAATTAGGTTGGATCGACATCGGCAGCTTCAAAGTTTCAATCGGCCTGACCCTCGACAAAATGAGCAAGACGATGCTGCTGCTCGTGTCCGGAGTCGGCGCGCTCATTCACATCTATTCGCTCGGATACATGCGCGATGACGAAGGCAAATCGCGTTATTTCGCGGCCCTCTCGTTCTTCATGTTCGCCATGTTCGGCATCGTCCTCGCGAACAACTTCGTCATGTTGTTCATCTTTTGGGAACTGGTCGGCTTCGCCTCGTTCGTGTTGATCGGCCACTGGTTCGAGCGCGATACCGCCGCCGACGCCGCCAAGAAAGCTTTCCTAACGAATCGCATCGGCGACTTCGGTTTCATGCTTGGAATCCTGATGGTCTGGAGCGCGACCGGCTCGATTGTTTTCGACGACATCGTCCCGCAGCTTTCCAAACTCACGATCAATCCTGGCTATCTCACCATCGCCGCGCTCCTGATTTTCTGCGGAGCGGCCGGGAAGTCCGCGCAATTTCCGCTGCATGTTTGGTTGCCGGACGCGATGGAAGGTCCAACGCCGGTCTCGGCCTTAATCCACGCCGCCACCATGGTCGCAGCCGGCGTTTACATGCTGGCGCGGGTCGCCTTCATCATTCAGGCATCGCAAACCGCGTTGCTCGTCATCGCGTGGATCGGAACCATCACCGCCGTGATGGCAGCGTTAATCGCGACGCAGCAAAAGGACATCAAGCGGATCCTCGCTTACTCCACCCTTTCGCAACTTGGCTACATGGTCATGGCAATCGGTCTCGCGTCTAACGAGGCCGCCATGTTTCATCTTTTCACGCATGCGTTCTTCAAAGCGCTGCTCTTCCTCGGCGCCGGCTCCGTCATCATTATGCTGCAGCACGAGCAAAACATTTGGAAGATGGGCGGGCTCGCGCGCAATCTCCCGATCACCTTTTTGACGTTCGCGATCGGTGCGCTCGCCCTCATCGGTTGTCCGCCGTTCAGCGGATTCTTCAGCAAGGACGCCATCCTCGCCCGCGCTTACGCGCATAACATGTCGATCTTCGTGATCGCACTCTTCACCGCGTTGTTGACTGCATTTTACGTGGTGCGGCTCGTGGTCGTGGTCTTCTTCGGCAAACCGCGGAGCGACGCCGCGCGGAAGAGCGACGAGGCGCCGTTCGTCATGACCGGGCCGCTAATTGTGCTCGCGCTTCTATCGTTAATCGGAGGCTTCGGATTCTTCGCGCAACATTTCCTGGTCGTTCCGCATGAGAAAGAAGTGGCCGCGCTTGTGCCCGTGCTCGCCATCGCCGCGATGCTCGCGGGCGCCGGGTTGGCGATTTTTGTTTATCGCAACCGCACTACCGAAGCATTCGATGTCGATCTTGTCCGGCGTCGATTTTATTTCGACGAGCTTTACGCATGGATCATCCGATCGACGCAGGAATTACTCGCGAGCGTTTCGGCATTTGTCGATCGATGGATCATCGACGCTGGTGCAGTTCGCGGCGTCAGTAGCGGCACTTTCGAAATCGGCGCACTTTTGCGACTCGTTCAAGTCGGTAATCTGCAGGCTTACTCGTTTCTCTTCGGGCTCGGCATCATCGCCGTTCTCTATTTCGCGGTGCTACGCTAATGATCCTGCTTCTCGTTCTTACGCCCATCCTTGCCGCGATTCTCATCCTCATCGGCACACCCGCGCGCAAGACCGCGCTCTACGCCTCGGTGTTTACGCTGCTGCTGTCGCTTCTCGCGCTCACGCAATACGAAGATTGGCGTCGCGGTTCCCAATACGTTTTTACGAGACCGGTTTTTCCGGAGTGGCATCTCAACTTCGCGCTCGGACTCGATGGCTTGAGCCTGATGATGGTGTTGCTCGCGACGATCGTGACCGTCGCCGCGGTGTGGTTCACCGGCAAGATCGACAAGCACGAACACGCGTTCTACGCATGCCTCCTTTTGATTTCCGGCGGAGCAATCGGCGCCTTTGCCTCGCTCGACCTGTTTTTCTTTTACGCCTTCCACGAGCTCGCACTCATCCCGACGTTTTTGCTCATCGGAATTTGGGGCAGCGGCAATCGCACCGCCGCAGCATGGAAGATCACGATCTATCTCGCCGTCGGCAGCTTTATTTTGCTGCTCGGTTTGATTCTGCTTTACCAAAGTCTTCCGGTCGCATCGCGCACGTTTGATATCGCCGCAATAAAAGCTGCGGCCGGACAAATTCCACCCGACGCGCAGCGAAATATTTATCTTCTCCTGCTCATCGGCTTCGGCGTTTTGATTTCGCTCTTTCCATTTCACAGCTGGGCGGCGGAAGCCTACGCCTCCGCGCCCGCGCCTGCGGCAATGCTGCACGCCGGCGTGCTGAAGAAATTCGGTCTCTACGGATTGCTACGGCTGGCCATTCCGTTGCTGCCAGCCGGGGCGCAATATTGGAACGGACTTCTCCTGATGTTGTTGTTAGGCAACATCATTTACATCGGGCTCGTCACCATCGCGCAGAAGCGGCTCGATTGGATGCTCGGCTATTCCAGCGTGATGCACATGGGTTACATTTTTCTTGGGCTAGCCAGCGGAAATCTTCTCGGCACGACCGGCGCGGCGACGTTGATGTTCGCGCATGGAATGTCGATCGCCTTGCTCTTTGCCATCGCCGGTGAAGTGCGGAAACGGACCGGCACGCTCGTGCTCGATGAACTCGGCGGCCTCGCCAAAGTGATGCCATTCGCCGGTCTCGCGTTCGGTTTCGGTGCGTTCGCTGCCATCGGCCTGCCCGGGTTCGCCAATTTCGCTGCCGAAATCATGGTCTTCTTCGGCGCGTTCCGGAATGGCTGGGAGATGCCGCGCTTCAACGCTTTTCAAGTCGCCACGCTGCTCGCGTTGTGGGGCGTCGTCATTTCTGCGGTCTATCTGCTGCGCGCTTATCGCAAAACTTTCATGGGCGCGATGGACGAGCGCTGGAATGCGATTGTCGATCTTCGCCCGAGTTTACGCATCCCGGTGACGTTGCTCGTCGCCACCCTTCTCTGGTTCGGATTCTTCCCGCAGAAATTCGTGCGCGTAGTCACGCCCGCGTTCCGAACCTACTTCAACGTCACGCAGTCATCGCCATGATTACCGCGCCGCGCCTTGAGGTTGCCGTGCTGTTGTTAGGCACGCTCGTTCTCCTGCTCGAATGCTTCCTGCCGCGAGCTAACAAACGCGCCTTCGGTTTCGCCGCGATCGGTGGACTGACCGTAATTCTGATCGCGACCTGGTTCCTCGCGCCCGCAACCGTTCACGACCCCGCCGCCGGCTTCTGGAGTTTTTACACGGACGATCCGTTGTCGATCTTCTTCAAACGATTCGCGCTTCTCACCACCATTCTGGTGTTGATCATGATGCTCGATTTCGCGCCAAGATCGACAATCACATTTCCGCTCGGCGAATTCTTCGCCCTGCCCGTCTTCACCTGCGTTGGCCTCATGTATATGGCCTCAGCCATCGACTTCATCATGATCTTCGTCTCGCTCGAGCTGGTCACGATCTCCTTCTACGTCCTCGTTAGTTTCACCCGTCGCAATCCGTTAACGCTCGAGGCAGGCGTAAAATATCTTGTGCTCAGCGCGCTCTCCACCGGCTTTCTGGTTTACGGCATCACTTGGATTTTCGGCGTGACCGGGCATACGAATCTCGACCAAATCACGGTCGCCTTTGGCAAGATCGACATCGAACGCGGCGCCGCCACGTTCGGCGCCGTGCTGGTGCTCGTCGGACTCGGATTCAAAATCGCCGCCGTCCCTTTTCAAATGTGGGTGCCCGATGTTTACCAAGGCGCACCCACGCCGATCACCGCGTTTTTGTCCGTGGGATCGAAATCGGCTGGATTCGTTATCTTACTGCGCGTCCTTCGCCCGTTTCTAATGCTGCCGAAGATGGAACATCTCCTAGTGCTGATCGCGATCCTCACTTTGATCTACGGCAATCTCGCCGCCCTTCCGCAAGGCAACCTCAAACGGTTGTTAGGCTACTCCAGTATCGCGCACGCGGGCTACCTGCTCATCGGCGTTGTCTGTCTCGATGGACGCGCCGTGACCTTTTATCTAATCGCGTACCTGCTAATGACGCTGCTCAGCTTCGCGGTTCTCATCATTGTCGCGCAACGAACTGGCGAGGAAATTTCCGACTTCGACGGCCTGGCCACGCGTTCCCCGTTTCTCGCCTTCGCCATGTTGATTGCCATGATCTCACTCGCCGGCGTCCCGTTCACCGTGGGCTTCTTCGGAAAATTCCTCATCTTCGTCACGGCCCTCGCTCACCATCAAACCGCGCTGGCCGCGATCGGTGTCATCACCGTGGGCTGCGGGTTTTATTATTATCTAAAAGTTGTCCGCGCGATGTATTGGAACAGCGCGGCCAATACAGACGCAATTCAAGTCAGCGCGTTGTCTCGCCTGTCGATGACAGGCTTGATCGCCGCGATCATCGGGCTCGGAATTTATCCGCAGCCGATTTTGAAAGCGCTCGACGCCAAAGCGCTGCAGACCGCGCTAAGATCGACAAGATAATTGTAGGGCGTCTGTGTCAGATGCCGTTAGCTCGTTAACCGCGGATTACGCGGATAGCGCGGATCAGAATGGAATGTTTTTTTGATCCGTCTAAAATCCGCCTAATCCGCGGTTAAACATCAGTCGCTTAGCTCGACGTTCCAGTAGGCAAGATCGACAAAGTGCCGCCAGCTCTCATGCTGCGGCGACGAAAACGTGACGTGCAGGAACGGCCGCCACTTCGGCCGCTTCGGTTTGCGGATGAGCGCCATCTGCGCCTGCCGCGGCAGCCGGTTGCCTTTGCGCGTGTTACAAGGGATGCACGAGCAAACCACGTTTTCCCACGTGGTCGTTCCGCCGCGATCGCGCGGAATGACATGGTCGAGATTCAATTCCACGCGATCGAACATGTGCCCGCAATACTGACAGGTATTTTTGTCGCGCTCGAACACGTTGTGCCGGGTAAATTTCACTTCCTTCTTCGGCAGCCGATCGAAGAAGAGCAAGACGATTACGCGCGGCACACGGATCTTCCACGAAATCGTGGTGACCAATTCGTGATCGGGCGCGTTGACCGAGAAATCACGCCAGCTTTGAAAATCGTGCGTGAGGAAATTGCTCGCCTCATCGGCGGAAACGACGTGCGCATGACCGGCATAGACGAGGGAAAAGGCGCGCCGGGCGGTGCAGATATTGACCGCCTGCCACAACCGGTTCAAAACCAAAACCTGAGTGTCTAACTGCGAGTGCACGATGTCGATCTTACGGCCTTAAACGCCTAACGTCCAAACTGCCGGAAAATCGCGCGACCTTATCACCCGCCATTTTTAATGTCAACGCACGCGGCTCAGCGGTAGTGGTACAGTTTGGCGTAGCTGATCCCGTTTGGAGCTTGGACGAAATTATCGCGTTGCTAGAACAGAACGGTCGCTGATTTTGTATCTCCATTTATGAGTCTCCCGTGGTTTCTGGCTCAAGAACAGGAAATCGGCACTACTGGCAAGATGATACTTGGTGCAATCTGCGCGCTAGCAGGAGTGTGGTTCTCCATCGCAGTGCGTAATCAAAGAATCCGCGAAATGTTTCACTGGGGCGAAGGCAGTAAGGGCCACCCTATGTCATCGTTGGGCGCGGCTGCTACTGCATTGGTTGCCTATCTATTCTCAATCATGTTCTTCGCCAGTGCGTTTGGTTGGACGGGTATTTCTCCGTCAATATTCTATGTGACGTTGGGCGCTGTTTTTCTCGCAGTTTTTGTATCGTTACGAGATTACTCCCGTAACCGTAAACGCTAGTAGCCGCGAAACTGTACTACTACCGCTCAGCGCCGCGGCTTGGCCACCGGCCGCTTAACGAAATTCCCCGGCGCTCGTTTCTCGTCATCAGGAACCGCGCCGGCCGAGTCCCCTAGATGTTCCTCTTCCGACAGCAGGAACGATTTGAAGCGATTCTTGTCGATTGCCTTCATGAATGCTTCATGCGGCCTAACGACTCCATGTTGCAACAGCACCCAGATCGCGTCGTCCATGAACTGCATCCCCTGCCATTTACCGGAAACGATCACGTCCTGAAGTTTCTGCGTGGCGCCTTCGCGAATGATGGCGGAGACCGCTGCGTTCGCGATCAGAATCTCGTTCACCGCGACGCGGCCGGAGCCGTCCTTCTTTTTCAAAAGCAACTGGGCGAGCACGCCGCGAAGCGAATTCGACAGCATCGTGCGCGCTTGCGCCTGACGCGATGCGGGAAAGACGTCGACCATGCGGTCGATCGTTTTGCGCGCGTTATTCGTATGCAACGTTCCGAACACGAGCAGTCCAGTTTCGGCCGCGGTCAGCGCGAGTGAAATTGTTTCGAGATCGCGCATTTCGCCGACGAGCACGATGTCCGCGTCTTCGCGCAGCGCCGCTTTCAGCGCAACCGGGAAAGAAATCGAATCGCCCGGCACTTCGCGCTGCGTGATGACGCTGCGCTTGTTGCTGTGCACGAACTCGATCGGTTCTTCGATCGTCACGATGTGGCGCGAGAAATTTTCGTTGATGTAATCGATCAACGCGGCCAGCGTCGTCGATTTTCCTGATCCAGTCGGACCAGTGACGAGAACGAGCCCGCCCCGCAAATGCCCGAATTCTTTTACGACCGTCGGGATGCCGAGTTGCTCGAGTGTTGCGATTTTCGTGGGGATCAAGCGAAAGACCGCGCCGTAACCGTTCGCTTGCTTAAGATAATTGCAGCGAAAGCGCGACGCCGCGTCCATCTCGTAGGCGAAGTCGAAATCGCAGCGCTCCTCGAAAATCTCCCAGTTACGCGGCCCGGAAATTTCACTCAACATCGACAACGCTTCTTCCCGCGTGACCACGCCGTCACGAATCGGCGCGACATCGCCATGTTTGCGCATCTTCGGCGGTTGCCCTTCGCCGATGTGCAGATCGGATCCGCCTTGATCGACAATCACGCTTAGAAGTTGGTCTAATGAAGCCATAAAGAACCGCGGATTACGCGGATGTCGCGGATGGGATTGATTTTAAGCATGCAGGTCGGGAATATCAGAGTCTGGCTGCTTCTGTCGCACTACTCGTTTCCAATCGAGTCGCGCGGACTTGAAATTCAACAACAGCGCAAGTTCCAACCCGCTGATGGCAAGATAGCCCACCATTTGGGCCACTTGAGCGTCATTGAACGCCGACACAACCTTCGGATCAAGCACTACTCTGTCGTCGACTATTAAGTCGGGAGCCAAATGTCCGATGAGTTCGCTGCGGTAGAAAACGGGGAACTGTCGCTGTGCCTCAATCGTGTGACCGCGTCGGCGCAACTCAATCACTAGCGCGCGTTCATAAAGTTTTTCGTCTAATCCCGGCTTCAATTCGTTGAGAACGTTCATTGCTGCTCCTATTATCTTTCCACTCAGGTCTTCATGGATAATTTTTCCCATCCGT
>JBDUDM010000029.1:0-19644 GCA_040002925.1 Spartobacteria bacterium | reverse complement strand
GTTTCGGCAGCACGACCGATTATTTGGCGCTCGAGAAAAAGGACGCGCCGACTTTCAGCACGGCGACAAAGGCGGCGGCGAAAGCGTTCGCGATGACGAGCGGGCTGACACCGCGCGACATGCACGGCGTGGAAGTGCACGATTGTTTCTCGATCACCGAGATTTGCGCCTACGAAATCCTCGGTTTGGCCGAACGCGGGAAGGGGGCTGAGTTAGCGATGAGCGGTGCGACCGCATTGCCGCAGGTGCGTAATGAAAAGATGGGCGGAAAGATCAGCTGGGAAATTCCGGTTAATGCCGGGGGCGGTCTGATTGGCGACGGACATCCGGTCGGCGCAACTGGCGTGCGCCAGGTGGTGGAGGCGCATCAACAACTCACCGAGCAAGCCGGCGCGCGGCAAATCAAAGGGGCGAAGAAATTCTTGACCTTCAACATGGGCGGAAGCCTAACGACTTCCGTCGCCATGATCTGGGGACGTGGCTAACGAGTCGTTAGATCGACATCTACTTTAGCGCCACACCGCGGCGGCGACCAAGCCGCGGAGACGGGCGACGTGTCCCTGCACTTTTTCGCAACGGTTGCGTTCACGCGCGGCATCTGCTTCGGGCAGAAATTGCGCGTCGTACGGGGCCCGGGCGGGTCTCAGGCAGGTGAAGACAAGGTCGTTGGCGATCGAAAGACGATCGAGAATCTCGGCGCTGGCGATCTTTTTGGATTCTTCAAGCAGGCGATCGCGGATGGCGATGTAGGCGTTAACTACTTCGGCGGCGTGGCGGGAAGGTCCGCGCGGCCCGGCCAGGGACTGGCGGTGTTTCCTGGAGAGGAAGTTTGAGGAGCGGGCGGTAAGTTGCATATAATTACCATAAAGCAATTCCCGTGCTGACCCGCCGTTCCGCCCTTACTTAAAGGACAGGGAGAGGTGTTTCCCTGGACCAATGAAGGATGCCCAAGCCGAGGCCATCCTGGTCGGGATCATGGATAAATTCCTGGTGTCGGTAATGCGGTTTGAGAGCGCTCCAAAAACGGGGCACGTCGCCAGCAGACCGGGGTCCGGGTCGGCCGTAACGGGCGAAATGGTCGGGCACGATGTCGTGAAACATGATTAACCCGTCCTCGCGGACAAGCGGGCTGTAGAAAAGAAAATCCTGTTTCACCCCGTCGTAGCGGTGGTCGCCATCGATGAATAACATGTCGATCTTGCGGCCCGCGAGCGAGGCTTCTACGCGGTCGACGGTTTCGGGGGAATAGGAGGAACCATTGACCAAATGAAGGGTTTGTCCTGGCCGGAGCAGCAATTGCAGGAGCGTGCCGTTCGTGATGTAGAGGTCGACGCCGAAAATGATCTCGACCGTCTCGAGCAGATGGGTCAGCAGCAAATTTGTCCCGCCATTAGCCGTGCCGATCTCGCAAATGCAGCGTGGCTTCTCCGCGCGGATGTAATCGATGGCGGCTGAGATTTCGACCGGGTCTTGCAGCGCCCCGCCTAACAGGGCCCCGCGAAATCGAAGTATTCCTGGAACGTTCGACATTTCTCGAAGTCAGCTCGAATTCGGGCGCGCTCTCGGCGATTAAGGAGGAGGGGCAGCGATCGCAGATTTTGAAGACGCCGCCGCATCGAGATGAAATGCGGATTCGATAACGGCAGGCATCGTCGAACTAGCGCGCGGAGAGCTGAGGACATCGGTGAAGGGTGGGAGATCTGTTCTTCGAGCAAGCGAGATATTACGTGGATCGCCCGCCCGAGAAAGCAGAAGAATTAATGCTTGCGATGTCGGCGACGGCTGAACACTCTTGACCCCTCAAACCCAACATCCTTATGAAAAAAACCGCCCTGTCCTTGATCACCGTTGTTGCCCTCGCGGCCTTCTTTACCGCCTGCGCAAATAAAAAAGAAACCACCGCGACCACCAGCTCGACCACGCAAACGTCGATGAAGAAATCGACCACCGGCAAGGCGTCGGGCACGAGCGCGACCACGAAAAAGAGTTCAACCCGCGCGAGCGCCGAAGTTTCCTCCTCGCCATCGAGCTCGCCGAAGAAGACTTCGACCACCAAGAAGACGTCGACCACCGAGAAGAAGAGCACCGAGACTGAGAAGAAAAGCTCGGACGCGGACGCTTCTCCTTCACCTTCCCCGTCTGCCTCGCCTAGCGCGACGGAAGGTTCGGGTCAGTAATTTTTAGTCTGCAGAAATTCCGCGATCGCTCAGCTGGCTCTGCCTGAGTCAACTAGCGCATCGTTTTTTCAGCCGGCGGTCAGTGACCGTCGGCTGTTTTTTTGACGATGTCGATCTTAGCGAGGGTGGCGTTGCCAGTTGAGTGTGCGGACGAGCGCGTTAGAATAAATGGCGATGCTCGAACACATGCTCGGCTCTGTAAAATGGGCGGCCGTTGGGTTCATCGTAGCGTTCGTTCTGATGCGGCTTTACGAAGCCAGCCAGATCCACGAGGACATTCCGCGACCGGAATTTAAACGCCGGCAATCTCGCCGGGCCGCGTTGGTTCTGGCCACCTTCGCGGCATTGCTTTCAGCGGCGGTTTGGTTGCTCGTGCAAAGGTGGGACTAACCGCGCGCAAGATCGACAAGGTGGACAACGCTGCTGCTGCCGTCGATCCGCGCCCAGCCGCGCATCGGCGTCCGGGACTCGATCTGCTGCGCGCGCTCGCGATTCTCCTGGTCGTTTTATATCACGCGGGATTGTTCGGATTCGAATTGCCCTTCGACGTGCAGCGCTTCGGTTGGGTCGGTGTCGATCTTTTCTTCGTGCTCAGTGGCTACTTAATTGCGGGACAATTGTGCGCGCGGATCGCGCGCGGCGATCGGCCGAATCTCACAGTGTTTTATCACCGTCGCGCTCTTCGCATCCTGCCGGCTTACCTCGTCATCGTCGCGATTTACTTTTTGTTGCCGGCAACGTGGCGAGAATATCCAACCATCCCGCCGCTCTGGAAGTTTCTAAGCTTCACCCAAAATCTGGGTCTGCGCGGCGGCACATCGTTTTCACACGCCTGGTCGCTTTGCATCGAAGCGCAATTCTATTTACTCCTGCCGTTCGTGATTCTGGCGTTGGCGCGAAAGCCACGGCCACTGCTGATCATGCTCATTCCGGGAATGGTGCTCGCCGGTGAAGTGCTAATCCGCGCGACGCTTGCGCACGTCAACGCGAGTTCGCCGACCCCGACCTTCGGCTGGTGGCAACAGTGGATTTATTATCCGACTTACGCGCGGCTCGATTCGCTCACGCTCGGCGTCAGTCTGGCCGCGATGGAATCGTTCCGGCCGACCTGGTGGGCGGCATTGTTGAAAACGGCGCGGTGGATTTGGTTGCCCGGCTTAAGCGCGATCGTGATTGCACTCGTCCTCGCTAAGAATGGTCTCAGCGGGATGAGTTCGGCGGTAGGTTTCCTTCTCGTCGCCGCGGGAATGGGCGCGTTTCTAATTTGCGCGGTTAGTCCGCGATTGCCGTTTTCACGAATCGCGATTCCAGGCGCAGCATTTTTAGCGACGATCGCTTACAGCGTTTATCTCAGTCACAAACTCGCCATTCATGCGGTCGAATTGCTGGCCGCGAATTATTCGGTCCCGCCGATTCCGGCTTACGGCGTCATGTTATTGTCGATCTTGCTGGCCGGCGCGGCGTTGTTTTTTGCGATCGAACGTCCCTACCTGCAAATGCGCGAAGAGAAAAAACGCCGCGACTAACCCATGTAAAATCCGCCGTTCACGTTCAAGACGTGACCGGTGATGTAACTCGCCATGGGCGACGCCAGAAACAAAGCCGCGTCGACAATCTCATTCACGTCGCCAAGTCGGCCTAACGGAATCTGTTTTTTGAAATTCTCGGTGACTTCGTCGGACATGCCCTTGCTCATGCCGACGTCGATAAATCCCGGGGCGATGGCGTTGACGGTAATATTCTGGCGCGCGAGCTCGCGCGCGGAAACTTTTGTGAGCGCAATGATTGCGGCTTTGCTCGAAGAATAGTTAGCCTGGCCGAAGAGGCCCATTTGTCCGCTGACGGAAGACAGGTTCACGACACGACCGCCATTGCGCAGAACCGCCGCCGCTTTTTGGGTGACGTTGAACGTACCGGTGAGATTTACATGCACAACGCTTTCGAATTCTTCCATCGACATCTTCTTCATGGTGCGGTCGCGGATGATGCCGGAATTGTTTACGAGAACATCGAGGCCACCATGTCGATCTTGTATTTGTCTCATCATCGCCTCGACCTGCTCCGGTTTCGTCACGTCGCACTCGATGATGAGCGGATCCTTTAACTCCTTCGCTACGCTTTCCGCGTCCGTTTTGTTCTGTCCGGCAAGATCGACAATGTAATTCACGACGCATTTCGCGTCGCGCTCACCGAACGCTTTGATAATCTCCGCGCCGATGCCGCGCGAACTGCCGGTAACGAGGACAACCTTATCGCTGAAATCGAGAGGATTATTCATTGAGTAATGGAGGATGCTCGGCGCACGATGAGCGCAATCGGCAATCCGATCAGGAACATGTGCACGGCTATGGCCGTCAAATCTCGTGCGAGAGAAGGATGCACGACGGGATAGGCGAGCGGCATAACGATCCAATACATAACGAGGTAGATTGCGATGCCGTAAAGTAATCCGGCGAGAACCGCTTGCCGCGTCAGCCAAACGATCCTGCAACTCGCTGCGTAAAATACCGACGCTGCCGCAAACGCGATAAAGAAATGAATAGCGAGACCCAGGGCCGCGGTGGCCACGCCGCCCTGCACCGCCGATTCACGGCCAAGCAAACCGGCGGCGACTCCTTGGAGAACGCGGATCGGGCCAACGCCTTTCGGATAGGAGAGGAGAAAGGCGGAAGTGATATCCAGAATTCCGGCGATTAACCCAGCCAGCCCGATGGCCCGAAAGGCTTGCGACCTTTTCATAAGTCTCGCATGTAGGCCAGAATGGCTTTGCCGGTCAAACGATTAACGTTAGAGTTTTTGCTCTCACGATGGCTGCACCGATCCGAGTTTTGACTGCGGTCCCGATTTGCGACGGGCATGACAGCGCGATCAACACCATCAATCTCGAATTCATCCGAAATGGAATCGAGGTGGTATATCTCGGCTATCATCGCTACGCGCAGGACATCGTGCGGGCGGCGATGCAGGAGGACGTGCGCGCGATCGGCATTTCGAGTTACAACGGCGGGCATATCGAGTTTTTCGCCGAGGTCGTTAGGCAATTGAAGAAGCGCGGCGCAAACGACATCAAGGTGTTCGGCGGCGGCGGCGGGACGATCACGCATGACGACCAGCGCGTGATGCAGAAGCGTGGCGTCGACCAGATTTTCTTCGCCGGCACGTCGCTCGAGGACATGGTGCAGTTCGTTCGCAAGCGTTACGGGAAGCAGCAAAAACGCGCGGCTGGAAAAAACGCGGAGATGCAACTCGCACGCAAGCTGACGGCGATCGAAGACAGCTACGCGAATGGGAAACGGCCCAAGAAGAAAATCCGAAATCCGAAATCCGAAAGTCGAAATTCCAAAGTCATTGGTTTCACCGGGCCGGGCGGCGCGGGCAAGACCACATTGATCGACGAATTGATCCTGCGCCTTTTGCAGCGCGATGCGAAGACGCGCATCGCGATTCTCTCGCACGATCCGAGTGTGGTGGGTGAGGGGGCTCTGCTCGGAGATCGGGCGACGATGATCAACTCGCAGAACGATCGCATTTTTATGCGCAGCATGGCGACTCGTGGACAAGCCGGCGGGCTGTCGCCGGCGACGGAAGATTGCCTGCGCCTGCTTTCGCAAAGCGGATTTGATTACGTGATCATCGAAACGGTCGGCACGGGCCAGGAAGCGATGCCGTTCCAGAATGAACTTGTCGATCTAACGGTGTTGGTGATGAATCCGGATTACGGTGCTCGCTTACAGCTTCAGAAAATCGTGATGCTCGATTTGGCCGATATCGTGGTGGTAAACAAAAGCGATCTGGATCGCGCGAAGACAGCGATGAGCGAAATCGAGCGCCGAATCGATGGCAGCAAACGCCCGCAAAAATTGGTTTCGACGGTGGCGAAACGTCATCGCGACCGTGGCGTGGATGAACTTTGTGATTTGTTAACGGCCGAGGTGGCGCCGCGAAAGAAAGGTAAACGATGAGCAAACTAGGACGCGTTGTTGAAGCGGTAGAAAATTACAACCAGCACGTGCTCGATGAAGTGAAGCGTGCGCGCACCGACAAGAAATTTGGCAAGCAGATGCTTGATCGATGGAGTGAGATCAAGAACAAGATTCCCACTGGCATGGCGCCGACGGGATTGAAGTTGCCGCGGTTGGCGTTGCCCGAAATCGACGAACCGGGGGAAATCGCGCGTTATTTGTTAGGCGATGGATTGCCCGGTGAATTTCCGTATCTAAACGGCGCTTATCGCGAGATGTATCTCGAACCGTTGCGCGATGTGCCGATGGAAATCGGCAGCTTCGCGAAGAATGGGAACGAAAAAAACGGCCACAGTAAGAATGGGAAGAACGGCATCGCGAAGCTGCAGGAAACGGAGGAACCGACGCGCTTATTCTCCGGTCTGGGTTTGGCTGATGATACGAATAAACGATTTCATTTTCTCGGTGCGCATCAGCGTTCCAAGAGACTAAGCACGGCGTTCGACGGACCAACTCTTTACGGAATCGATTCCGATGCCGACGGCGTTTTCGGGAAGATCGGTGAAGGTGGCGTGGCGGTGGATACGGTGGAAGACATGGAGCGGCTTTATGCCGGCTTCGATATGGGGGCGGCGAATTTCTCGGCGTCGATGACGATCAGCGGACCCGCGCCAATCATCATGGCGATGTATATCGCGGCGGCGAAGCGGCGATTTGGTCCCGGCGTTGTGCCGAAACTTCGCGGGACGATTCAAGCCGACATTTTCAAGGAAGTTCAGGCGCAGAACGAAACGATTTTTCCGGTGGAAGCGTCGCTTCGTTTTCTCGGCGACATGATGGAATACACGACGCGCGAAATGCCGCGTTGGTATCCGGTTTCGATCAGCGGTTACCACATCGGCGAAGCGGGGTCGACGCCGGTGCAACAGGCCGCTTACACGCTTTCAAATGGTTTCGCTTACGCGGAGATGATGGCTGCGCGTGGCATCTCGGTGGATGAATTCGGGCCGCGGCTTTCCTTCTTTCTGGATTGCGGGCTCGACGTCGAATACATCGCGCTCACTCGCGTTTCGCGGCGCATCTGGGCGATCGGAATGCGCGATGCGTTCGGCGCAGGATCGAAGGCGCAGATGTTCAAAGTGCACACGCAGACGAGCGGCCGGTCGCTCATTGCGGCGGAGTTCAAAAATAATCTCACGCGCACTGCTGCAGAGCTGATGCTCGCCTACATGAACGGGACGAATTCATGTCACTCGAACAGCGCCGACGAGCCGTTCACGACGCCGAGTGAAGAATGGATCCGTTTGGCTGCGCATGGCCAGGCGATCCTGCTCGATGAATCAGGCATCTTTAAGCACACCATGAACATGCTGACTGGATCGCCGGGAATGAAGGCGGTGGAGCGTGCGGTCGAAGCGGCGATTCTCGAGGAATTCCGCGAGATCGAGCGGCTTGGTGGCGTGATGGGCGCGGTCGAAAATCGTTACCAGCGCAGTCAGATTCAAAACGCGGCTCATCGTTACGAACAGCAGATTTACAATGGGACGCGTCCGATTATTGCGCTGAACAAATACCGCAACGAGAGCGAGGAGATGCCGGAGTTCGAGCTCGCCCGAACGCCACGAGCGAAGCAGCAACTTCAGGTGGACCGGTTGAAGAAGTTCAAAGCGAAGAACGCGGCCAAGGCGGCCCGGGCGTTGGACAATCTGGCTGCGGTCGTTGAGACCGAGGAGAATTGTTTTCCGGCACTACTCGAGGCTGCGGAAGTCTGTTCGTTAGGCCAGATCAGCGGCCGTCTGCAGGAAGTCGTCGGGCGTTTTCGTCCGATGGTGTAAGATCGACAATCGCGCCGCATGGCTTCGCCGCAAATAGACGCCGGGGCGCGCGCGCGCAGCCGAATCGCGACGCGGCTGCTGCCTTTCCTTTTTCTACTTTACGTCGCGAACTATCTCGATCGCACCAACATCGCCTACGCGACGCTGGGGATGAAAGGGGCGATCGGCCTAACGGATTCGGTTTTTGGCACAGCGAGTGGAATTTTCTTCATCGGTTATCTTGGGCTGCAAATTCCGGGCGCGCTGCTAGTGGAACGCTGGAGCGCGAGGCTTCTGTTGGCGATCACGCTGATCACTTGGGGTGCACTGACCACTCTCACCGGTTTTGTGCGCACGCCGCATGAGCTTTACGGTGCGCGCTTCTTGTTAGGCGCGGCCGAGGCAGGGTTCTTTCCCGGCGTGATCGTTTATCTTTCCCATTGGTTCGTCTATCAGGACCGCGCCAAGGCGGTGGCGCGTTTCATGTCAGCGATTCCGATCGCCTATATCCTCGGAGGACCGATTGCCGGTGGAATTTTGGGCGTGCACTGGCTCGGGCTTCCTGGATGGCGCTGGCTCTTCCTCCTGGAAGGCGCGCCCGCGATCGTACTCGGAATCGCGACCCTGTTCGTACTGCCCGACCGGCCTAACGAAGCGCGCTGGTTGCGGACGGACGAACGTGAATGGCTCGCGCAGCGCCTGGCGGAAGAGCGACGCGCCAAAGCAGACGTCGAGCACGTAACGATTTGGCAGGCGCTGCGGCGGCCGCCCGTGGTGCTGCTTACTGTAGGATTGTTCTTCTGTTATTCGGGTGGCTACGCCTTTTGGTTTTGGTTCCCGACCATGCTCCAACGCATGACTGGTTGGACCGACCTCCAACGCATCGGCTGGGTTGGCGCGATTCCTTTTATGGCGGGGCTCATCGGAATGCTGTTACTCGGTTGGAATTCCGATCGTACGCGCGAACGCCGCTGGCATTTTGCCATTCCGCAGTTAACGGCGGCGACGGCGCTGCTGGCGTGGTTTCTTCTTCCGCATTCGAACGCGTTGCTGGTGGTGGTGTTTACGCTAGTCGGATTCGGCACGACCGCGTACTTGCCATCGTTTTGGGCAATGCCCTCCGCCTTTCTCACCAGCTCAGCAGCCGCCGCCGCGGTCGGTTTCATCAACTGCACGGCGAGCATCGGCGGATTCGTCGGCCCGAAGATCATCGGCGAACTGAGCCAGCGTACCGGCTCATTCCACGGCGGATTTATCTTCATGATTGTTTGCTGGACGATCGCATCAATCCTCGTGTTGTTCTGCCCGCGAGAGCAGAAAGCGTAGGGAGCGACGCTTCGGGAACGAGCGCAGCGATGCCGACAAAGGGAAAGATCGATAACGTAAACGTCATCGGTGTCGATGTTGATAACGAAACGCGCTGCGCTCATTATCACGACGAACACGACATCATCGCGCTCAAATTCAAATGCTGCGGCAAATGGTTTTCGTGTCATCGATGCCACGCGGGATTTTCCGAACACCCAGCGCAAGTTTGGGCGAAGAAGGATTTCGACACGCCCGCCATTTTATGCGGCGGTTGCGGACATCAATTAACCATTCGCGAGTATCTCGACTGCAATTCAGTCTGCCCGCGCTGCCGCCGGTTTTTTAATCCGGGCTGCGCTAATCATTATCATTTTTATTTCGAGTCGTAGGCCGACGACTCGCGAAGTCAGCGCTTGAGCGCGATCTCGAACGGCGCGCCGGTCTTGGCGCGGATGTCATCCTCCGTAACGCCTGGATGCAACTCCGTGAGGACGAGTCCGCCGCCTTCTTTCACTTCGAAGACGCACAGATCGGTAATGATGAGATTGACGACGCCGAGGCCGGTGATGGGCAGCGTGCATTTTTTCAAAATCTTCGAGCTACCGTCCTTCGCGCAATGCTCCATCACCGCGACCACGCGCTTCACTCCGGCGACGAGGTCCATCGCGCCCCCCGGTCCTTTCACCATTTTGCCGGGCACCATCCAGTTCGCAATGTCGCCATTGTCCGCCACTTCGAGCCCACCGAGAATCGCAAGATCGATATGTCCGCCGCGAATCATCGCGAATGAATCGGCGCTCGAGAAAAAAGCGGAGCCGGGCATCGTCGTGATGGTTTGCTTGCCGGCATTAATTAGGTCGGCGTCGACTTCGTCTTCGTTAGGGAACGGCCCGATTCCGAGCAGCCCGTTCTCAGATTGCAATGTGACGTTCATCCCTTCGGGTATGTAGTTGGCCACCAGCGTCGGGATGCCGATGCCGAGATTGACGTAGTAACCGTCGCGCAGTTCCTGCGCCGCGCGCTTTGCCATGATTTCCCGAATGGGCGACGCTTTCTGTGCGGCCGCGCTGCCCTGCACTGTGCGAAATTCGATGCGCTTCTCGTAGTTTACTCCTTGAATAATGCGATCAACGAAAATGCCCGGCGTGTGAATCTGATCGGGATCAAGTTCCCCGACCTCGACGAGTTGTTCCACTTCGGCCACGCAGACTTGGCCGCAACTCGCGATCATCGGATTAAAATTCCGTGAGGTTTTTCGAAAAATGAGATTGCCGGATTTGTCGCCTCTCCACGCTTTCACGAGCGAAACCTCCGCTTTGATACCGGGTTCGAGCACGTATTCCGTGCCATTGAAAACTTTCGTCTCCTTGCCTTCGGTCAGTTTCGTTCCGAAGCCGGTGCGAGTGTAAAATCCTGGAATGCCCGCGCCGCCTGCGCGCAATCGCTCGGCCAACGTGCCCTGCGGGATGAGCTCCAGGTCGAGTTCACCCGCTAACACCTGCCGCTCGAACTCCTTGTTCTCGCCGACATAAGAGGCCATCACTTTTTTCACCTGACGCGTGGTGAGCAGAACCCCCATGCCGAATCCGTCGACACCCGCGTTATTGCCGACGATCGTCAGACCTTTCACGCCGCTATCGCGCAATGCGACGATGAGATTCTCCGGTATTCCGCACAATCCGAAACCGCCGGCAGCGATCGTCATGTTGTCGTGAAGCAGGCCGTGAAGCGCAGCCTTAGCGTCAGGATAAACTTTGCTCATGTGGAGGGAAATCTAACCACGGATCAAAAGAATGAGCACGGATGAATTCCGTTTGGAAATTTCAGGAACGAATTCGGACGGCTGGTTTTTTACCCTGCTTCATTTCTTTGAGCTTAATGCAAACAACTGTGAGCCAACTGATATCGAAGGCGTTTCCGAGCGGCTCTTTCGCCTGATCTTGCTGGGGCATGTCGCTGTAAGTGCCGTCGATGCCTGCGGCCCAGATTTCTTCGCCCGCTTGCTTAAGGGCGACTACGACATCGGCGCCGTCCATTCCCTTGGCCAGCTCTTTGAACAAGTCCCAAAGTTTGTTCCGAAAAGGAGAAACAATGTCGCGACTGGTTTTCTTGGATTTCTTCACGGCGTCATCCTCGCGTGTTGGGCGTGACTTTCAACTTGCAGTCCAGATGACGCCAGGGATTCGGCTAGGCTTGGGGCAATGAAGTCCCTCGGTATTTTCCCTGCCCGACAACGGCTTGATCGTTCGCGAATCATCGGCAGATTGCAGCTTCAATTTTTCAATGACCAAAACGCTCGCACACCAACTCGCCCAATACGCCTGCTCGCTCGAATTCGACCAGCTCTCTGCCGCCACCGTGCATGAAGTGAAGCGTCGCGTGATCGACTCGATCGGTTGCGCGCTCGGCGCGTGGAATGAAGAGCCGTGCGTGATCGCACGCAAAGTCGCGTCGGAATTTTCGGCGAAGGAAGGATCGACAATCATCGGCACGACGCACAAAGCGCCGCCGGATTGGGCGGCATTCGCGACCGGCTGTTGCATTCGCTATTTCGATTACAACGACACGTATCTTTCGAAAGAACCGGCGCATCCGAGCGACAACCTCTCCGCCGCATTGGCGATGGCGGAAAGTTTGGGCGCAAATGGCCGCGAACTAATCATCGCAATTGCGCTCGCTTACGAAGTGCAATGCCGACTTTGCGACGCCGCCAGCATCCGCGCGCGCGGCTGGGATCACGTCACCTACGGCGCGTTCTCGACCGCGCTGGCCTGCGCGCGATTGATGAAGCTCGATCCGGAGAGAACGCGGCATGCGGTCAACATCGCCGGCGTTGCCTGCGCGGCGATGCGGCAGGCGCGCGTCGGAGAGCTTTCGCATTGGAAAGGCGTTGCGTTCGCAAACGCGGCGCGTCACGGAATTTATTCGGCGCTGCTTGCGCGTGCGGGCATGACCGGCCCGGCGCCGATTTTCGAAGGGCAAATGGGATTCGAGAAAGAGCTGGGCGTGTCGTTAGGCGATGTCGGCGAAAAATTTAAAGGCGCGCCTGCTATGATTTTGAACACGAGCATTAAATTTTGGCCGGCGGAATACCATAGCCAAAGCGCGATTGAAGCGGCGTTGTTCCTGCGAAATCAGATTGTCGATCTTGCGCAGGTAAAGTCGATGACGATCGAAAGTCACGACGCGTCCGTCGACATCATCGGAAGCGAACCGGAGAAATGGAAACCGGAGACGCGCGAGACCGCCGATCACAGCCTTCCCTACATCACTGCGATCGCGTTGATCGATGGCGAGGTGACCGAGAAACAATTCCAGCCGACACGTTTCATGGATCCGAAGATTTGGAAATTTCTGGAGAGCGTGAAGGTGGAGCGCAACGCGGAATTGAGCGGAATGTATCCGGGCGCAGTCGCGAACATCGTCCATGTCGATCTTGCGGACGGAAAGCGTTTGACCAAGCGCGTCGATTATCCGCTCGGGCACGCGAAGAATCCGCTCAAGGATGCGGAGGTCGAAGGAAAGTTCACTTCGCTCGTCGCGCCGTCGTTAGGCGAAAGCGGTGCGAAGAAGATTGTCGATCTTGTGTGGAAGCTCGATGAAGCGAAGAACGTCGACGCGTTGATGAGCGCAGTCGCAATGAAATGAAAAGCAAAGGCGCGCAGCTTCGCCAATTGATCGCGAAAGGTTGCGTGGCGATGCCGGGCGTGCCGAACGCCTCGATGGCGCGACAAGTCGAGCGCGTTGGATTCGATGCGGTTTACATCAGCGGCGCGGGCATGGCGAATTCAACGGCCGGTGTTCCCGACATTGGATTGTTGACCATGGCGGAAGTCGTTCAGCTCGCCGGCTACGTCGCGAAAGCGGTGAAGATTCCGGCGATTGTCGATGCCGACACCGGTTTTGGCGACGAGAACGTCGCGCAAACGATTCGCGAGCTAGAAAGCGCCGGTCTGGCCGGTTGTCATATCGAAGACCAGGAATTTCCGAAGCGCTGCGGACATCTCGCCGGAAAGACGATTGTCGATCTTACAGAGATGGTGGGAAGAATCGAAGCGGCGGTTGCTGGACGTCGCGACAAGGATTTTTTAATTATTGCGCGCACCGACGCGCGCGCGGACGAAGATTTCAAAGGCGCGGTGGAGCGCGCGCAGAAATATGTCGAGGCCGGCGCGGATGCGATTTTCCCGGAAGCGTTGCAAAGCGCGGAAGAGTTCCGCGATTTCGCGAAGGAAGTGAAGGTGCCGCTGCTCGCGAACATGACCGAGTTCGGCAAGAGCCCGCTGCTGTCTTTGTCGGAGCTCGGCGATCTCGGATACCGGATGGTGATTTTTCCGCAGAGCGCATTTCGCGTTTCGATGAAAGCGAGCGAAGAATTTTTCCGGGCACTAAAAACGGCGGGGACGCAGTCGGATTGGATCGACAAGATGCAAACGCGCAAAGAGCTCTATGAATTGCTCGATTACGATCCCGCGGCGGAGAGTTGGCCAGGGTGATTTGTGCGGCGACGTATCGTTGTTAGAGTCACAAACCAAGATGAGCACTGAAACAAAACCAGCTTACAGCCCGGGGCTCGCCGGAGTCGTCGCGGGCGAAACGCAAATCTGCTGGGTCGATCCGAACGCGGGCTTGATGTATCGCGGATACGACATCCACGTGATGGCGGAGAAGGCGAGCTTCGAAGAAGTGGCCTACCTGCTTCTGAATGATGCGCTGCCGAATTTTGAACAGCTTGGAAAATTTACGCGCGCGATCGCGGCCGAGCGCGCGTTGCCGAAGCAGGTGCTCGATGCGCTGCGATTGATGCCGAAAAACACGCATCCGATGGACATGCTCCGCACCGGCGTGTCGATGCTCGCGCCGTTCGATTTCGATCTTAACGACAACTCGCACGATGCGAACGTGCGCAAAGCGATTCGGTTAATCGCGAAGGTGTCGACGTTGATCGCCGACGGCTACCGGATTCAAAAGGGCGAAGATCCTTTGCCGGAAAGGGAGGACCTCACGCTGGCCGGAAATTTCTTTTACAAGCTGAACGGCGAAGTGCCGCAGAACTGGCAAATCCGGATGATGGACACGATTTTCATTCTTTACGCCGATCACGAATACAACGCGTCGACCTTCGCCGCGCGCGTGACGGCTTCGACGCTGGCCGACATGTATGCGGCGGTGACGAGCGCGTGCGGAACGCTCAAGGGTCCGCTGCACGGCGGCGCGAATGAAGAATCGATGCGCATGCTCGATGAAATTAAAACAGCCGATCGCGCTGAGAAATGGATGATGGACGCGCTCGCGCAGAAGAAGAAGATCATGGGCTTTGGCCATCGCGTTTATAAAGAGGGCGATTCGCGCGTGCCGATTATGCGGGAACTCGCGCGCGATCTCGGGAAGCGCGTCGGCAAAGAACAGTGGGTGCCGATTTGCGAAAACCTCGAGAAGACGATGGAGCGCGAGAAACAACTTTGCGCGAATGTCGATCTTTACGCTGCGCCGGTATTTACCATGTTCGGATTCGATCCGGCGTTGAACACCCCGATCTTTGCTGCGTCGCGCATTGCGGGTTGGTGCGCACACGTGATCGAGCAGCACGATCACAATCGCTTGATCCGTCCGCGCTCGCTCTACACCGGTCCGGCATTGCGCGATTATCCGGGAACGCCGGCGAACGGCGCGTAAGATCGACATCGTCATGTCGGAGCAATCGCTGCAGGAAAAATACGCGCCGCGAAATGCCTGTTTCGGTTGCGGCCCAGCGAATCCGGATGGATTGCACATCCGCAGTTTCGTAAAGGGCGACGAAGTCGTAGCCGAGTGGAAACCGGAACAGAAATACGAAGCGTTTCCCGGCGTTCTCAATGGCGGAATCATCGGCGCGTTACTCGATTGCCACTGCAACTGGACGAGCGCTTACCATTTGATGAAGCGCGCAAATTCGGATCGCACACCTTGCACGGTCACGGCTGAGTATTCGATTAAGCTCCTGCGGCCGACGCCGACAAACGGTCTCGTTTTTCTTTCAGGTAAGATTGTCGATCTTACGGACGATCGCGCGACAGTCGAAGGAACGTTGACCGGAGGCGGAAAAGTTTGCGCGACCTGCCGCGGAGTTTTCGTGGCCGTGAAGGAAGGCCATCCCGCGTTTCATCGCTGGTAGAATTCAACGCCCGAATTTCGTCGATGCGCGATGCGGTTAGCTAGTCGTAGCGTGCATTCATGAAAACATCGAACTTTCGAATTGTTCCTCTGTCAACGGAGACGGCGGAGGCAGCGCGGCGGGCTGCCGTTAATGGCGCTGCCGATCATGCGGTGGTGGTAGCGGATTCGCCGCGCGGATATCCGTGTCGGCATTGTTTGCGTTTCGCAAACGTCGGCGAGCGCGTGATTCTTTTTCCGTTCGCCTCGATTCCTTCCGGTCGTCCCTACTCGGAAACCGGGCCGATTTTTGTTCATGTCGATCTTTGCGAACGCTACGCGAACTCCGATGGAGTGCCGGCGGATTTGCGCCAGGGTCGCGTTTTCCGCGCTTACAATGCCGAGCAAAATATGATCGATGCCGAAGTGGTGAACGGAAGCGAACCGGAAGCGGTCATTGAAAAGCTGCTGCAAAATCCAGACGCAGCGTTTTTGCAGGCTCGTAGTGTCACGCGCGGCTGCTACACTTTCCGAATTGACCGTGTATGAAGGCGCTCGAACTACTTCCTCCTTCCGCGACAATGTATCGCGCGCTGGTGAATCGCGATTCGACCTTCGAAGGAATTTTCTTCGTCGGTGTGCGCACCACCGGAATTTTTTGCCGACCCACTTGCCCCGCTAAAAAACCGGCGCGTGAGAATGTCGATTTTTTCGCGACGCCGAGCGAAGCATTGCACGGGGGATACCGGCCGTGTTTGCGCTGCCAGCCGATGGATCCGGACAAACGTCCGCCGAAGTTAGTCGATCGGTTGCGCGCGGAAGTGGAGCGCGCGCCCGGCGGCAAACTTACGGACAAGGAATTGACCGCGATGGAGATCGACCCATCGACGGCGCGGCGGCAATTCAAGCGTCACTACGGGATGACGTTTCAAGCTTATCATCGCGCGCGTCGCATGGGGTTGGCTTTGCGCGAAGTTCGCAAGGGCGGCCGCGTCGACGACGCGCAGAACGGCAGCGGATTCGAATCGGCCAGCGGTTTTCGCGATGCCTTTTCTCGGATTTTCGGCGAATCGCCGACGGCGGCTAAAACCAAGACGGGTTTGTTTGCCCAGCGAATCGAAACGCCGCTCGGCGCGATGCTGGCGATCGCGGACGATGAAGGTTTACGTTTGCTCGAGTTCGTCGACCGGCGCGCGATGGAACGTGAATTGTCGATCTTGCGGAGGCGGTTGCAGACCAATGTGGTCCCGGGCGAACATCGACATCTCGAGGCCACGCGCGCGCAATTGGACGATTATTTTTCGGGCAAGAATCTGGAGTTCGACATGCCGCTTGCGCCGGTTGGCTCGGATTTTCAAATGCGCGCGTGGAAGATTTTGCGTTCGATTCCTCTCGGCCAGGCGCGTTCCTATTCGTGGATGGCGGAGAAGCTCGGCGACGCTGCGCTGCGTCGCGCGGTCGGTCGGGCTAACGGCGACAACATGCTGTGCATCGTTATCCCGTGTCATCGCGTCATTCGCGCCGACGGGACTCTGTGCGGATACGGCGGCGGATTGTGGCGAAAAAAATGGCTGCTCGATCACGAGCAGAAATTTAAGAAGCGCGCCCGGGGTGACTCGAACACCCGACCCTCGGATTAGAAATCCGATGCTCTATCCGGCTGAGCTACGGGCGCAACGCGGAAAAGATATACTGCGTCTCGCCGGGAAAAGAAAGCTGCCAGCAAGATTGACAATCGCATCTCGTGCGACAATCCCTTACTCGCCGATGCGATGCGTCAATTCCCAAACCCGCAGGGCCGCGAGCAATAACGCTTTGGTGCGGGTGAGACTGCCGGCAGCCGCGAGGCGCGGCTGTTTGCTTTCCTGAACGGCGGAGGCTTTCGCACGCGGGCGGCCTCTGCGTGCCTTCGTTTTACGGGCCGGGCGCGCTGCTGATTCACTCACGGGCAAATGACCGCTATTCATAATTGTCAGAAATAGCAGCTTCCAAGCCAGCCTGCCGTCCGGCGATTTGTTAGGCCGTAGAGGCCCTGGCCCAGAAGAGCGTATCGGGGTTTAAAGAGAACCGCGAAACCACTTGTGCCCCTCTCGGTTCTCCACCAATTTCCCAGCCTGCATGGCTGACCGGAAACTGGGCTGTCTCACCATTTTTTTGTTTGTCGCTTTGTGCGCGAGCATCTTCGCGAACTTCGTGCTCATGGCTACGATGTTTCGCCGGATGGGCGGCATGGTTAGCGATGAAGAGTTGCCGGCGCGATTCCGCGAGGTCCAGGTCGAAAAGGGGGAACGCGGCAATAATGATAGGGTCGCGCTGATCGTGCTGCGGGGACTGATCACCTCGAGCATTCCGGGAACGGTCAGCGACTCGATGGTGGACGACATGCGCACGGCGCTGCAGCAGGCGCGCGATGATAAAAACGTGAAAGCGGTGGTGTTGGAAATCGATTCGCCCGGCGGCGAAGTCACCGCGTCGGACGAGATTTACAACGCCGTCGTTAAGCTCCGCGCCGTGAAACCGGTCGTGATCTACATGGACACGCTCGCGGCTTCCGGCGGATATTACATTTCGTGCGGCGGAAAATTCCTGATGGCGAACGAGACCACCATCACCGGCAGCATCGGCGTCATCATTCAAACGCTGAACTACGAGCAGTTGCTTAACAAAGTCGGACTGGCCTCCGTTGTTTTCAAAAGCGGCAAGTTCAAGGACATGCTCAATGGCGCCCGGCCCATGACCCCGGAGGAGCGCGATCTCGTTCAGGGATTCGTCATGAAAACGTACGACAAGTTTCTCGGTATCGTCGCGAAGGAACGCAATCTCTCGGCCGATATGTTGCGTAACACGATCGCCGATGGCCGCATTCTTTCCGGCAAAGAAGCGCTCGAGAACAAGTTGATCGACGGCACGGGGCAGATCGAAGACGCCTACCAAAAAGCGCGCGAGCTCGGCGGCACGCCTGGAGCGACCATCGTGAAATACGGGCCGCCTTTCAGTTTGGGCCGCTTCTTTCGTGCCTTCGGCCAGGCCGGGAATACGAAACTTCAGTTGGAATTGCCCAAGCAGCTCGTGCCGCAATTAGAAACCGGGCACGCCTATTTTCTGCCGAGCTATTACGCTCCGTAGGACCGCGGACGATGTTGTCCGCGAATCTGGTGACTGCGTTCGGTTTCGTCTTTACCTTTTGGTTTGTCGTCGGCGCATTTATTTACGTCGCGCTCATTCGCCAGATCAACGCGCGAAGATCGACATCTTCGGATGAAGAGCCGGCGAGCTTCGGCGCGCCTGAAGCGATTCTCGCCGGATTCCTGGTCGTTTGGTTTATTCTCCTTGCCGTCACCGCGGTCCTGCATCCAACACCGGAACTCAGCGATCACGGCGTCATCGGAAGTCTGCTCATGACCGTTGGATTAGTTGCCGGCATTGTCGGGCTTCTCCGCGTGCGTGGGCGCAATGTCGAAACGCTGGCTGGACTTTCCGGGATTACCATTACCCGCGCCGTCGCAACCGGAGTCATCCTGCTCGTCTTCGCCTATCCGCTCGTTTCACTCGGCGATTTGATCGCGCAACAATTTCTGCACGGCTCGAGCAAACAAAGCATCGTCGAGCTTTTCAATTCCTCCCAGACGCTCCGCGAACGCGTCGTCATTATTATCTTCGCGGTCACCATCGCGCCTGCGGCCGAAGAATTTATCTTTCGTTTTTTTATCTACGGCGTGCTCAAGCGCTACTTCGGTTTCGCATTCGCCCTCGTCGCCAGTGCACTCCTGTTCGCCGCGGTCCACGCCCACGTCCCGTCGCTGGCCGCCCTCTTCATCCTCGGCAGTTGTTTCACCATCGCGTATGAATGGAGCGGCTCCCTTCTCGTCTCCATGACGATGCACTCACTCTTCAACGCCCTCACGCTCGTCATCCTCGCCTTCCCGGAAATATTTCGGCAATGAATCTGCGCCAGCTCGGCGAAGATCGGCTCCTGCAACAGTTGCTTCCTTCCTTGTCGATCCAAGGCCACGTCATCGCGGCCGCGGGCGATGATTGCGCCGTCGTCGCAGCGCCGCGCGGAAAAAATCTGCTCGTCCTCAAAACCGACTGCGTGGTTGAGGGAATCCATTTCAGATCAACGGCTGATCCCGCGCACGTCGGTTGGAAAGCGATGATGCGACCGCTCAGTGATTTTGCTGCGGTCTCGGCCGTTCCGCAGTTTGCCTTGATCACGCTCATCGTTCCCGCCGCAAGATCGACAAGTTGGAT
>JBDUDM010000103.1:0-5834 GCA_040002925.1 Spartobacteria bacterium | reverse complement strand
TGCTGTCGGTCGCGCCCACGTTTGTTTATTGGAAAAATGGCGAAGAGGCCGCGGCGAAATCCATCACCGTGAAAGCGGCCAAGGATTATCCGGCTAAGAATATGAAAGTGACCTCTTCCTCTCCCGAGTTCACCGCGACGGTGGAACCCGGAAAAGGCGCGGGCGAATGGACGATCAAAGTGCAGCCGAAACAAACGACGCGGACCACCGCCGGGGTGTTAACGATTCAGCCGGAAGTTTCGAACGGGGCCGCTAAGATATTTTACGCGAACATGAGCGTGACCGCCCCGCCGGGTTCGCCGCAATAAAGCGGGTGAAGTCTTCGTTCGTTCGCCAGGCCGCGGTTCTCGCGCTTCTCGCTTTTCTTCCAGCGATCGGCGAGGCGATTTATTTTCGCGACAAAGCGCCGTGGCAAGCTCGCGTCGCGGCATCGCAAATCGTCGATGTCGATCTTGCACGGTCGTGGGGCGCGAACGTGCTCTGGGTCGATGCGCGACCGGACGATCAATTCGAAGCGGGCCACGTGCCGGACGCGATTTTGTTGAATGAAGATAGGTGGAACGAATTGCTGCCGCAATTTCTGGCGCATTGGTCGCCTGACAAAAAAGTGGTGGTGTATTGCAGCACGAAAAGTTGCAACCTCGCTTCGGACGTCGCGCGGAGACTGCGCGAGGAAGCGCAGTTGAAAGATGTTTTCGTTCTCAGCGGCGGCTGGGAACAGTGGTTGAAAACAAAAAAATGAAAATCGCGTGGCGCATTGTCGATCTTATCGTCGGCGGTTTGTTCATCTACGCCGGCGTGCTGAAGGTGCTCGCGCCGGTCGCATTCGCGCGCGACATCGACAATTACAAAATCCTGCCGTGGTCGATCGGCGTGCGGCTCGCCTTTTATTTACCGTGGCTGGAAATCTTTTGCGGTGTCGCCGTCATCACGCATCGCCTTTATCGCGGGGGATTGTCGATCTTAGCGGCATTAACGGCGGTCTTCATCACCGCATCGGTCATCGCCAAAACGCGCGGCCTCGATATCAAGTGCGGTTGCTTCGGTCACATTAGCGATAATCTTAATTTCGCGTGGCATCTGGTGCTGGATTTCGCGATCTTGGCGACATTGTTCGTGCTGTGGTTTGCCCAAACGAAAGAGGCTCGCGCGTAATTTGTCCGTGAGCATGCCTTGATTTTTCGCAGTTTACTTCTCTGTCACCGATAGGAAATTCGAGGAACGCCGAAGTGAATCGGCGTCGAAATGGCCGCTAACAACCTAGACAAACTCGCCCTGCTCATCAGTCAGGAGCGTGACGCTCTCCTCGCACGCTGGCGAGAACAGGTCCGGCAACTCCCTTCCGCTCGGAACCTCGACATCCCCACGCTCAACGATCACATCCCGATTCTGCTGGATGAATTAGTGGCCGCGTTTCTGACCAAGTCGAGCGAAACGATTGCGGAAGCGCATGTCGAGGCGAGTCCGCCCGCGCACGGCCTCCAGCGTCTTCGGGATGACTTCGATATCGAGGAGGTCGTGGCCGAATACAACATTCTGCGCGGCTGCATCCACGATCTCGCCGAAAAGAACGGACTTAATCTCCAGGGCCCGCCTTTTCATATTTTGAACCGCGTCCTGGACGAGGCCATCGGCCTGGCCGTGCAAACCTATGCCACCGAGCGCGCGCTCGACGTGCAACGCCGCCGCGAAGAATATCTCGCCTTTGTCGCGCACGACCTTCGCACTCCGCTCAATGCCGTTACCTTGGCGACCAAAGTTTTGGAAGCGACCTTTAGCGAGCAAGAGGCGCGTGCGGAAGCGGAGCAGATGCTAAAAAGTTTGGGGCGCAACGTGCAGCATCTTCAGAAACTGGTGGAGAAAATCATCGAGGAAAATACAAACCTGCGAACCGAAACCGGCGTCAAACTGGAACGGCGCGAGTTTGATTTATGGCCGCTGGTCGAAGCCCTCATCCACGATCTCCGTCCCATCGCTGGGACCGGCAGCACCAAGCTTATCAACGAAGTGCCCCATAATTTGGTCGTCTATGCCGACGCCAGTTTGTTAAAGAGGGTGTTCCAGAACTTGATTGCCAACGCCATCAAGTTCACGCCGCGCGGCGACGTTCGCATCGCGGCAAAGGAACTGGAGACCGAGGGCGCCCTAGAATGTTGGGTCAGCGATAACGGTGCCGGAATCCCGCAGGAACGGCTTGGGAAAGTTTTCGATGAATTGGAGACGGATGCGAAGGAAGGCGGCCTGGGCCTTGGTCTCGCGATCGTGAAAACTTTTATCGAGGCGCACGGCGGCAAGGCGACCGTCGAAAGCAAAATGGGCGCCGGCTCAACCTTCCGCTTCACCCTCCCCGGCAAAGCGAACGTCACGGCCTGACCAATCGCCGCCGTGTCTCATGCGGTGCGGTCCGTTCGCTGAAACTCCGTCAATGGAGATGTCGATCTTTCACTTCATGTTTCGCTCGCTCCCCGGAGATTCGTCGCGCAATGTGCCCTAACGATGCAAACTGTGATTCAAGTTATCACCACCGGCCGCGGATCTTTGCGCGAAAAGATCATGACCGATCAGCGGCTAAAAAACTTCGGATTGATTCCAACGGAACATCAACGGCCGGGGCGTCCGCACGGTTGGGCTAAGATTCACAGCGAAAACGCTCACGGCGCGATCAACCTCGAATGGCACGCCGGCAGCGGCACCCTCATTTGTCGCGTCGTGACCAAGTCTGGCAACAAACCGAACTCGATCATCGGCGACTTCATCGATTACCTGCTCGCGCGCCAGCAAAGCCGCATCCTCGCCATTCACATCATGCGGCGGTGATGGTGCCGAATTCGCCTTGTTGCTGAATCAATTTCGCGATCAGTCCGGTCCAGCCGGTTTGATGCGATGCGCCGAGCCCCGCGCCGGTGTCGCCGTGGAAGTACTCGTGAAACAAATATAGATGTCGATCTTGCCGGCGGTTTCCTGCTAACGGCTGCGCGCCGTTAGCATCCCGCGCCCAAAGTTTAATCAGCCGATTGGAGAGCTCATTCGCAATTTCGTTTAAGGTCAGAAATTTCCCGGAGCCAGTTGGGCATTCCACTTTGAAATCGTCACCGTAATAATGGTGAAACTGCTGCAGCGATTCGATCAGCAGATAGTTAATCGGCAACCAAACCGGTCCGCGCCAGTTCGAATTGCCGCCGAACAGATACGATTCCGATTCGGCCGGCTCGTAGTGCACCACCTTTTCCTCGCCGCGCATGGTGACCGAATAGGGATGCTCCTGGTGATACTTGCTCATCGAGCGAATGCCGTAGTCGCTCAAAAATTCTTCGGGATCGAGCATGCGGCGCAACAAACATTTCATGCGATGCCCGCGGGTGAGCGCGACCAACCGCCTTTCCCCCATCCCGGGTTCCTGCCAGCGCGAAATGAGCGTGCACAGTTCGGGCCGATGCGTGAGATACCATTCGAGTCGCGCTTTGAATCCCGGCAACTCTTCGATGAGTTGCCACTGAATCGTCTCGACTGCGAGCAGCGGCATCAATCCGACTAACGAACGCACTTTGAGCGGCAAATATCGTCCGCCCGGCGTGTGCAGCACGTCGTAGTAAAAATTATCTTCGTCGTCCCAGAGGCCGATCCCTTTGCCGCCGAGATTGTTCATGGCCGCGGCGATGCCGAGAAAATGCTCGAAGAATTTCGTCGCGATGTTTTCGTAAACCGGATTCTCCCGCGCCAGCTCCAGCGCGATGCGCATGAGATTGAGCGAAAACATCCCCATCCAACTCGTGCCATCGCTTTGCTCGAGATGACTGCCGTCCGGGAACGCATCGTTGCGATTGAAGACGCCGATGTTATCGAGCCCGAGGAAGCCGCCTTGGAAAATATTGTTCCCCTCGGAGTCCTTGCGATTCACCCACCACGTAAACGCGATCAGCATTTTATGGAAAATCGTTTCGAGAAACGCGCGATCGCCTCGGCCGGTTTGTTTCCGCTCGATTTGATAAACGCGCCACGCCGCCCACGCCAACACCGGCGGATTGACGTCGTCAAAATTCCATTCGTAGGCAGGAATTTTTCCGTTCGGATGCTGGAACCATTCGCGCACGATGATATCGATCTGCCCCTTCGCGAAGTGCGGATCGACTAGCGCGAGCGGGATGCAATGAAAAGCCAGGTCCCACGACGCATACCAGGGATATTCCCACTTGTCCGGCATCGACATCACGCGCTCGTTATGCAAGTGCCGCCAATCGCGATTGCGGCCGTTCGCGCGCTCGCTCGGCGGCGGCGGTTGCGCCGGATCGCCCTCGAGCCACTCCTCGACCACGTAATGATAAAACTGCTTACTCCAAAGCATGCCGGCGAGTGCCTGCCGCTGAATAGAGCGGTGTTCCTCGGTTAACGACGCTGGCGCAAGATCGACATAGAACTCGTTCGCTTCTTTTTTTCGCTTCGAAAAAATTTGATCGAAGTCGGCGAAAGGTTGCCCCGATTTCTTTCCGTTATCCACGCGGGTTAGTCGCAAATGCACCGAAGCGCTTTCGCCGGGCGCAATCATGAACCGATAATGCGCCGCCGCTTTGGTCCCGACGCGCTGCGGATTCACCATGTCGATCTTGTCGTGAATCACGCGGTCGTTGATCGCGTCCTTCACAAACGGCGTCGCATTCGGCACACCCCAAAGTCGCTCCGCGTTCGTTTCGTTTTCGGTGAAAAGAAGATCGCCCGCGTCGTCGCAAAATAATTGGTAGCGCCCCATTTCATGATGGCTCGCTTCTACGATGTCGATCTTCGGACCCGGGGCCGAGATCGCTGTCAAAGTCGGTCGCCGATCGTCCCGGCCCCAGCTCCAGGTATTGCGAAACCAAAGCGTCGGCAGCAAATGCAACGGCGCGCGTTCCGGTCCGCGATTCGTCGCCGTCGCGCGAATCAAAATATCGTGCGGCGATGCCTTGGTGTATTCGATGTTGATGTCGAAGAAGCGATCTTCCGCCAGCACGTCGGTGTCCCAGAGTTCGAACTCGCCTTCCATCTTCGACCGCGCATTACTTCGGCTAACGAGTTCATCGTAAGGAAACGCCGCCTGCGGATAGCGGTACAAGATCGACATGTAACTGTGCGATGGCGTCGAGTCGGTGTACCAATAAAGCTCCTTCACATCTTCGCCGTGATTTCCCTGCGGCCCGGTCACACCGAAAAACCGTTCCTTCAAAAACGGATCGCGTTCATTCCAAAACGCGAACGCAAAACAAAGCCGCCCCTTGCCATCCGAGATGCCGCCCAGACCGTCTTCGTTCCAGCGATAAACGCGAGACCGCGCGTGATCGTGCGGAAAATAGTTCCACGCATCGCCGTTCGCGCTGTAATCCTCCCGCACCGTTCCCCAGGCGCGCTCGGCCAGATACGGTCCCCAAAAATGCCACGGTTCTTCCGGGGTATTGTTTTCCGCGAGACGTATTTGCTCGGCGTTCATGAGCGACGCCGATTACCGATTAAAATCGCAAGATCGACAATCTAAATTCGAGTCACTCCCACTCGATCGTGCTCGGCGGTTTGCTCGAGATGTCGTAGACGACGCGATTGACGCCCTTCACTTCGTTGCAAATGCGGTTCGAAATTCGCGCGAGAAGTTCGTAGGGGATACGCACCCAATCGGCCGTCATCCCGTCGAGGCTTTCGACGATGCGCAACGCGACGGTGTTTTCATACGTGCGTTGGTCGCCCATGACGCCGACGCTTTGCACCGGCAGCAATACGGCGAAGGATTGCCAGACTTTGTAATACCAATCGGCCGCTTCCATTTCGCTTTGCACGATGGTGTCGGCGGCGCGCAAGATCGACAATCGCTC
>JBDUDM010000102.1:0-5899 GCA_040002925.1 Spartobacteria bacterium | reverse complement strand
AAGCGATGATTCACGTGCTGCTCCGTGATCTTGCCGAACTGCTTCGCGCCTTCGCTATCAAAACGCAGCTGCACCGTCCAACCTTCCTGCCCGAAATACGCGCTTGAACCCGAAACGCGATCGCCGCCGAGATCCGCTTTCTTCTTCACGAGCAAGCGTTCTTCCCGCGGCTTCTCGTTTCCTTCCGCGCGCATCTTGTAAACTTCCACTCGATAATCCGGCGGAATCACTTCCTGCCCCCCTTCGATTCCCTTCAAGCGTTCGCCGTTGTCCGGATAAACTAGTCGAAACTCCAGCTTCGCCACGCGCGAAAGTTGGTCGCGCGCTTCCTGAATCTTCGCGGTATCAAGTCCCGGAATTTGGACAAGGATCCGATCATCACCGACCGGGCTGATCACAGGTTCGCCGCCGCCAAAATAATCCACGCGCTTGCGGATCACCTCCACCGCTTGCTCGAGCATTCCCTTCGTCACTTCCTTGTCGCCTTTGACCAGACGAATCAAAAACGAAGTGCCGCCTTTGATATCGAGTCCGAGCGTGATCTTTTTTTCCGGCGGCCAGATCGTCATGATGCTGAACAGAACCAGCAACACCACCAGAATTGTCGCCAGAATCCGTTTCCGCAGACCGACATCGGTTGCGAAATACCAACCGAAGAGAACCAGTAAACCCAATCCGCTAAAAAATGTCAGCGCCGGAGTCATGGCTTCGCCGCATCTGCGTTCATGACCGTACTGATCGCGGACTTCTCCATCTCGATCTTCACATTGTCTGCCACCTTAACGATTACGGTCGTTTCTTTCACATTCGAAATCAGTCCGTGAATCCCCGCGTTCGTTACAATACGGTCGCCTGTTTTTAACGCCGTCATCAAACGCTGTTGGTCTTGCTGCCGCTTTTTCTGCGGCCGGATCATGACGAAATACATCATCACGAAGATCAACGTCATCGGAATGATGAACCCGCCGAGACCGCCACCGAGTCCACTAGGAGCACCGGCTGGCGCGGATGCTTGCGCTAAAAAGAAGTGGAACATGTTAGGAATTTTGCGGGGAGCGGGAGCTTAAACACTTAACCGCGCGCTGCAACTGTAGAGGCCGCTGTCCTCAGCGGCGCGCTCATTGTAAGATCGACATCTACTCGTGCAAAGCATCCGCAAAACACAACTGTTCCTTGCCGCGATCGCCGTGGCCGCGCTCGCGCCGTTCTTACATAAAGCCTTTCACATCGACGACCCGCTCTTTCTTTGGATGGCGCAGCAGATCGCGAAACATCCGTTGGATCCCTACGGATTTTCGGTGAATTGGGCGTCGTTCCCGGAGCCGATGTGGGCGGAAATGCAAAACCCGCCGCTCTGTTCCTACTTCATCGCGGTAACGGCATCTCTCGTCGGCTGGAGCGAACGCGCGTTGCATTGCGCATTTCTTTTTTTGGCGACGATGTCGATCTTGGGAACGTCCGCGATCGCCCGCCGCTTTTGTCGCGAGCCACTGGTCGCGGCGCTTCTCACCTTATTCACTCCAGTGTTTCTTGTTTCAGCGACGAACGTGATGTGCGACGTGATGTTGCTCGCCCTCTGGGTGTGGTCGATCGAATGCTGGCTGGCGGGACTCGAGCGAAACCGTTGGTGGCTGCTCGTTCTCTCCGCGCTTCTAATCGCGGCGGCGACGCTCACGAAATATTTCGGGATCGCACTCGTACCCTTGCTCGGCGTTTACACGCTCGCGCGAAATTGGCGAAGCAGCTCGCGTCTCATCGTTCTCGTGATACCGCTCGCCGCCGCTGCCGCCTACGATTTCTGGACGCGATCCAAATACGGCCACGGTTTGCTCAGTGCGGCTATTTTCTACGCGCGCGATACCCCGATGCGATCGAGTGCCTCTGCGTTCACACAATTACTTTCCGGGCTTTGCTTTCTCGGCGGTTGTTTGTTCGCGCCGTTATTTTACGCGCCGCTCAAACGCATCCGCCCATTATTGTGTGTGGCGGTGCCGGCTGCGTTCGTCGCCATTTGCTTTTATTTCTTCGTGCCGACTAGCCCCGAGTGGTTGCTCGGAACGAAGACAGCGGCGATCCAACTCGAAGGCGCGTTTTTCGCCGCCATCGGCGCGGGCATTGTCGCATTAGTGATTTTCGATCTTGCGCGAGATCGCTCGGCCGAAAATTTGCTGCTCGCGCTTTGGCTACTCGGCACATTCGGCTTTGCCACATTCCTTAACTGGTCCATTACCGCCCGTACGCTGCTTCCGCTCGCTCCCGCCGTCGCCATTTTGCTCATGCGTTCCGTGCCGCCGTCGGATCGCGGCCTTCTATTAAGATACTGGCCGATTATTCCGGCGATGATCATGTCGCTGCTCGTCGCCACCGCCGATTACCGTCACGCCAACAGCGCGCGGCAAGCATCGAATGTTTATCAACAGCGTTTCCGAAATGAGAACGCCACCGTCTGGTTCCAGAGTCACTGGGGCTTCCAATATTATATGCAGCAGTGGGGCGCGACCCCGTTGAACTCGCTCGATTCCGAACTTCGCTCCGGCGATGTCATGATCATTCCGTCGAACAACACCGCCATTGTTCAGATCGACGAGAGCAAAATCTTTCCGCCGCAGGAGGAATTCTTTCCGGTTCTGCCATTCGTAAGCGTTTTCGGACGCGGCACTGGCGCCGGCTTTTACACCAGCGTTCGCGGATTGGTACCGTGGTCGATCGTCGAAACCGCGCCCGAACTTTATTACGTCGCCAGATTTCGATGATCCTTATAACGGGCAACGAACTCTGCGCGGAAGGCGTCGAACGTTCCCTTGTCGATCTTGTCCCGCGCATGCCGCATTAGATCGAGATAGAAATGAAGGTTGTGCTGCGTGATCAAACGCAGCCCGAGAATCTCTTCCGCTTTGATGAGGTGGCGAATGTAGCCGCGCGAAAATTCCGCGCAGGCCGAGCAAGCACATCCTTCCTCGATCGGATTTTTGTCCAACGCGAACTCGGCGTTCTTAAGGTTGAGCGTGCCCAATGCAGTAAACGCCGTGCCGTTGCGCGCCAGCCGCGTCGGCAGTACGCAATCGAACATGTCGATCCCGCGCGCGATCATTTCCAAAAGCTGCGGCGGCGTGCCCAGTCCCATCGCGTAACGCGGTTTGTCCGCGGGCAAAAACGGCTCGCTCGATTCCACCGCCTTCATCATTTCTTCTTCCGGTTCGCCTACGCTTACGCCGCCGACTGCGTAACCGTCGAACCCAAGATCGACAATCGCTTGTGCGGCTTCTTGGCGCAGATCGGCAAAGGTAGCACCCTGGATAATGCCGAAAAGTAATTGTCGATCTTGCCGCGGAAACTCTCGGCATCGTTTCGCCCAGCGGATCGTCATTTCCAAACTGCGCGCGGCATAATCCCGTTCGCACGGCCACGGCGGGCATTCATCGAGCACCATCGCGATGTCGCTCCCGAGAGTCGCCTGAATCGCCATCGCGATCTCCGGCGAAATGAACGCAGGTGTTCCATCGACATGATTTTGAAAATGGACGCCTTCGTCCGTGATCTTGCGCAATCGCGCCAAAGAAAAAATCTGGTAGCCGCCGCTATCGGTCAGGATCGGCCCGTTCCAGTTCATGAACTTGTGCAACTCGCCGAAATGTCTGATCACTTCCAGTCCCGGCCTAACGAACAGGTGATAGGTGTTGCTGAGAATAATCTGAGCCTTGAGCTCGCGCAGTTCGCGCGGACTCACGGCCTTGACCGAGCCTTGCGTGCCCACCGGCATAAACGCCGGCGTTTCGATTACGCCGTGCGCGGTGGTCAGCCGGCCGCGGCGCGCTTTCGATTGTCGATCTTGCGAGAGGAGTTCGAACATTTTCCAGAGTTGAACGAGAGGTTCCGCGTAATCGTGCGCAATGACAAATTCCGGCGTAAAATATTGTTGCGGACAATAGTTTTGTTCCTATAGTCAGCGTCCTCCGCAGCAGGAGCGTGAGCTGGGATTCACGGCCTGAGCGGGTTTTTTTGTCGCCCGAACTTTAACTTTCGGGCGGCGCTTTGTTTCGAGAAAATGCCAACTATTAATCAGCTTATTCGCAAAGGACGTCGGAAGGCGTCGGTGAAATCGAAGTCACCGGCGTTGAAGAACTGTCCGCAGCGGCGCGGCGTTTGCACGCAAGTGATGACGCGGACGCCGAAGAAGCCGAATTCGGCTTTGCGTAAAGTGGCGAAGGTTCGGCTAACGAATGGCCAGGAAATTATTGCCTACATTCCGGGCGAGGGACACAATTTGCAGGAACACTCCATCGTCCTCGTGCGCGGTGGACGAGTGAAAGATTTACCGGGCGTGCGCTATCACATTGTGCGCGGAACGCTCGATAGTCTCGGCGTGGATGGGCGCCGCCGCAGCCGCTCGAAGTACGGAGCGAAGCGTCCAAAGGCCGGCAAGGATGCCGGGGCGAAGGAAGAAAAAGCGAAGAAGTAATTTTTGAAACGGAAGATCGACAATGTCACGACGGCGGAAAGTTTACAAAAAAGAGGAGAAGCTCGACTCGCGCTACGGTAGCGCGGCGGTCGCGCGCCTTATTTCTACCGTGATGAAACGCGGCAAGAAATCGCTGGCGGAGCGGATCGTTTATACCGCGATCGATAAATCGCGCGAAGGTTCTGATTCAGTCGATCCGCTCGAGATTCTGAACAAGGCGTTGGAGAATGTTCGTCCGCGCCTCGAAGTAAAATCGCGCCGCGTCGGTGGCGCAACTTATCAGGTGCCGATGGAAGTGACGCCGGCCCGTCAGGTCTCGCTCGCGATGCGCTGGATCGTTAGCTACGCGGACAAACGCCGTGGGATGCCGATGGCGCAGGCGCTGGCGCAAGAAATTAAAGAAGCGGCGACAGGCCAAGGCAATGCAATCAAGAAACGCGAAGACACGCACAAGATGGCGCAGGCCAATCGCGCGTTTGCGCATTTCCGCTGGTAATCATTTATGCCTGCGACACTCGACGAGAAAAAAGCTGCCGCGGGCGCGAAGAATCCAAATTCGCCGGACCGTAAATTTCCGCTCGAGCGCACGCGCAACATCGGCATCGCGGCGCACATCGATGCGGGCAAGACGACGCTGACCGAGCGCATTCTTTTCTACACCGGCATGATCCACAAGATCGGTGAAGTGCATGAAGGCACGACCGTGACCGATTGGATGGAGCAGGAACGCGAGCGCGGCATCACGATCACTTCCGCGGCGACGACTTGTTCGTGGACGCAAAAGAAAGAAGAAGGCGTTTATAAGATTTTCGATGGCATCAAACAGCGCGTAAACATTATCGACACGCCTGGTCACGTGGATTTCACGGCCGAAGTGGAGCGTTCGCTGCGCGTGCTCGACGGCGCGGTGGCGGTGTTCGACGCGGTTGCGGGCGTGCAGCCGCAATCAGAAACGGTTTGGCGGCAAGCCACGAAATATAACGTCCCGTGCATTGCGTTCATTAATAAGATGGATCGCGTCGGCGCGGACTTCGACATGTCGATCGACAGCATGCGCAAAAAACTCGGCGCGAATGCATGGCCGGTTTTGATTCCGCTGGGCAAGGAAGATTATCTCAAAGGCCAGCTCGACGTTATTAATAGGAAGGCGGTCATTTATACCGAGAGCGATCAGATTGGCTCGACCTATGAGCTGGCGGAAATTCCGAAGGAACATGTCGATCTTGTCGACAAGGCGTTCAACGACTTGGTCGAGCAAATTTCAAATCTCGATGACGAGGTCGCTCACGTGGTTCTGGAAGAAAAACCGATTACGCCGGAGATTTTGAAGGCCGGTATTCGCCGGCAAACTATCGCGAACAAATTCGTTCCGGTCGTCGGCGGTTCCGCGTTCAAGAACAAAGGCGTGCAATATCTGGTCGATGCGGTCGTCGATTATTT
>JBDUDM010000028.1:0-20194 GCA_040002925.1 Spartobacteria bacterium | reverse complement strand
CCCGTGCCAGCTCCAGGCACTGCGCATCCTGCGCGGCGGGCGGACTGGTCTTGGCCAGATATTCGGAGCCGGCCGTGGTCACCACCCCCTTCACGTCGATGAGATCTTTGACGGCCAGGCGCAATTGATTGCTGTTTTCAGCGGGTGGCCAGTAAACAATGTACGCGTGATCACGGGTCTGACTCGCCGGATGTATTGGCTGTACGGCGCAGCCACTTAGGATAAGCATTAACAAAAGCGCGAGAAGAACACCTCGGGCGATGCCGCCTTTGCAAATTTTCATCGTGTCACTGCACCACGTTGCGGCCCAACGTCAATTCATAGATTTCGCGCCGAAAGGACCATCATGAATTGCGGATGCGCATTCGACCACACAGCTGCGTCCCGTTCTGTTCCAAAAAACGGTCGATTCTTCGTTTCTGGGTCGGTAATGCTTTAAGGCCATTTAGCGATCCTGACCGCGTTGGTTTCCGTGGCTCGCGAAGCGCCCGAGGATGCCCCCCACCAGGAAGCAGAGATATCGGGAGGGCCACCCGTTTTGCCCCCTTGGGGCTGGAAATTCGGTTTACTCCTGTCCGAATCAGTCCACAAGCTTGTGCAAACTTAGTGCATGGCGATTTCTTTTAGCGTCCATACCTGTCGTGATCTGTCCGCAACGGGCCTAACGAGTCGCAAAAGCGCAAAAACTCGGTGTAAACGAGACGCTCTACCGCTGGAGCTAACCAGCCCTAACATCCTGCCGCACGTTTCGCGGCATTCGAGTCTAAGAAATATTTCCCGAAAGCGTGTTTTTTTACTCGCTATTCAAAATTAAACCAATATAACCACTGGTTTGAATTTTAGAGGTCTTCAATCAGCGCGTCCGCCACGGCTTACCCAAGTGTGAGACAGCATAACTATATTTCATTGCTAACGAATCCTGATTTTTGTACAAAAGAAGGAAAAGGTAGCAGTCTGAGGCGTACTCAAACGCCGCGAAGAGGAATCTTATGAACAAAATTAACTCAAGGATCTGCAAGAACCGCGTGGTTCTTCTCGCGCTACTCGTCCTGTGCTATCTGGTAACTGGCGCTTGGCTGCTGGCTAGCGACTGGCCCATTTTTCGAAACATCTCAAATGCCGGGGCTTCGTCGGAAACAATTAACCTGCCGCTGACCGAAGTGTGGCATTCCACGGCACCCGCCGTAGAAGAAAACGGCGTCGTAGTTGCCAATGGCATCGCCTATATGATGTCCCAGACCGGAAACCTTTATGCCTTCACCGTGTCATCGGGATTCGACGTCGCAGGGTTTCCCGTTCAAGCGTCTCAGACCTATGGCACCCCGGCGGTGGATACGGCCAACGGACGTATCTACGTTATTGCCGGGAACCAATTATGGGCCTTCAAACTTGATGGAACTCCAGCGTTTCCTACTATCACCGTGGGATTCACGGGAAACAACTATAGCGAGGGCCCCATCCTCGATGGGGGGTTTGTCTACTTCCAGGCCGGCGGTCTGCTACAGAAGTATGACAGCTCGGGGGCAGCCCAGTGGACAAGTGCGTCAACCGGCGATAACACACAACCTGCGATCAGCGGTGGCTTTGTCTATAAGAATACCGAATCCGGACAAATTCGGAAGTACGACAAAGTGACAGGGGTTGAAGTTCTCGGCGGCGGTTTCCCGATTGCCACGACCTCTTCTCAAGCGTCGCTGGCCGTCGTGAATGGAAGGATCTTTCACAAGACCGACGAGCTCCGTGTCTACGACGCCACTACCGGCGCGGCACTCTGGAATCAGCCCATCGGAGGAAGTTCCACGTATTACAGCTCTCCCGCACTGGCTAATGGAGCAGTGTACGTGTACGGCTGGGACAGCCGGCTTTATGCGTTCAATGAAAGCACCGGCGCTGCGCTGGCGGGCTTCCCGTCGGTTGCGCTGGCCACTGACCAGTCCGGAAACTACAGTTCTCCCTCAGTGGCCGGTGATAAGGTCTTCGTCGCTGCTGGGAGGTCTCAAAAGTTGAAAGTCATTGGGGCCGCAGGGTCGGCCCAAGCGGGTATGGTTCTGGAAGAACATCTCACCTTCTCTAGCGATACACAGGGCTTTGATCTCTGCTCGCCGGCGATTTCCGGCGGTTATGTATTTGCGATGCTGGACGGGGGCGGCCTTTATGCCTTCTTCGCGGGCAGCAACCCCCCTTCGGGAGGCCTGCAAATAAACGGCGGCGCCGAGTGCACGATTTCACGGGAGGTCACACTGACCGTCGCAAACAACGACAATCCCAATGTTACAGAAATGAGAATCTCTGAGGACCCGTTCTTTGGGGGCGCTTCCTTTGTTCCTTATCAGAAAATGGTTTCGTTCACCCTCTCTGATGGCTTTGGAACCAAAACCGTCTATGCCCAGCTGAGAGATAACGCCCGTAATCTTTCCAACGTATTCAGCGATTCGATCAACTATCAGGAGACGTGCGGTGGTGGTGGTGGTGGTGGTGGTGTGTGCGACGTGGTCTATGGCCCGGGCCCGGCAAGTCGCTATTACATCACCGCCGGTCAACAGGGGAAGGCCTGGGTGACGCAGCTCGATTCCGTCATCAACTCGTGGGTCCTACACTTCCCTATTAACCCGGGCCAGTACGCCATTTCGGTTTTGGATAAGGTGCGCATTTCGGGCAGCTTTTTGGAAGGGGTAACGAGGATTGGCTCTGAGTACAGCACTGACGGCGTTTATACCGGCAAAGACTTCCCCTACGCTATTCCCGGGGCCGGATTTTGGGATGGCGCCACTGACGGCCTATCGAATTACTCGGTCGATTACGAATACGGCGGTGTTTACAAGTTTGACCTCGACTGGAGCAATCCTGCGCTCGTTTTCGACACTCCCGTCCATTATCTCGGGATTACCTTCGATCCTCAAACGCAAACGCTCTGGCTGGCCCAATGGGAAAATGGCGTTGTCGAACATCGCTCGCTCGATGGCACCGTCCTGTCTTCATTCGAGGTCCCCTTCAACCGCATTTCCTGCCTCGCCCTCGATCCCGCGGACGGGTCGCTGTGGATGGGATCGCAGGGCGAGCTTGGCAAATTTTATCAATACTCACCATGCGGACGGCAGGTCAGCACTCGAACTTATGCTTCGTTAGCCGATCAAAATACCCTGGGTGGCGAATTCCCAATGCCGTCGGCTTCTGCGACGCCTCCTCCAGCTCCCACCGCCAAGCCCACCGTCACCGTGTCCGCTTCGCCTAGCCGAGTGAATGAGGGGAGCGATGCATCTTTTAGAATCACCCGGTCGGTCCCTTCAACGAAGTCGCTTTTGGTCATGTATTTCATGGTCGGCAACGCCACGCTCGGCAGCGATTACACTCTGACGCAGAAGCTGGGGCGCGCGACCATTCCGGCGGGGGCAACATCGACAACGGTCATCTTGCATGCCATTGCGGATCACGTTCCGGAAAAGACCGAGGCCGCTATCATGACGTTGTCGGCCGCGCCGAGCTACAAATTGGGACGCGTGAGAAAAGCGACGATCAATATCCTTAACACGCCCTAACTTTGACCGGCGCCGCGAATTTCTGAAGGAGCTTTATTTCGACGACTTGAAAGCGGGCGACCGCTTTCAGTCGGAGGAATATGAAGTGCCGGGCGCTGCTATCATCGAGTTCGCCGAGAAATTCGATCCGCAAAAATTTCATCTTCACGCCAAGTCCGCGGAGCGTTCCATCTTCAAAGGATTGGTCGCCAGCGGCTGGCACACCGCTGCGATCACGATGCGTTTGTTCGTTAAGACATTGAATTTCGCCGAAGGCGCGATCGGACTTGGGGTGGATGAGCTGCGCTGGCCGAATGCGGTCCGGCCCGGCGATTGTCTCCGCGTCGAGACTGAAATCGTAGAGACGCGCGATTCACGTTCCAAACCAAGACACGGCATCATCCGCTTGCGCAATGTGACGAAGAATCAACCAGGCGAGATCGTGCAGACGATGTTCGCCAACGCGTTGATCCCAAAAAAATCTACGCGCGGTTGAGCAACTTCATCATCGCTGCCGGATAACGCGACCCGGCAAACGCGTTTTTCGGCGCTGCTTCGTCGATGCGATCTAAATCCTCGCTCGTAAGATCGACATCTAGCGCGCCGACATTCTCCTGCAGATACTTACGGCGTTTCGTCCCGGGAATCGGCACCACATCCTGACCTTGTGCCAGCACCCAAGCCAGCGCGAGTTGCGCCGGTGGGCAACGTTTCTCCCGTGCGATTTCTTCCACCCGCTTCACCAGGTCGAGATTGCGCTGAAAATTCTCGCCCTGAAACCGCGGTGTCGTTAGGCGATAATCTTCCTTCCCCAAATCCTCCGGCTTTTGAATCTTGCCGGTCAAAAATCCGCGGCCTAACGGACTGTAAGGAACAAAGCCGATGCCCAACTCACGACAAACCGCCAGCACTTCATCTTCCGGATCGCGCGTCCAGAGTGAATATTCGGATTGCAGCGCGGTGATGGGATGAACCGCGTGCGCCCGCCGGATGTTCTCGGCGCTCGCTTCCGATAACCCGAGAAAGCGCACCTTTCCTTCCCGCACCAGCCCGGCCATCGCGGCGACCGTTTCTTCGATCTCCGTGTCAGGATCGACCCGGTGCTGATAGTAGAGATCGATGCACTCGATCTTCAAACGGCGCAGGCTTGCCTCGCACGACTGCCGAACGTAGTCCGGTTTGCCGTTGAACCCGCGGAATCCCCGCTGATCAGGATTGCGCAAGATGCCGAACTTCGTCGCGATCACCGCTCGCTCGCGATGACCCTGGATCGCCCGGCCTAACAACTCTTCGTTTGTATGCGGCCCATAGATGTCGGCCGTGTCAAAGAAAGTAACGCCAAGCTCCAGCGCGCGCGCAATGGTGGCGAGCGACTCATCCTCGTCGCGGTCACCGTAAAATTCCGACATGCCCATGCAGCCAAGTCCGATCGCCGAAACGAGCGGACCACCCCGGCCAAGTTTTCGTTGCTTCATACGAAATACAGAAGCCAACGAAGAGAACGAAGGTTATGTAAATTCATATTCTTTGTTTCCTTTGTTATCTTCTGTGAATCTCTCAAACCTGACCGACCCACGTGCGCGGCGCCACGTCTTCCCAACGGCCGCGAATCGATTCGAATTCGTCTGTCGGAAGCGCGCCGGCTTGCAGCATGTCCGCGTTTTGCTGCCAGCGTTCCGGTTTCGTCGTCCCCACGATGGCGGTGTGAACGCCGGGCACGCTCATGGTGAAACGCAGTGCCAGCGAGATGGTTCGCTCAAGATCGACATGGTGAAGAAAATCGTAGCTCAACTTTCGTAAACGTTCCCAGTACTCATGTTGGTACGAATCGATCGGCTTGTGTCCGGTCTTCCACGCCGCATTCGCGATCGGACGTTTCGCGATCACGCCCATTTGTTTTTCGCGGGCGAGCGGCATGGTCAGCTCGAGCGCTTCCTGGTCGGCGATGTTGATCGAAGTCTGCAAGGTGTCGAACGCGCCGCATTCCACCGCGTAATGTGCCGGGCGACTGTCGCCGCTGTATCCGATGTAACGCGTGTAACCTTTGTCGCGCGCTTCTTGCAACGCTGCGATCACGTCGCCTTTGCGCAAATCCGCTTCCGAGCAGCTGTGTAAATGGACGATGTCGATCTTGTCCGTCTTCAATCGCTGCAAACTGCGTTCGATTGATTTCAAAATAGAATCCTTCGACCAATTGGCCGCGCTCTCGACTCCATTGGGATGCCCGACTTTTGTGAAAAGATAAAAATCGTCGCGCCGATCGCTCACCGCTTTGCCGATTAATTCCTCGCTGCCGCGATAACATTCCGCCGTGTCGATGACATTGAGCCCGGCATCGAGCGCGCTTTTCAAAAGAGTCTCGACCGTTTCCTGCGACGCATTTTCAAACCCGATCTCGGCGCCGCCGAATCCGAGCACACTCACATCCATGTCCGTTTTGCCGAGGCGCCGTTTCTCCATGCGTCAGCCTAGGCAAATCGCGAGTTGCCTCAAGCGTGAGATAAAACTCACCGCCTGTTTATGGTGTGTTCGATCGCCAGCGTTAATTGCTGCAATGAATTCTCCGTCGCCGCGCCGCCGAAGCGACCAATGATCATTCCCTGCGAATCGATCACGTAAATATTGGCCACGCCTTTTTCGTAATGGAATCCACGGGTCACGGCGCCGTCCCAATCGAGCATGACGGAGTAGGCGAGTTGATTGCGGAAAGCGATTCGCAGCGCGCCTTGGAATGGACGGGGAATTCCGGAGACATCGGCCACGCCGTCGATGTCGATCTTGCGCCCGAAGCGTTGATAAACATGCGCGAGCCAGGGCTCAAGTTGTCCCGCGCCCTTGTAATCGGCGACGGTCATCACCGTCACCTTCGTTTTCGGGAAACGGTAACTTCGGAGCGTTTCGTGTTGGTCGTTCAATTCGAAATTCGGAACGCGGTTCATCGAAAAAGCCATGGCCAGGCTTTGGCAAACGAAGAAAATGAGAAGCGAGAATTTCATGTGGCCGGCGATGGCGCATACGTTCTCCCTTTCCAGGAAGCAGGCGCGCCGCCTAACGAGCGCGCAAACCCGTACCACTGAATCGCGACGAGAATAAGCACGCCCAGCGGATGGAAAACGGCGCCCAGCAGAGATTGCCGGAAACGAAGGGCGGCGACGAAACGTGGCAGCAAAGCAGCGAGGCAGGCAACGGCGGCGATCGTGATTACCTCTCGCGAGGAAGAGGCAAGAAGAATGAACAGCGGAACGAGTTGTCCGCCTAACAACAGCACGGTGCTCGGCCCGAGTAATCGCGGCGAGCCCAATCCTTCCTGCGTATTCTTGGCCAGGCCGGCCAAGACTTCGCCGGTGTTTCGATACATCCGGCAGGTGAAGGTGTCGGTGGCATCGAAGAGATCGGTTTTGTATCCGCAGGTCCGAAATTTCCGCGCCAGCGCGATGCCATCATGCAGACTGGCGGCGATCGCGGCATGACCTCCGGCGCGCTCGTAGCGAGCTCGCTCAACGGCGATGAGTTGGCCGCACGCCGCGGCGAATTTCGGATCGAGATTACGCCGCATCCAACGAATCGGAAGAAAACCAAGCAGGACAAAATGAATTAGCGGCACAAGAAGCTTTTCCGAAAACGTTCCCGTTTGCTGATGAGGAACTCCGCTGACAAACGACGCGCCCGATTGTTTTAGAAAGTTAACTGTGCGCGGCAATGAATCGGATCGGGTCACGCGGACGTCCGCATCCATGAAGAGGAGAACAGAATGACGAGCGAGCGTGGCGAGTTGATGACACGCGAAGGTTTTCCCGCACCAACCGAACGGAAGCGGTTGCGATTTCTCCAGCCGGACCCGCGCATCGCGGGCGGCGATTTCACCGACAATTTCAGCAGTGCGGTCGGAGGAATGATCGTCGAGTACAACTACCTCAAGATCGACATCTTCATTCTGCAGAATAGAACGCAAAGCATCGCCGATATTCCGTTCCTCGTTTCGCGCTGGAATCAAAACGGAGCAGGGGACGGAGGAAGCGCCGTCGCGCGGCAACGGTCGATAGGCCGAAAGATTTCGAAGAAACATCGCCGCCGGCAAGATCGACAAGCAACAAGCGATAACCGCGAGGGTGATCATTTCGCGAGCGCCTGAGTGTGATGTTCCGGCGTAAAGGTTTCGCCGCGCGTCTTCGCGCGAAGCCGACGCCACGCATCGTAAACGAGATTCACTCCGCTCCGTCCGGAATTGAGCGTGAGCCAATCATCCGCGTTCCGGCGGCAAGCCTTCGCGGCGAGATCATCCTGAGTCGACTCGAGCGTGTCGCAGAAAACTCGCGTCCATTCATCGGCGGACCGGTGCTGATGGTCGCTGGGCAAATGCGATTCGCCGAACGAAACTAAAATCTCCGGGCGCGATTCCGTCCAAAACGAATATTCGATCGCTAACGGTACGAACACGGCGTTGAGCGTGCGGCTCGCGAGCGCGCCGAGTCCCGCCTGAAGTTCGAGCGGGCGCGCGCGAACATCGACAAAGCGGCCCTGTGGCGTGAGCCAAAGAATGTTGGTGGGCGATGCCAGAATTGCGTGCGCGGTTCGCAGGAATTTCGCCGCGCGATGGTTCTGTTGCGGATCGATTCCAAAAAATCCGAGGTGCCGAAAAAAGCGATAACGTTCAAGCATCGCCGAATCGATGGGAGCGAACGATGCGCGATCGGCAAAAAAATGTTGCGACAGAAAGAGGCAAACTAGCGGGTCCCACCACGAGGAATGATTCAGGTAGATAACGAGTGGCCGCGCCGGAGAACCCGGCACAGTTTGTTTCAGAATGCGAAGCGAATGAAAACGGCGACGCAGGAGACGCCGGTTGTAAGCGCTAAAAATTTTCAATCGCGCTCGCGAGACATGCGGCCGCTCAATCAGCGATGCGTCGGCGTGCCGAATCATATCGCCTCCGCTAACTCGGAAACGTTCTCGCGTTTTTCTGTTTTGAGATCCTGATCCGCCGCATCAGCCGCGATCCATCCGGACATAATCACCATCGGCATGCCGGGACCGGGATGCGCAGCTCCGCCGGCGAGATACAAGCCGCGCAAATCCGGACTGCGATTGCCGGGCTTAAACGCACCGAAAAATTTTCCGTGGCTGGCCAGTCCGTAGATCGCGCCGTTCAAGACACGGTATCGATCGTGAATATCCTGCGGTGTGAGCGCGCTTTCGAAAACGATGCGCGATTCGATGTCCGGCATTTGCCCGGTGCGTTTCAGTTTTTCCAAAATCACGCGGCGATAATCGGGCAACATTTTTTTCCAATCATGATGCGGCCTCAAGTAGGGCGTGTGCACCAGAACGTAGAGCGCTTCTCCACCCGGTGGGGCCGTGCCGGGCTCAGTGCAGCTGGTGGCGGCGAGATAACAAGTCGGGTCGGGCGCGGGTTCCCCTTTGTTGTAGATCCAGTCAAATTCTTCGCGCGGGTCGCGGCTAAACACGAAATCGTGATGAGCGAGATGTTCGTAGCGCTTGTTAAGACCGAGGTAGAGCACCACTCCGGAACAAGCTGGTTCATATTTGCGGCGCCGTTCGAACGCGACCGAGGCCGGTCCTTGCAACAGTTCGCGGTGCGTTCGGACACTGTCTTCATTCGAAATCACGGCCGCGGCTTCGATCGTTTCACCATCCGCTGTTTCCACGCCGACGACCTCGCCGTCGCGCGAAAGGATCTTGTCGATCTTACTACTAGTGCGCAGTTCCACCCCGAGTTCCGTCGCCAGTCTAACTAATGTTTCCGGCACCGTCCGCGTTCCACCCTTGGGATACCAGATGCCTTCATCGGTCTGCATGTGCGCGATGCCGCAAAGAATCGCCGGCGATCCGTAAGGCGACGAGCCGACATATTGGGTGAAGTGATCGATCATCTGCGCCACCCGCGCGTCCGGGGTGTATGCGCGAACCGTGCTCGCCACCGAGCGCCCCATTCGCATCGCCAGCACATCGCCCAACATTTTCGGCTCGAAAGAGGCCTGCCATTCGAACATGTCGCGCAGACCACCGATTGATTTGTAAAAGAAGTGACGCTGGGAAATCGCGCTTAGCCGCGCCGCGTATTTAATAAAATCCCGATAACGCGCGCCCGAATTCGTGCCCGGCGCGAAATCATCCAGCGTCCGCGCCATCGTTTCGGCGTCCTGCGCGAGATCGAGGACGGAGCCATCATCGAAGAAACAGCGCCATTGCGGATCGAGCCGGACAAGATCGAGATAATCATCCATGCGCACTCCGGCTTCCCGGAAGACGCGCCGCAAAACGGAGGGCACGGTCACAATGGTGGGTCCCATGTCGAAACGGAAACCGTCCTGCTGCAACTGCGCCGCTTTGCCACCAAGCCATTCGTTAGCCTCAAAAAGAATGACCTGATGGCCGCGGGCCGCCAGCACACATGCTGCCGAAAGTCCGCCAAGTCCGCCGCCGATAATTGCGATTGGTTTCATGAATGAAGATGTCGATCTTTCCGGCGCGCCCAGATCGCGCCTAACAAATGCCAGAGCGACATTGCGCGTTGCCCCCGGTGACCGTGCGTTGCTTTGATGAAAGCGGTGAAAAGTTTTGCATCCGCGGCCCGCGCTTTTTCGAAGTGCGGACGGCGTCTTCCGCATCGCAACGCAATGACATGAGGATGCGTCATCTCGAGTAGTCCTTCGGCACCGCGCGTGGTGCCGAAACCGCTCGCCTTGATTCCGCCGAACGGCATTCGCGGATCGGCCGTGGGCACGATTAAGTCATTGATCGTGACAAAGCCGGTTCGCAGCCGCGTGGCGATCGCGCGCGCGGCGGGGATATCGCGCGAAAAGATCGACGCACCGAGTCCGTGCGCGTTTGCGTTCGCCAGCCTAACGACGCTCTCACGATCGCCCGCGCGATGGATTTCCAGCCGCGCTCGTTCTTCTGTGGACAAGCGCGAGAGAAGACGCGACGCAATGGATTCTTCGAGCACCAGTCGACGAGAGGCAATGCACGTCGCGCCGTCGTTGAGCCGAAAGCCGAAGCGGAGCGCGTTTACGACAAGATCGACATCGGCATCTGCCAGAACAATCACGGCGTCTTCGCCGGAAAGCTCCGTTATCGCGGGCGTGTTTGTTTGCGCCAGCGCAGCGAGGACTTTGCGTCCATTCGCGGACGAGCCGGTGAAAATAACTTTGTCCACACCGCGATCAATCGCGTCATAGGAGGCGTCGGTTTCCTCCGGCAAGATTGTTAGCAATGCGGAATCAAGTCCGGCGGTGCGGGCGAGATCCGCAAATCGAAGGGCGATCGCGCGAGTGCCGGGCGCTGGTTTTAAGAGCACGGCGTTACCTGCAACGAGCGCGTGCAAGGATTGCACGGCCGGCAGGAACAAAGGGTAATTGCCCGGCCCGATCACGAGGACAATGCCTAACGCTTTTCGCCGGACCTCAAAAGATGCACCGTGCAACCAGAGCGGTCGCAAACGGCCGCCGAACTTTTGCGTGGCCAGAACGTGTTGAGCTTGTCGCGTCAACCACCGGCACGCCTCAATCAACGGCAACACTTCGGACATTAACTTTTCCGCGATCGGCCGATTACCGATGGCGGCGAGGGCTTCGGCGTTCTCCGCCATTGCATGTCGAAGATTGCGCACGAATCGCAGCCGATTTCGAATCGGTGTTTCGCTCCAACGCGCCTGCGCCTCTCGCACGGAAGCAAGGTCGCAGGCAAGATCGACAAGTCCGTTTGCGGGCGCGTGCATTGTTAGGCCGCCTCCAAGGTTGCCGGCGCCGTCAGAGGCATCACCGGGATATTTCGCGCCGACACGCCGAGGTCATTGAGAAGCAGCCGCGAACTAATGCGCGCGGATTCGAAGATCACCGGCAAACCGCTGCCCGGATGCGTGCCACCGCCGACGAGATAAACTCCGTCGATATCCTCGAACCGGTTCCGTGGTCTCAGGTGCAACATTTGGTCGAGGCTGTGCGAAAGATTAAAAGTGGCGCCGCGATGGATCTCGTAAGTGGTGTCCCAATCGGCCGGGGTGATGATTCGCTCAAAACGGATGCGGCGTTCCACATCGTGAAAACCGGCCTTGGCGATTTGCTTCAGGACTAACGAGCGAAAGCGTTCACGTTCGCGCGTCCAATCCACATTCGGATGCTGATGAGTGACCGGCGCGAGCGCGTAAAGTGTGCTTTGACCCGGCGGAGCCAAAGTGGGGTCCGTGACGCAGGCGTTTTGGACATAGAACGAGGGATCTTCCGAAAGAACATGTCGATCTTCGATTTCCTCCAGGTTTCGCGCGTAGTCTTTCGCGATGTAAATATTGTGGTGCGGCAGATCGAACCGGCCTTCGATCCCGAGATACATCATGAAGGTCGAGCAGGAAAATTTCTTCTGGGCGATTTTGCGATTCGACCAACGCCGCCGCAAACGATCTGGCACCAGGCGCGACATCGCGCGGGCGAAATCGGCATTAATGACAATCGCATCGGCGCGTTCTGAGCCTGTTTTGGTACGAACGCCGACAGCGCGGCGTCCTTCGAAAATTATTTCCTCGACGGGCTGATCGACGACGATTTCAACACCGAGCGAGCGCGCAACTCGCGCCAGCGCCTCGCTCACCGATGCGCATCCGCCGATTGGATGGAAAACGCCGTGCTCGTATTCGATGAAGGAAAGAATTGAGAACAGACTCGGGCACCGGAACGGAGACATGCCGAGATATTTGGATTGAAAAGAAAAGGCGAGGCGGACGCGTTCGTCGCTGAAGAATCGTTTGAGATAAGTGTCGATTGACTGATGCGGACGAAGCAGCGGCAGCATTTTAAGGAGGCTCGGCTTGACCAGATCACGCCAGCTCAAGAACTCATTCTGGAGACACGGTTCCATCCGTTGCAGCTTGGAGCGGTTTTCGTGGAGGAAACGGCTGAAGCCGCCGGCGTCATTCGGCGCCAGCGCCGCGATCTGTCGCTCCATGCCTTGCACGTTCGGGGTGGCCAACAATTCGCCGCCGCGTCCGAAAATAATCCTATACTGAGGATCGAGTCGCGCCATTTCTAAATGGGCGCCTAACGAAGTGCCTGCCGCTGCAAAGATTTCTTCCAAGACTCGGGGATAGAGAAAAAATGTCGGACCGAGATCGAATTTAAAACCGTCTGCTTCGATCGACGAGGTGCGTCCACCGATCGTGGGCAGGCGTTCGATGATCTTCACTTGCAGGCCGGCGCTTGCGAGGAGAACAGCCGAGGCGAGACCGCCGGGACCTGCTCCGATAATGATGACGTCGCTCATTGGTTGTTTCGCTTAGAACTTTGTTTTCAATCCACAGGCGCGAAGTGCGCACCAGCCGCGAGCTGCTTCGAAAGCGAGGAATGCGGACGCGAGCGCAAAGCCGACTCCAACGGCGGCATATTTTGACCACAGCACGATTGCGACAACGGCGAAGACCGCTGCTCCCGCAGCGCGGAATAGCCGACCGTTAGTGTCGATGTTGCGAGCGAATGGGTGCTGTTGAGGTGACTTCATATATTCCGCGGTTCAATATCTGTATAAGATTTGACTAAGATGTCAACAGGATGCGTGAAGTTTCCAGAATGTCCCCTGAATCGCCTCATGTACCTGGGTGCTACGGTCCCAAACTGAGGAATGGATGCTTGCATATGTCTAATATCTGTATAAAATCTTCATCGCGCCCATGGCCAGTCCTCATCATTCGATTAAAACCGCTTCGCGTCTGACCGGTCTCTCCGCTCACGTCATCCGAATTTGGGAAAAACGTTACGGCGTGGTTGCGCCCGATCGGACGGACACCAATCGCCGGCTTTATTCGGACGCGGAGATTGAGCGCTTAACCCTTCTTCGACTTGCGACCGCAGCGGGTCACAGCATCGGCAATATCGCAAAGCTCCCGCTTCGCCGGTTGAAGGCGCTCGTTCCCAGAGCGAATGGGAGCACGAGTGGCGAGAAGGCGACCAAGCGCACGGCTTCGCTCCCGCAGGAGTTTCAAGATTCCTGCCTTGCTGCGGTCGAACGCTTCGACCCCGGTATGTTTGAAGAAGTTCTCGATAGAGCAGTCGTCACGCTGGGTCATCAGGGATTACTTCGGCAAGTTATCGCGCCACTCGCCCAAACAATTGGCGAACGCTGGCGCAACGGGGTTTTGACGGCGGCGCATGAACATTTTCTGACCGCAAGCTTGAAAGTTTTCCTCGGTCACCTCTCCGGCAAATTTCACGTGGCCACCAATGCGCCGCGCCTCATCATCGCCACGCCCGTCGGGCAATTTCACGAACTCGGCGCCGTGCTCGTCAAAGACGCCGCCGCGCAGATTGGCTGGCGCACCATTTATCTCGGTCCTAATTTGCCTGCTGCTGAAATCGCGGGCGCTGCCTTGCAGAATCAGGCTCTCGCTGTCGCCCTTAGCATTGTTTATCCGGCGGACGATTCTGACCTAGCGCAGGAGCTCATTAATCTTCGGCGTTTCCTTCCGCCGGCGACGAAAATTCTGATCGGTGGGCGCGCCGCCTCAGGTTATTCGAAAACGCTGCTCCGCATCGGAGCACTCGTTACCGACGACATCGACCTGTTTTGTGATCAGCTCGATTACCTGCGGCGTTCGACCAAGGTCAAACTCAATTAAGCATCGTTAGGCGGGTTTTGCCGGTGCCGCGTTCGATTTTTCCGATTCGTCGCGCGCGCAAGATCGACATCGTCTTCTTCTCGTCGCGCTCGGCCACGATCGCGACCATGCCGATGCCCATATTGAAGACCTGGTACATCTCCGCAAGATCGACATCTCCATTTTCGTGTATGGTTTTGAAAATCTGTGGGACCCGCCACGATTTCGTATCGATGATTGCGTCGCAATTTTTCGGAAGCACGCGCGGGAGATTGTCGATCAAACCGCCGCCGGTGATGTGGGCGAGGCCTTTGATGTTACCGCTCGGAACTTTCGCGAGCAGCGGCTGATAATTTTTGTGCACACGCAAAAGCTCGTTGTCGATCATGCGCGAACGCGGCAAAACTCTTCGCGCGAGCGAGTATCCATTCGTGTGCAGGCCGTTCGATGGAAGGCCGAGGAGGACGTCGCCACGTTTGATTGTCGATCCATCGATCATCTTCTTGCGATCGACCACGCCGATGATGCAACCAGCCAGATCGTATTCGCCTTTGCGGTACATCCCCGGCATTTGCGCGGTTTCGCCGCCGATCAATGCGCAACCAGCTGCGCGACAGGCGCTGGAAAATCCGCGCAGTAATTGAATGAACACGCGCGGCTCCAGTTTTTCGCAACCGATGTAATCCAGAAAGAAAAGCGGACGCGCGCCGACGACCGCGATGTCGTTCACGCAATGATTCACCAGATCGGCCCCGACGGTATCATGTCGATCTAACGCGAACGCGATTTTCAATTTCGTGCCGACGCCGTCGATACTCGAAACCAAAACGGGATCGCGCATGCCGCGAAAGTCCGCCCGAAACAATCCGCCAAACCCGCCGATCTTTCCGAGCACCTGCGGTCCGTGTGTTTGACTAACGAGCGATTGAATTCGCCCCTTCAGCTTGTTCCCAAGATCGACATCTACGCCGGCGCGCGCGTACGCTTTCTGTTTCGGAAATCTCATTCCTACCTGTAGGGGAAGCTGTCAGCTTCCCTCGGGAAGGCAACGCCTTCCCCTACAAAAAAACGGATTCGCTATTTCAAATCCGCAAACAAGGTGGGCTGCGCTTCCTGATCGGCCAGCGCGCGCGAACGCATCTCGCGTTTCTCCATGATGAACTTGTCCAGCGCCGGATCGACCGCGAGGGGGTAGTTGCCGTTGAAACAGGCGAGACAAAACTCGTTCACCGGCTTGCCGGTTGCGCGCACCATTCCTTCGACATCGAGATAGCCGAGACTGTCGACGTTCAAGTATTCGCAGATTTTTTCGATCGACATCTGATTGGCGATTAATTTTTCGGGATCGGGAAAATCAATGCCGTAATGACAGGCGAAGCGATGCGGCGGGCAGCTGACGCGCATGTGCACTTCCTTCGCGCCGGCTTCGCGTAGATTTACTACGCGCGCGCGCGCGGTCGTTCCGCGCACGATCGAATCGTCGACCACCACGACGCGTTTTCCCGCGACCGCTTCTTTGATCAAGTTCAATTTCACCCGCACATCGAAATCGCGGATGAGCTGGCTCGGCTGCAAGAACGTTCGGCCGATGTAGTGATTGCGCACGAACGCGTGGACGTAGGGAATATTGAGCTCCTGCGCAAAACCGAGCGCGGCATAATTTCCCGAGTCAGGCACGGGCACGACGATGTCTGCTTCCACCGGATATTTCCGCGCGAGTTCCTGGCCCATCGCGGTGCGGACTTTGGCGACGTTGACTCCGCCCATGATGCTGTCGGGGCGCGAAAAATAAACGTATTCGAACATGCAGAACGCCGGCTGTTCATCTGGGAACGGCCGCTCGGAGCGCAATCCGTTTTCATCAATAATAAGCACTTCGCCCGGCTCGATTTCGCGAATGAACTCGGCGTGGATCAAATCAAGCGCGCAAGTTTCGGAAGCAAGAATGTAAGCGCCGTCGAGTTTGCCGAGCACTAACGGCCGCCAGCCAAAGGGATCGCGCACGGCGATGAGTTCGCGTTCGCTCATGATCAGCACCGAAAACGCGCCGCGAATGCGCCGCAATGCGCTCAGAACATTTCCGCCATTCGCCTGCGGTTGCGCGAGCAAATGCAAAATGATTTCGCTGTCGGCCGTGGTTTGGAAAATGGAACCTTTGCGTTCCAATTCATCGCGCAAAACATCGGCGTTAATGAGATTGCCGTTATGCGCGATCGCCATCTGCCCGCGCACACAATCGACTACGAACGGTTGCGCATTTTTGACCGTGCTCGTGCCCGTCGTCGAATAGCGCGTATGACCGATTGCGCGCGTGCCTTTTAAGTTCTCGAGTTCACGCTGACCGAAAACCTGGGAGACCAATCCCATGTCCTTGTGCATGGCGAATGAGGTGCCCGGGCCGTTGCTCGTGACGATGCCGGCGCTCTCCTGACCGCGATGTTGCAACGCGAATAAGCCGTAATAGGTCAGCACCGCCGCGTTCGGGTGGCCGAACACGCCGAAGAGACCGCATTCATGCTGCGGCAGCGCCGCGCGGTCGGGAAGTTCCTCGTGATTCAGAGGCGGAGGGGGCATCGCAGTCGAAACATTCACGATTGGGAATCAATCACAAGCTGGGAATGCGTTCAGCCGACCAAACCAGAGCCTGCATCGTGTCTTCGTATGGCGCTGAGCCGCAGCGTTCGGCTAGTTTTTTTGCAACCGCTGAAATGACATTGTCGATCTTGACCTTGCGCTCCTGGATCGCGGTGGAAACCGGATTACCGCGAACCAATCCAATCGCGAAATCCGCCGCCGACGCGCTGCGGCACGGCAGCTTCACGGGCGACAACTCCACCGCATCGAAACCGGCGCGATTGAGCAAACCGCGGACAACGCGCGCATCGTGCATCCCGAACGGCACTTCATAAAACGTCGGCGGGTCGCGCTCGAAAAATGAGGCGATGGTTTCATGCGCGATTTGCGCGAATGCGTTCTGCTGCATGCTGTCCCAGACATTGAACAGGAACACGCCGCCCGGCTTTAGTACGCGAAACGCTTCGCGCATGGCCGCTTCCTTGTCCGGCGCAAACATGACGCCGAACTGGCAGACCACCGCTTCGAACGATTCATCCGGGAATGGCAGCGCGCCCGCGTCCGCGATTTCCCATTCGATGTTTGCGTCGTCGGTAAATTTTTTTCGCGCGAACTCCAGCATTCCTGGGTTCAAATCGGTCGCCACGAGATACACATCTCGCCCGAGCTGTGCGCGCAGACGACGCGTGACGATGCCGGTGCCGCAGGCGATTTCCAAGACGCTCTTTGGTTTGCGCGGAGCGAGTCGTTCGACCAGGTCGCGCGCGTAGGGCTCGAACAGCGCTGGTCCGAGGTAACGATCGTAATTCTCGGGAATCGAGCCGTCGAAGACGACGTTCGGGTCGCGATTCATAAACTCGGGATCCGCTCGGACGACGAATCGTTTTCGATCGCGCGCTGGATGGCGTTCCACCAATCTTCGTGAAGATCGACAATCGGCCAGCGAAAATCTTCGCCACTTACGCGGATGCGGAGGTCATCGCCGCCGACTTTGCCGAGCTCCGCGAATGGCACACCGGCTTCGCGCAAGATCGACATCGTCCTTTCGAAATTTTTCGGCGCAATGGAGATCACGATGCGTGATTGCGATTCATTGAAAAGAGTGGCGCAAGCCTCTGGCTTGCGATCGTCTTTGATTCGCAAGCCAGAGGCTTGCGCCACTTTGATCTCCGCCCCTAGAAGCTCGTCGGGATTAAAGCAACATTCAGCCAGTGCAACGGCGAGGCCGCCTTCGCTGCAATCGTGCGCGCTTTTCACCAAGCCTCCGCGAATCAAAGCGCGCACCGCGTTTTGAATTTTGATCTCGTGCGCAAGATCGACATGTGGCGGCGGGCCGATCTTTTTGCCGTGACAAACTTTTAGGAAATGCGAGCCGCCGAGTTCATCGCCGATTTCGCCGACGAGAATAATCGCATCGCCCGCGTTCTTGAACCATTGCGTGGTGATGTGCTCTTCCTGGTCGATCAAACCGACCATACCGATGGTCGGCGTCGGATCGACCACGCCGGCGGGACTCTCATTATAGAGAGAGACATTGCCGCCGATGACCGGCACATCGAACGCGCGGCAGGCTTCGGAAATTCCTTCGACCGCTTCGCGCAACTGCCAGAAATTTTCCGGCTTGTAAGGATTTCCGAAATTGAGGTTGTCGGTAATGGCGAGTGGCTTCGCGCCGGAACAAGTCAGATTCCGCGCGGCTTCGGCGACGGCAATCTTGCCGCCTTCGCGCGGATCAAGCGAGCAGTAGAGCGAATTGCAATCGGTGGTTGCAGCCAAAATCTTGTTCGCATAACGAACGAAGAACACGGCGGCGTCCGAGCCCGGCTTCACCACTGTGCCGGTGCGAACGGTGTGATCGTATTGGCGGTAAACCCAATTCTTCGACGCGATGGTCGGTGCGCGCAGCAATTGACGCAGCGCTTCGTGACTGTCGATCTTCGGCAGCGTCGCAAGATCGACAATCGCATTTCGCGCGGGCGCTTTCGCTTCGCGCGAATAAAGCGGCGCTTCGTCCGCGAGCGGCTTCGCCGGAATTTCCGCGGCAATGCTGCCGTTATTGCGCACGCGCATCATACCGTCGTCGGTCACGCGTCCGATCTCCGCGCACGGCACGTCCCATTTCTCGAAAATCTCGCGCACCACACTTTCCTGGCCGCGCTTGGCGATGATGAGCATCCGTTCCTGCGATTCGCTCAGCAGAATTTCGTACGGCGTCATGCCCGGTTCGCGCTTCGGCACTTTTGCGAGATCGATCTCGATTCCGCTGCCGCCGCGACTGGCCGTTTCGCAAGTCGAACAAGTGAGACCGGCCGCGCCCATGTCTTGAATTCCTGCGACCGCATCGCGGGCCAGGAGTTCGAGGCACGCTTCCAGTAAAAGTTTTTCTTTAAATGGATCGCCGACTTGCACCGCCGGTCGGTCTTCTTTTGATTCTTCAGTCAGCTCGCGCGACGCGAACGCAGCGCCGGCAAGCCCGTCGCGTCCCGTCTCCGCTCCGACATAGAAAACGGGATTGCCAATTCCTTTGGCCGCGCCGCGGGCAAGTTGATCGTGGCGCAACACGCCGAGACAAAAAACATTTACGAGCGGATTGCCCTCGAAACTCGGATCGAAATAAATCTCGCCGCCGATGGTCGGGATGCCGATGCAGTTGCCGTAATGCGCGATGCCGGAAACGACGCCGGCAAACAACTGTCGATTCGCCGCTGTCGTCTCGGGATTTCCGCAATCGGCGATCGGCCCGAAGCGAAGGGAGTTGAGACAAAACTCCGGCCGCGCGCCCATCGTAAAGATATCGCGAATGATTCCGCCGACGCCGGTGGCTGCGCCCTGAAACGGTTCGATCGCGCTGGGATGATTATGACTCTCGATCTTAAACGCGATCGCCCAGCCGTCGCCGATGTCGACCACGCCGGCATTTTCTTCGCCGGCTTTGACCAGAATATTCGGACCGGTCGTTGGAAATTTCTTCAGTTCCATCCGCGAATTTTTATACGAACAATGCTCGCTCCACATGACCGAGAAAATTCCCAGCTCGGTGAAGTTCGGTTCGCGACCGAGAATTTTTTTGATGCGCTCGAACTCATCCGGCGTCAGCCCATGCTTCGCCACCAGCTCGGGCGTGACCGTAAGATCGACAAGTGAATTTGGCATCGACACCGCGACGGTAGCGAATTCGCGCGTGCGAACAATTCCCGAATTTCGTTCGAATAGGGCGCCGCTGGGACAGGTCTAAGTATGTATGAACAAGACTATGATTACGCTCGCGTGTGCGATGATCGCGCCGATCGCGTTCGCACAAACGAGCACCACGACTGAGACCACCAAAACTAATCCGGTTACTGGAGCATCCACGACCCAGACGACCACGACCTACTCCGCGGGCACCGTAAACACTTACGAGCCGGGAAAGACGATCGTGGTGAAAAGTGAAGAAGGCCCGCTCAGCTTCGCGCTCGGCACGGCCGCTCGCATCGTTGACGGCGCGGGCAAAATCGTGACCGCC
>JBDUDM010000101.1:0-6005 GCA_040002925.1 Spartobacteria bacterium | reverse complement strand
CGATGAGACGCGACCACAAATAGGGGAGCAGGAGAAAATAACTCCAGACCATGAGTTTGAGGTTGTCCCATTCCCACGGCGCGGTGCGAAAAAACAGGCCAAAGATAAAAATTCCCGCCGCCGGCAGCAGGAAAGCAAACTCTTCGGAAAGTTTCTCATTCCACTTCCAATCTTTTTGCCAAACCCGCCAGGCGCACAACGCAACCAGCGCCAAAGCGAGCGGGATGAATATCCCAAAATTCACGAACCAAAATTCGAGAAAATTGCCACGGCCAAAGTCGCGATCGTACATGACCCAGCCGGGATGCCATCGCAGCATCGAGCTGGCGTGAAAATTATCGCTGACCAGCCAAACAAAAAAGGTCGCGGGGATGAGCGCGCCGATGATGATGAGCGCGACATGTTTTCGGACGGGCGCGTCACCGCACGCGAATAAACAAACGAGGACGGCGGAAAGCGCGAGGAAGGTGTGGACGTGAAAAAGCGGCATCGTCGCATAAAGCGCGAGTTCAACCCAGAACGGCAGCGGAGTACCATGTCGATCTTGCCCGTCGCTCCGCCAAAGTTTTTCGCGCCAGTGCCAGAGCAAAAGTAATCCCGCCGGAATGGCGTAGAGCAATCCGCGCTGCGTCACGAACATCGAGAGCGGAATACTTTTCCACGCGATCGTTTTGTCGCCTTGGTAATCGAGAAACTCGAATGTGCGCAGGACTTGGAAACCGGCGACGCCGCCGTTGAATAGAAATCCAGCGACGGCAAACTTCCCGCCCCAACGGAACAGCGCATAAAAAGTCCCTAACGAAGCGAGCAGGCCAGCCCAGACGAGACCGCGCGCAAGATCGACATCTACTAATAAGAGAAGCGCGTTGAACAGGTCGGTCCCGGCCGGGTAACGCATTTTGCTGGCTACGAAAACGGGATTGTCCGGCCAGAGCGCGACGCCGTTGGCGAAATTTTTGATGTAGGCGATGTGCAGCGCGAGGTCGCCGAGATTATTCGCCGACTGGATTTTTAATTCGCCGTCGTGCGTAAACAGAATCCAGAAAAACGAGCGGGAAGCGAAGATGGCGAAGCAACCGACCAGAAACCAAAGCCAGAGGTCGTAACGAATTTTGCCTGGTGACGGAGCAGGTTCGTCGCGACGATCAGTCGTTCCGAGATAAGCGGCCGCGGCCGCCAATGTCGCGATGACAAGCGAGAGAAACGCGAGGAAGTAATTTAAACCGCCGCCGGCGATTCCGAGAAAAGCGCCGGCGACGCTCGCCGCCATTACGAAAACCAATCCCGCGGAAAGCCCTTTCATTGAGTAAGCCGAAAAAATTACGGTTGTGGCGGCGCTCCGGTGAAATCGGGGGCGCGATCGGGAAAGAATTCCTTAAATCGTTTCGCGCTCAGGTAGAGCTTCGAGATGTCTTGATAAGGTCGGATGCGCAATGGCTGCGTGTAGTAATTATCGTGCAATTGCTTTTCGACTTCGGCGATTTTCTCTTCCTGGACTAGGAGAAAATCGGCATCCGCATTCGGCGGAAGCTTGCCCTTCTCATAATAGCCAACGTTAGGAAAGTTCCCCAAAATCCAGGGCAGCGGATAGGGACTGGGCCGGATCATGTGCCCGATGATGTAGTAATAACTGGGATTCCGTCGTGCGAGCGAGAGTACGGGCCGGGTTAATTTGTCGATGTCGTTATAGGTCTGGACGTAGACGTAGGGCTCGCTGTCGGTGGTGCAATGAAAGTAATTCAGCCAAACCGATGAGCTGAAGGAAACGATCAGCAAGATTGCGGCGACGACGTGGGCGACCAGACGATGGCGCGCCGGAATCAGAAAAAACGCCGCGCCGAAGATCAAGAGCAACGGCCAGATGATGCTGATGATGCACCATGGCGTTTTATACCTAACGATGCTGTAGGCGATGATTGTACCGACGCCATAGATGGCGAGATAACGCAGCGCGAAGGTTTTGAATTGCTGGCAGAAAGCGCAGGCGATCAATCCCGCGAGCACCGTCGGCTCATAGCGCAGGATTAAATTCAGCCAATAATAAAACGGCTTCTCGTGGCCGTGACCTTCGTGGCCGGTTTTGAACCACGCGCCGTAGGCCTGAAAAATTCCGCGCACTCCGCTCCAATGCAGGAATGTCCCGGAGTAGAAAAACACAATCAGGATCACGCCCGTGGCCATGACCACGGCAAGATCGACATAGTCCCATGTTTGCTTCACCGCGCGCGCATCGGGCACGGGATTGAGGCGATTCGAAACATGAAAAACGCCGAGCGCGACCAAGGCGCAGCCGATATGAATGACATACGTCTCCTTCGTCAAAATCATCCCGGTCAATCCCACGCCGAGGCACCAGAGATAATTGACCGTGCCGGCTCGGCGCAACCCGAGCACACCCAAAACGAATAACATCGAGAAGAGCACCAGCCACGCTTCATGAATCGAATAGCGCCCGTAAAAAACGAAGCCGGTGGAAATCGCCATGGCCAGCGCGGCCAGCCGGCTGGCGTTGCGCCCGACGAAGGGCTCGTATTTCATCATTAACCAAACCGACGAAATGCTGACGAGCACGACCGGCATTCGCAGCGCCCAGTAATTCCGGCCGAACAACGTCTGGAAAGCCAGCAGAACGTAAAAGTGCAGCGGCCCGTGATAATTCGTCGGGTCGTATTTGTAATACCCGTTCTTGACCAGTTGATCGACAAACCAACCGTTGATGCCCTCGTCGAAATGCGGCGGTTTAATCCCGAGTAAAAAAAGTCGCAGCAACGCCGCCAAACCGACGATGAGCCACGGCGTCCATTCCGTCTCTGCCAAACGCGCACGCCATGTTTCCAGCTGCTCGCGCAACGCCGGAAAATCCGCTAGCGCGCCTGCGTCGGCGCTGCTATCTGGCGCTGTGCGCATTCTCGTTACCGGTGGCTGCGGATTCATCGGGAGCAATTTTATTCGCTACGTTCTGCAACATTACAAGCCGGCGCTTGTGACTAACGTCGATGTGCTCACTTACGCCGGAAATCCCGCAAATCTTGCGGGCGTGGTCGAGGAACATGGCGAGCGTTACGAGTTTTTCAAAGCCGACATCGCGAATGCCGACCAGATGGACGCGCTCATGACCGAGCACCTGTTCTTCGCCGTCGTAAACTTCGCCGCCGAATCGCATGTCGATCGTAGCATTAACGATCCGGCGAATTTCATTCATACCAATGTCATCGGCACCAGCGTCATGCTCGATTGCGCGCGGCGGCACCGGGTGCAGCGCTTCATTCAAATTTCCACCGACGAAGTTTATGGCTCGTTAGGCGCGACCGGCCGCTTTACCGAGCAATCGCCGATCGACCCCAGCTCGCCTTATTCCTCCAGCAAAGCCGGCGCCGATCTGCTCGCGCTCGCTTGCCACAAAACTTACGGCCAGGAAGTCATCGTCACGCGCTGCTCGAATAATTACGGGCCGTATCAATTTCCGGAGAAGTTGATTCCGCTCATGATCGTCAAAGCGTTGCGCAACGAACCGCTGCCCGTGTACGGCGACGGCAAAAACGTGCGCGATTGGATTCATGTCGAAGACCATTGCTCCGGCATTGTCGCGGCGCTTTTCGAAGGCAAACCCGGCAGCGTTTATAATTTCGGGGGCGACAGCGAAATGGTGAATGTCGATCTTGTAAAAATGATTCTGCAAAAGCTCGGCAAACCCGAGACGATGATTTCGTTCGTGACCGATCGACTCGGCCACGATCGCCGTTACGCCATCGACTCCGCCTTCGCGCAACGCGAACTGAAATGGAAACCGCGGCGCAGATTCAAAGAAGGCCTGGAAGAAATTGTGCAGTGGTACATCGACAATCCAGCGTGGTGGCAACCGCTGCTCGAGCGCACGGGAAGATATTAGTTCAAATCGGCGCCTGTTTTGCGTTTCCATGCAACAAAGCAATTGCTCAACGTCGAAGCGCAGCGCGCTGCCGGCATTATGACTGTGGTCGCCGCGGGAAACAGCGGGTCGGGTTGCTCCACCGCTAACGAACCACCGGCGCTTTACGATGCGGTCTACTCCATCGGCGCCCTAACGACAAGCAGCGACCTCCTCGCGTCCTTCAGTAGCCGCGGCCCGGTCACCGCCGATGGCAGCAATCGGCTCAAGCCCGATCTCTGCGCGCCCGGAACCAATACTCGTTCCGCTTCGCGAACAACGACCACGTCCTACGTCAACCTCAGTGGAACTTCCATGGCCACGCCGCATGTGGCGGGGGCCGTCGCCTTACTTTGGTCGGCGCAACCATGGCTGCGGCACGACATCGCGAAGACGGAGGCGATCCTCAACCAAACCGCTGTGCATATTTCATCGAACAGTTGCAGCTCGAGCGGTTCGCCTAACAACCTCTATGGTTTTGGGCGATTGGACATCAAGGCCGCAGTCGACGCTGCCTTGCTGCGCGTGACCGCGATCACTCGGAGCCGCTCCGCCATCACCGTCGAATTCTACGCCGTGGCCGGCCGAAGTTATCGCCTTGAACGCAAGATCGACATCTCCGATGCCGCGTGGCAAAGCATCCCGAACCTTGCGGATTTTAGCGCTGCGATAACCGGACCCGCTTCAATCATCGATCCGAATGGCGGAGATCAACCCCACGCCTTCTATCACGTGCGCCTGCTGCCGTAGCGGCGAGTTCGCGCTGCCGAAATGAAAATTGCAATCGTTGGGTCCGGAGGGCGTTTGGGGGCCGCGCTCATGCGCGAGTATCAGGATAAATTTGACGTTCTCGGTTTCAATCACGCGCAACTCGATCTCGCCGATGCAGCGGACATTCATCGTAAGATCGACCAGTTGGATTTCGACGTCCTCATCAATGCCGCCGCCATGACCAATGTCGATCTTTGCGAATCGCAGCGCGCGGAAGCATTTCAAATCAATGCCGAAGCGCCGCGCCTCCTCGCCGAAATCTGCGCGCAGAAAAACGCGAAGCTGATCCATATCAGCACCGATTACGTTTTCGATGGCGAAAAGCGCGAGCCATATCTCGAGGACGACGCCGCGAAGCCAATCAGCATTTACGGCGAATCGAAACGAGCCGGCGAGAGCAATGTCCTCGCCGTGCAAGATCGACATCTTGTTTTGCGCATCTCCTGGGTGTTCGGTCCCGATCGCCCCAGTTTCATCGACGGCGTAATCAAGCGCGCTTTGGAAAATGAAAAAGTGGAAGCGGTGGCGGACAAATTTTCCGCGCCGACGTATACGCGCGATCTGGGGGAGATGCTCCCGCGCTTATTCGATGTCGATCTCGCCACGGGACGAGTCCGTCCGGATGGCGGACTTGCCGGCGGTCTGTTGCATTTCGCAAATGCCGGTGAATGCAGCTGGCAGGAATATGGGCAACACGCGCTCGATTGTTGCGATGCACTCGGCCTGCCGCTGAAAACGCGCTCGGTCGCTCCGTTAAAGTTAAGCGACATCAAACAGTTCGTCGCCCGCCGCCCCGTCTACACCGTGCTTTCGACCGCAAAATTTGCGGCGCTGACCGGCACTGAACCGCGCTCTTGGCGGGACGCGCTCACTGATTATATTGAGTGCTCTTATTTGAAAAAATGAAAACCCGCATCTTCCTTTCGTTATTGTCGATCTTGTTCTCCGCGGCCGCCGCGCGCGCCGAATTAAAATGGGAGCAGACCTCGCTCGAGCTCCATCCCGCCATCGGGGAGAAGCAGGCGGTCGGTCATTTCAAATATCAAAATGTCGGGAAAACGCCGGTTCATTTTAAATCCGTGCACGCATCGTGCGGATGCACCGCCGCCCAGTCGCAAAAGGAACAGGTGGCGCCGGGCGAGAAGGGCGAAATTACCGCGACGTTTACGATTGGCGATCGCACCGGCACGCAGGTGAAAACGGTCACGGTGGAAACGGATGAGACGCCGAATGCATCGATGGTGTTGACCATGAAAACGGTCATCCCTGATTTGCTGTCGGTCGCGCCCACGTTTGTTTATTGGAAAAATGGCGAAGAGGCCGCGGC
>JBDUDM010000100.1:0-6078 GCA_040002925.1 Spartobacteria bacterium | reverse complement strand
TCGAGGATGATCCGGCGACTCGCTCCATCACCCGCAACATCCTCGAAAAGGAAGGCTGGAAAGTAAGCGAAGCGGAGAACGGTCGCGAGGGGCTGGAGTGTATGGAGCAGGAGCGGCCCAGTCTTATCTTGCTCGATCTAATGATGCCGGAGATGGATGGCTTTGAGTTCGCAGATCGCGTTCGGCAACGCCCGGAGTGGCGCTTCATCCCGATCGTAGTGATGACGGCGAAAGACCTTTCCGCGAAGGAGCGGCAACGGCTCAGTGGTTCGGTCGAGACGATCTTGCAGAAGGCGGGAGACTCTCGCGAAGCCTTGTTGAAACAAGTGCGCGATCTCGTCAACAACTGCGCCGCACGCCATAAGAATTAGGCGCATGGCGAAGATATTGTTAGTCGAAGACAACGAGATGAATCGCGACATGCTCTCGCGCCGACTTGAGCGACGCGGGTATGAAGTGGTGATCGCATTGGACGGGGAGAGCGGCGTCGAGATGGCGCAGACGCACGTGCCGGATCTGGTTTTGATGGATATGAGTCTGCCGGTCCTCGATGGCTGGGAAGCCACGCGCCGTCTCAAAGTTGATCCTGCCACGAAGCACATCCCGATCGTCGCGCTAACCGCGCATGCCATGTCGGGCGATCGTGAAAAGGCAATCGAAGCCGGCTGCGACGATTACGATACAAAGCCCGTCGAGCTCGCTCGTCTCCTGGCCAAGATCGAGGGGTTGCTAGCCCGCACCGAAAAACCTGCCTCATGACGGACGGGCCGCGCCCAACCAGCGAAAGAGCCCCGCACGAGCTGCCAGCGGGTTTGCTCCACGACCTCCGCACACCGCTCAATCACATCATCGGATACACCGAGATGCTGATCGAGCAGGCGCAGGAGCAAGGCCAGGATGACTTCATCCCAGACTTGCGAAAGACCCATAGTGCCGGCAAACAACTGCTGGCGCTCATCAACGATAACTTCGAGTCGGTCGGACCGGCCGATACCGGCCCAGCGATGGCCGCGCCTCCTGAAGTAGATCTTGCGCCTAACGAACACGAATTAGTTGGCGACAATCTGGAGAACAAGCCGCCGGCGGGTGCCTCCGACGCCGCGCGGGGATTCGTGCTGGTTGTGGATGATGTAGAAGCCAACCGCGACGTGCTTTCGCGCCGGTTGGAGCGTCAGGGTTATGCCGTCGTCAAGGTCGAGAATGGGCGACAAGCGTTAGAAAGATTGCGCGCCGATACCTTCGACCTCGTGCTGCTCGACATCATGATGCCAGAAATGGACGGCTACGAAGTGCTACGGCGCCTCAAGGCCGATGAGGTGCTGCGCCACATCCCGGTCATCATGATCTCGGCGCTGAGCGAATTAGATTCCGTGGTGCGCTGCATCGGAATGGGCGCGGAGGATTACCTGCCGAAACCGTTCGAGCCAACTCTGCTCAAAGCGCGCATCGGCGCCTGTCTAGAGAAGAAGCGCGCCCGCGATCGCGAGCAGGAATTGGGCGCCGCTTTGCACGCGCAAAACAAAGAGATGGCTATCTGGCGGGAGGCGCAGGAAGCCGACCTCGCGGTGGCCCGCACCACCCAACAGGCCATCGTCACTTCCCCGCAAACGCACTTGGACGGGTGGGGCATAGAAACGGTTTATATGCCATTGATCCAGGTCGGCGGGGACGTTTATGGCTGGCGCAGGATGGACGACAGTTCGTTGGTTTTCTGGATTGCCGATGCCACTGGCCATGGGGTCGCCGCTGCGCTTTTTACTACCTTGGTTGCATTGCTTTTTAATCAAGCCATTACCGAGTGCACGACTGCTGATGGGATTCTCACCAGGGTGAATCAAGAGTTTTGCAGCACACTCCGCGGCCGCGCGTTCATGACCGCTTGTTGTGCCGTCATCAAGACCGACGGCGAATTGTCTTTCGCCGGCGCCGGTCATCCCCCCCTCCTCCTTCGGCGGCGGGACGGCACGATCGAGACTCTTCCTTCGCGCGCCACGATGATCGGAATCTACCCGGCGTTGAACATCGAGCCGACGGTCACAACGCTCGCGTCCGGAGACGCAGCGCTCCTCTATAGTGACGGTCTCTACAGTTCGAAAGAAAACACCGGCGAGCGATCGACCGCCGAAACGCTCGCGAAATCCTTTGCGCAAACCGGGTCAAGTGCGGACTTCCTGCAGAGCCTCATCGCACAACGGGACCAAACTTCCGGCGACGGTTTCGATGATGATGTTGCTGCCATCGCACTGCACCGTGAATAAACAGCGAAGAGGGTTCATCAAGCGTCTGGCGCGCCGAGGAGAACCTTACAGCGCGAGACTTGCCTGCGTCTGCTCGGAGGCGGAAGACTGCGCAATTCCGCCGAACTTTTTCACCAGCTCATCGAGCTTCGTGACGTAGTAATCGATATTCTCGTCGCGATTTTCCGGATCGAAATCGGTGGCGAGCTTGGCAGCTTCGTAGGCGGCGACCTTCTTCGGCGTGGCTTTGATATAGTAGCTGACTTGGTCGCCCGGTTTGTAATTGCGGCCGCTCGCCAGCGCGAGCTCGTAGGCGGCGGCGCGATTGCGCGCGGAACCGGCGATCTTCTGCCGGTATTTGTCTAACGAGTCCTGCAGCGTGTCGGTCTTCATTAACATGTCGATCTTCCATTCCTGGTTCCGGATCTTGCTTTCGAATTCGTTCCTTAGATCGACAATCGCATTCGACTTGTCTTCCATCAGCAGCTTGATCATCTCCTCGAGAAAGACGCGCTGGAATTTTTCCAAACCGCGCGATTTGAGTGCGCCGCCCTTAATGACAACTTCACCGTCGCGCGTAAGCAGCGCGTAGTTCTTCGCCTTGTAGCTGAACATCGCTTCGAATTGCTCGTCGAATTCGACCTCAATTCTCGGCGGCAATTCCTTGGCCAGACCTTTACGCAGTTCGTCAATGTCGATCTTAGCCGGCGGGACAAAATAAATTCCGTCGGTGTCCACTTCGATGACGTGCGCGCCTTGCCCATTCAGCCACTCGATCATCGTCTTCAAAAGATCGCGACCGATCTGGGTGACCCGTGCGGCCGCGTCGAAATCGGCGAAGTGCCCCTGCGCGAAGCCGAGATAGCCGTAGAAGCTGTTGATCAAAATCTTGAAGGTGTTTTGCAACGCGTGAAAATAACGCTGCTTCGCCACGTCCTTCTCCGCGCGCATGCTCGCCTTCGTTTCGAGCCGGAACGTGCGCAGATCGGTGAGCAGGTTGCGGAAGATTTGCAGCTGGTCCGTGACCGGGAAGCAATCGAACTGCAACATGATGGACGGATAAAGCGATGCGACGTCGCAATGCCAGACGTTGCGGGCGACGCCGGTGAAAAAGATGTCGGTGTAACCGCCCTCGAAACCGCGCGCCATCGGCATCTCGGGGATGGAGTGGCGCTGCCGAAAATATTCGCGGAGGAAGAGCGCGTTGATGCGGGTGGCGTTGCCGCGCACGATCACGTCCTGATAGTTGTAGGGAAAAATCTGCGCCTGGATGAAGTAACTCGGGCTGAGCAAATCGGAAATGGAGCGGGTTTCGCGCACGGCACAGAGCGCGCGCTGCCGGAAACGCTCGTCGTTGTCGATGTAGGCGCGTTGCAATTCCTTGCCGGCCAAGCCGGAAAATTCGTCGCTGTCGCAAAAGCCAAAATGCCGCGCGACATCGATGCGTTCGAATCCGGCGAGCGTGCGCATGCCGACGTCGTAAAATTGCGCGAGCAAAAACGTGTCGACGAAATGCCGGCCATCGATTGCGAACTTCGGGTAATCGATTGTCTTCTCCGCGATCTGCAATCGCGACGGCCGCGAACGCAAGAAACCGCCGCTGCGTCCCCAATCGAGTTTCGTCTTTAATTTCTTCGCGCGGGCGACCAGGTACGGAAGATCGACACGAAACAAATCGTGACCTTCGATCACGTCGGGGTCGCGCTCTTTAATAATAGCGGTCAGCTTTCGGATCGAGGCCCGCTCGGATTCCTCAACATTTTTTGGATCGACAAGGAGAAGTTCTTCCCAACCGGTATTGTCGGCGAGGGCAATGCTCATGAGATGATCGTCTTCCCCCGACGAAGACAGAATCTCGAGTTGGAGCCGCTTCAATTCTCCGAACGGCAAATCCTTGAATAAAGTTCGTCCCGTGGCCGTGAGATAATGCTGCACCGGATCGCTGAACGCGAAGTAGCTGCGGCCGGCGTTCTTCAGTCCGTTGCGAAGCGCGATTAATTCTTTCCAACTGTCGACCGTGATGCGCCAGCCGAATTTCAGATCGCCCTCGAGCTTTTCCGCTTCAATCGCAAGATCGACAACGTCACTGTCGGCCCAGACGAAGGGATGGAACGGCTCGACGTCGGCGATGGTCGATCCATCTTTTTCGCGACGATAAACTTTGACCGTTCCGGTATCGCCCAATTCAATCGCGACAATGCGTGGCATCGGATCGGCGCCGAAGAGCATGGTGTTCTTTTCGAATTCCATCGTGCCCGGGAACTACGTGGAATAAGGCGCTTGGATCAAGGCCGCCGCCCCACCCAATCGAATCGCGTTAGTTGAATTCGACGGCGCGCCAACCGGTCGCGGCGCGACGATAAGTGACCTTCACTTGGTAGGTTTGCGCGCCGGACGGCGTTTGCCCGTGCGAATACTGCGCCCTTCGTTCGGGTGAAATCCAACCGGTCAGCCCGCCGGCGATGACGCCGGGTGGACTGGGATTGAATGTTGCGCGGATCGTGACGTCGATCTCGCAGGTTGATTCGGAGCATTTCGTTCGATCCACCTTTATGCTGTCGAATTTCAGCACCTCTTTTGCTTCCGCGTTCGCATCGCACTGCGGGCAATCTGCGTTGGCAGGATTCGCGGGAACTGTTTTGGTCGAGCGGAGAAAAGCTACGCAATCCTCCGCGATCTCGTCTTCGGGCGGCGCGAGTTCGCTTTCTTCTTTTGCTTCGGAAGATTGCGCGGCGATTTCCTGACTGGGTTTTATCTTCTCGTTCGGACCCGGCACAGATTTCTCGGAGCACGAGATCGCGATCAGTGCGGCGAAGATGAGCGTGACGCGGGCAATGTTCATCAACACAAATGGGAGCGGCTTGGACAATGCGCGAGGCTCACCGCATTCCGCTGTCGCCCGTCCATTCCACTTTCGTTACCTGATTCGCTGCGACATCGGCTTCGAAGCGCCAATGCCCTATGGCCGCGCCCGGATCGTTCCTCGCAACGATGTAGTGTCCCGGCGCTAACCTGATTCGGAAGCGACCTTCCGCATCCGTGATGAAAGAGGCGACTTCCGAATCCCCGTTCTTTACGACGAAGCGGATATTTGGCGCAGGCGCGGTGTCGGCCACGCCAATTCTGGTTGGGCCTGGACGGCTCGGCGACACCGAGACAACTCCTTCAATCCCGCTATCAATCGACGGTGTCCCTGCCATCACGACGGAAGCAAACAGACTAACGAGTGCAGCGGACAGCAGCCCGCCGTAATTGCGCCGGCGGCGCGGGGCCAGGTCGAGCGACCGGACAAAGTCGCAGTCGTCGCTCGACCCAGGCACCGTCGTCGCTCCTTATCTGCTTTGCAGCGTCGCGTTAGCCGTATGCGTAATCACGGGACTTCCGCCGGTTGCGGTGACCGTGAACGGATAGGTTCCCCTAACGACCGAGCTGGCGGCTGTTACGGTCAGCGTCGTCGACGAACCGGTTGCGGGATTCGGCGAGAACACGCCGGTCGCTCCATCAGGTAATCCGGTCACTGACATTGTCAGCGGCGAACTGAATCCGCCGGTGCGCGTAATCGCCACAGTGTAAGTGGCCGTTCCACCTTTGTGCGGAACGATCACTGACGACGGACTAATCGACAGCGAGAAGTCCGGCGCTGGAGTTGGCGTTGGCGTTGGTGTCGGTGTCGGTGTCGGTGTCGGTGTCGGTGTCGGTGTACCTGCCGCGCACGCACCCGGTCCGGCCGTGTTATCTATGAAGCCGGAGACGGTACCGCTGAATTGCGAGGAAGTCGTTGAGCCGGTGGTCGTATTGACCACCACAACAAAGTTCGACTGTGGAGCCGCGGTGAACGAAT
>JBDUDM010000099.1:0-6113 GCA_040002925.1 Spartobacteria bacterium | reverse complement strand
CGAAGGAATTCCGGGTTTCGCCGCGCCAATTGTTGCCGGTCGGTCACACTTACGACTTGATCGTGAACGGTCTGCTCGACGCGAAAAGCCGACGGCCGCTGCCGTATTTGAAAGTGATCCCGGCGGGAAAAACCGAGGCGCTCAAAGTAGATTGGGTCGGCGCATTTAACGACGCGTTCGAGCAGGCGATCCGCATCAAATTCACGGACGATGTCGATCCTGCGGAAGCAACGCCGGCGAAAATCAAAATCGAACCGGCGGTGAAAGACATGCGCGTGCTGGCGAGCGGCGATGAGATCGATGTCACGGGAAAATTCGATGCCACGCAGCGATACCGCGTCACCATCTCGAAGGAGTTGAAAGGAGAGCGCGGTTACGGGCTGGCCGAGGAGTCGCGCTGGGGCGCGAGTTTTTCGCCGAAACAGCCGTCCATCTTTTTTCCCGCCTCGCAAATCTTTGTGCGGGCGCGACCGGAGTTGCGCTTTTCGTTTTTCCAATACAACACGCCGGCGGTGACGTGGAAACTTGCGCGGATTCCGCTGGAGAAATTACCGGCCGTGACCGCGCGCGTGCGCGAGTTTGAAAAAGATGCGACCGATCCGGTCACCGGCAAATCGATTGTCGATCCAAGGACGGGATTCAATCGACAATTCCAAACCGAATTACTGATCGACGCGTTCAAGCTGCCGCTGATTGCGAATGGCACAACGGCAGCGGCGACGGGAAACGAAAATGTGCGGCGCGATATCCAGTGCGCCGCGCCGAAAGGCGAAAAACTCAGCGGCCCTTATCTGCTGGAAGCGACGGCGACGCTGGATGAGGGCCGCGTCGTCGGCAATCGCACAATTGTTTGCAGTAGCGATTTCATTCTGACCCAGAAGCGAACTCCGACGGCCGTGTTGCTCCGCGTGGCGAAAATGTCGGACGCGCAACCAGTCGCTGGCGTGACGGTGCGCGCGGTCACTAGCGAAAACATCGAGCTGGCTCGCGCCCTCACCGACGACAAGGGGATTACTTCCTTCGCTCGCGAAAAACTTTCGCTCTCGGAGAAAAAATCGGCCGCGCATTTGTTCATCGCGGATACGGCCGGTGGCGCCGCGTTGCAGTTTGTCGATGGACAAAGTTATTCCTCGACCAGCGATGGCAGCCGGCAAGCGCCCAAGCCGCACGCGGAAATTATTACGGACCGCAATCTCTATCGTCCCGGACAGCTGGTGAAGATGAAAGGGCTCGTGCGTAAGGCCGACGATGGCGGTCTTTCGATTCCGAGCGGCGCGGAGGTCAAATGGCGCGTTACCGGTAGCGACAGCCAGCGCATTCTCGGCGAAGGCACGACGACAGCTTCCGCTCACGGCGGATGGGAAGCGGAATGGACCATCCCGGAAAGTTCGAAACTCGGTCGCTGCGAAATTCACTGCAAGATCGACAATCAGGATTACGAAGGAACCGCGGCGATTAGCGTAGAAGAATATCGCGTGCCGATGTTTTCCGCGGTGGTCGAAGCAAATCCGGAAGTCGGCCTAACGGCTCACGCGAATGTCTCTTCCGCTTATTTTCACGGGGCGCCCAACGCGAACGCGCGCGTGCATTGGAAAGCGACCTGGACGGTGTCGGCCGAGACCGCGAGCGAAGGCGATACTTACCTGCGCCGCTATAACAGTTATGCGCAGGTCGGGCCGCATCTCGATACTGATAACGAGCTAACGAAAACGATCGAAGGCGATACCAAACTCGATGAGCACGGCATGGCGAAGTTGGCCTGCGAATCGCCTTTCAAAGACAATGCCGCCATCGGGAAGAGCGAAATCTTCTGGCGCGCCGACGTGACTTCGGTGGACGGTCAAACCCTAACCGGCGGCGATACCGCGGCGATTTTTCCGGCAGCGGTGCGTCTCGGAATCCGAGCGGAGGAAGATCTGGCGAAACCTAACGGGGTGAAGGTGCAAATCCAGGCCGTCGATGGTGACGATAAAAAAGTCGATGCCGTAGTCGTACATGTCGATCTTTTCCATGTCACCACCAAGGTCGCGAAAGAACAGCTCGCACCGTTCGTGTTTCGCTATCGCAACACCGATCAGTACGACAAGGTCGCGTCGCAGGAATCGAAAACGCCGGCCGAATTTGTTTTGCCGGCCGCTGCCACCGGTCGTTATGTCGTCGCCGCCAAAACGACCGACGGCAAGGCGCCGCTCGTTAGCGACGAAGCGACTGTGACCGGCGAAGCGCTGGCGGAATTGCCGGTGCAAAACGAAACCAGTTTCAAGATCGAGCATGAAACGAAAGAGTTTACGCCGGGGGAAAAAGCGAAGTTGTCGATCCAGGCGCCGTTCGGCGGTGTAGCCTGGGTTTCGGTCGAGACCGATCAAATACTCGATACGCTCCTCGTTTCGATTCCCGGCAACGCGGGTCGCATCGATTTGCCGATCAAAAAGGAATACGCGCCGAACGCGACCGTCTCGATTTATCTGGTGAAGCCCGGCGGCGAGAAGGAACTGCCGCGCGAACGATTCGCGGCCAGCATCATCGAAGTGCGCCGGCCGGATCGCGAGTTGAAGATCGAATCGCATCTCGCGAATGCGTCGGTGAAACCGGGCGAGACCGTTCGCGGCGATATCAAAGTTACCTCGGAAGGGAAACCGGTTGGAGATGTCGATCTTGCGGTATTCGCGGTCGATGACGCGGTGTTGAAACTGGGCGGCTGGGAGTTAGCGAAGATTCTCACCGGATTTTATCCACGGAATCCGTTTTCCGTTCGCAGCTTTCAATCGCTCGATCGCTTCATCGAAGAGATCACGCCGAAAAGTTTGACCCAGAAAGGTTTCATCATCGGCGGCGGCGGCGAAGAAGCGGTCCCGAATGTGACCAACGTGCGGAAGGAATTTAAAACGCTGGCGTTTTGGCAGGGCAGTTTGAAAACCGGCGCGGACGGCAAAACCAATTTTGATTTCGTCGCGCCGGATAACCTAACGAGCTACCGCGTTGTGGCGGTTGGTCAGACAAAGGCGCATCAATTCGGCGGCGACGCTGAGGTCACGCTGAAAGTTTCCAAGCCGTTGCTGATCAATGCCGCGCTCCCGCGTTTTTTACGACACGGCGATGAAGTGGAGTTGCGCGCGTCGGTGCAGCAGAATTTTGCGGATGCAGAAGAGATTACGGTGCGATGTATGACCGACGCGACATGCAAGCTGGTGGGCGAACCAATCGCGAAGCAGAGCGCGAAACGCGATGCCCCGACGGTGTTTCGATTCAAAGCCAAAGTAGAAGATGTCGATCTTGCGCCGGTCAAAATTCGTTTCGAAGCGACCGCGAAATCGAACGCGAAGATGACCGACGCGATCGAGCTGACGTTACCGGTGCAGTCGCCGTCGATTGTGCGCAAGGAAAGTGTGGCCGGCCCATTCAACGGCCCGCAATTCAACACCCAGCCGGTCATGCCGGAGGCGTGGAAGCATGCGCATGGAAAATTCAACGCGACCGTTTCGACATCGCCGTGGCTGCCGAAGATCGCCGGCATCCCGATGATTCTCGAATACCCGCACGGTTGCTTCGAGCAGATCTCGACCAAACTTCTCGGCTACAGTTTTCTGGCGAACCTGCTCGCGTATTTGCCGGATGTGGAAGCGCGCGACGCCGAATTTCGCGCGGTGCTTGAACGCGGGATGAAGCAGTATAACGATTCGTTGCTCGCCGATGGAATGTTGCCGTATTGGCCGGGCGGCGAGACGGCGAATCCGTTCGTGACCTGCGAAGCGTTCTGGGCCGTTAACGAATCGGTCAACGCGGGATTCGAAGCGCCGGAAGGATTGCGCGATAAACTTGCAGCTGCGCTTAAGAAAATCGCGAACGGACAAACGGTCACGACGCCGTTCACGAAATGCTTCGCGCTCTTTGTCCTGACGCAATACGAAAAAGAGGAAGATCTGGCGGCGGTCTCGCAGGAAGTTTATTTGCGGCGCAACGAGGCCGGTGACGAAGGCCGCGCGTTGCTTGCGATCGCCCTACATCGACAAGGCATCATGGCGCGCGAGAAAGAGCAATTGCTCAAGGAAATCGAAGCGCCGGCGAAAGAACGCGCGTTCGATCCGCGCACGTTTACTTCGATGACGCGCGCGGAAGCGATCATCGCGCTCGCGTTTGAAACGGTCGCGCCGAAATCGTGGACCGGAGAGAGAAAAAAGCGCGTGCGCGATCGCATGCTCGCGCTGATGGATTCGTCCGCCGCGCTTTCCACGCAGGAAAATCTTTGGCTCTTGCTCACGTTTAAATCGATGATCGGCGCGGAAAACGCGCAGCCGCTGGCGGCGGCCGAACCGCCCGGAACGTTTTCGAAAAATCGCTGCTCGGCCGCGTGGCTCGATCGCAAGATCGACAATCAACTTTCGGTCAATGGCCTGAACAAAGTGGCCATGACTTTTTTGATGAAGGCGGAATTTTCTCTGGATGCGCTCGATACCGAGCGAGTTGATCGCGGATTTCGGCTCGAGCGCGTGGTCAAGAATATGTCCGATGCGAAACGCACCGGTGCAGCCGAGTCGCCATTCAAGATCGGCGATCAGGTTCTCATCACTTACCGGATCAACACGCGGAAGAAACAAAACTACGTCGCGCTCGAAGATGCGTTGCCCGCCGGTTTGGAAACGGTAAATCCAAATCTCGCGTTGATCGGTAAATTTTTTGAATTGCCGGCGGAAGATCAAAACAATCACGTGCTCGTGCTTTCGCATTCGGAAATGCGCGATCGGATGACATTACTTTACTTCGACGACTTCGAACCGGGCTCGGGAACGTACTCGGTGCTCGCGCGCGCGACTGCGGCCGGAACTTTTCGTTGGCCCGCGACTCAGATTTATCCGATGTACGACAGCCGCTTCTCCGGCCTGTCGCCTTCGAGCGTATGCGTCATCGCCGGCGAATAATATTCGGCAGCGCGGTCGCATTCATCGCGATCACGATGTCGATCTTGTGCGTGCCGATTCCGTCGGCGTTGCGACAATCGCCATTGGGAACGTTGACTTTGCTCGATGTTCGCGGCCGCGAAATCGCGCAACTCGCTTCGCCGGAAGCGCGCGTGCAAATGCCGATCGAGCTCGCGCAAATGGGCGAGTGGTTGCCGCGCGTGACGGTCGCGCTGGAAGATCATCGCTTTTACGAACACGCCGCGGTCGATTGGAGCGCGACCGTTGCGGCCGGTGTTCGCAATGCGAAATCGCGGCGCATCGTGTCAGGCGCGTCGACCATCACGCAACAGTTGGTGAAAATGGCTTCGGAGCGGCAACACCGAAGTTGGTCTGCGAAAATTTACGAAACGATCGTGGCGTGGAAGATCGAGCGCCGCTGGAGCAAGCAACACATTCTCGCGGAGTATTTGAATCGCAGCAGCTACGGCAATCGCCGGCTCGGACCGGAAGCAGCGGCGCGCGCTTACTTCGGAAAATCGGCGCGCGATCTCACTCTCGCCGAATCCGTTTTTCTGGCTGGTCTGCCGCAAGCGCCGACGCGATTAAATCCGTGGCTGCATTCCGCGGAAGCGACTCGAAAGTATGAACGCTCGCTCGTTAGGTTGACGCAGTTGAGCGTGGTCACGCCGGAACAGCAGACGTTGCTGGCAAGCTCTGCGCCGATTGCGCGCCGCTTCGATCCGCCGCGAATCGCGTCGCACTTTGTCGATGCGGTCGTCGCGCAACATCCTTCACTACGTGGACGCGTTCCGACCTCGCTCGATCTCGATCTGCAAAACGAAGCCGAGCGTTGTGTGCGGATGCATCTGGCCGCGCTGAATCGCGATGATATTTCCGAAGCCGCGCTCGTCATTGTCGACAATGAGACCGGCGCGGTGCGCGCGATGGTCGGCTCGAGCAATTACGCGCTGCATCAAAGCAACGGAGCGACGTTGTCACGCAGTTGCGGCTCGACCTTGAAACCGTTCGTTTATCTGGCCGCGTTAGATCGACATCTACTCACGGCCGCGAGTTTGTTGCCGGACACGGCCGATGCTATCCGCGAGGAGTATGCCGATTACGATCCGCAGAACTACAATCACCGTTATCTCGGCCCGGTTCGTTTGCGCGAAGCGCTCGGTTGCTCGCTCAATGTCCCGGCGGTTTATGCGCTGA
>JBDUDM010000098.1:0-6147 GCA_040002925.1 Spartobacteria bacterium | reverse complement strand
CCAGCGTGTTGATGGGTGCGTCCGATGTCGATCAAGTGGAAGAGAATGTTCGCGCCTTGGAGAATCTTAAATTCAGCGAGGACGAACTTCGACGTATCGATGAAGCAATAAAGACGTAGCTCTTCGACGATAAACAGGATGGTAATGGTCGGCAGGGTGGAAGCGCATTGACACTTCGCCATGGCGTGGATTTATTCGGTCCGCGTGAGCGCGTGGTTTCAAAACAGGGTCGTCCGAACATTCTTTGCATTATTCGCGATCCTCGTGTTTAGCGGCGACGTACTCGATGACGTGTACGATCCGGGCGTTTCGAATGTCCAAAGTTCCCACTTTTCTAGTCATCAAGGCGATGGAAGTCCTAAGCTGGGAAGTTTTGGGCATGATGCGGCCGAAGTAATCACGCCGATAGCCTCGATCATATCTGCATTCGTAAGCGTATTCAGATATTCAGATTTCGAAGAAGAGGCGCCGCTCGGGGCACTGCCTTCCATCGATCACCCGCCCCAATTGGCTGAGGGCTGAGCTTCGTCGTGCGCCGATTCGCGGCACGGATGCTCATACTTGTCTGCTTGCCCACGCCGGCCGGTCTTTGCCCGTGCCGTGTCGAATACCCCGATCAGATGTTTCCGCCATTTCATGTTTTCGCCGATCAACAAATTTGTGATTATCGCCTGCCGCTTCCGCAGTCCGGGAACGGGTGCGCAAAGTCACGTTTCCTGGGCTCTATCCCGCTAGATGGATCCGCGCTCAAAGTCCGTCTCGGTTGTGGTTCCCACGCGCAATGAAGCGGAAAATATTGCGAAGCTGGTCACAGAGATTTTAGCGAACGGCGATGTGATTCGCCAGATTGTGTTTGTCGATGGTGCCTCGACTGATGGCACCCGGGCGGTGATTGATTCCATCGCGGGGGCGGTTCCGATTCGATTCATCGAACAAGAGCGCGACAAGCCGGGACTGGCTGCTGCGATCATGGCCGGGGCGCGGGCCGCCGACGGAGAGTTTCTTCTGGTGATGGATGCGGATTTAAGTCATCCGCCACAAGGCATCATCAATTTGCTCGGTCCGTTATTTGCCGACACGGCCGATATGGTCATCGGGAGTCGTTACGTTGATGGAGGGTCGACACCGGACTGGCCGCTTTGGCGGCGAAGCTTGTCGCGGGCAGGCGCGGCCATCGCTTATCCGCTCACGCATGTCCACGATTCGATGAGTGGTTTTTTTGGCATTCGTCGCTCGCGGTTATTGGACCTGGCGCCTCCCGCTGTCGGATTTAAAATTGTCTTCGAAGCAATTATTCGCGGCGGGGCAGCGCTGCGAGTGCGCGAAGTTCCAATTGTGTTTCGAGATCGCGTTCGCGGTCGATCGAAAATGTCGTTCGGCATCGCGCTACGTTTTTTCATTCGCTGGAGCATTGGCTTATCTCGCTACGTCGCGCAGCGTCTAGTGGGCCACCGCGAAGATCGACAAGTTCAAGCAGCAGATAATACCGACCGCGGGCATGCCAATCAGTAGTATTCGAAAATTGAGACTTGCCGCGTTGGGCATCCTTTGCCTGACCGTGCTCACTCGTCTGCCGTCGCTCTTGTATTCACATCCAATCGATGACGAGACGGTCTACTCGATCGTGGCGAACGAAATCGTCGATGGTGGGCGGCCCTACATCGACGCCGTGGAACGCAAACCCCCGCTATTGTTCTGGACGTACGCGGCCGTGTTTGAAATAGCGGGGAAATTTAACTGGCACGCTCTGCATGCTGTCGCTCTTTTGTGGGTCTTAGGAACGATGGCCGGGCTCTACGTGATTGGGCAACAATTGTTCGATTCGGCGACCGGCTTGATCGCAGCTTTGCTTTACAGCGTCTTCGCATCTTGGGCGACGTGGAAAAATCTGGCTTTTAATGGCGAGCTACTGATGAATCTCCCGCTCGTCTGGGCGTGGGCGATTGCTTTTCGACGAACTTCTTCCCGCGTCAGACTGGATCTCATCGTCGCCGGCGCCCTGCTTTGCGCCGGTTTTCTGCTAAAGCAACCGGCGGCCATCGCCGCCGTCCCAATCGGAATCTATTTTCTGCTTCCGAGCTATCGGGCGAGCCGCGGATTCACGATCAGGTCTTCGCTCGTTCATACGCTAATGCTAACGACCGGATTTTTTGTAACGCTGGCACTGGTTGCGTTTCAACTCAGACGGCAAGGCATTCTGGCTGACGCATATTATTGGACCATTGGCGATCACGCGATTCGACACGTATTTTGGAATCGCGGAATTGTCCATACGCTCGCCTTCATCGGGGGGTGCTTACCGCTGGTGATTGGCGCCGCGATGGGCGGAAGAAACGATCACGATATCTGGGCAGCCAAGCGCGCGGAGCGAACCACTCTTCTCTGGCTCGTTGCCGCGTCGGTCGTCGGCGCAGCCGCCGGTACTCGATTTTACCCTCACTATTATATCCAGCTGGTGCCGCCGCTCGCACTTTTGGCGGCCCCATATTACGCCCGCCTATGGGCAAAGAGGACGCAGCCTAACCGATGGCTACCAGGGCCGGCGGTAAGTTTTGCCTGGTTAGCAGCGACCGTCGTAACATTCGCATTCGCGCAGTCGGTCGGCTTGGCAGGGCGGCATTCTCTAGCAATGGCGCGATACGTCACTGAGAATTCGACTCCGTCCGATCGAATTTTTGTTTGGGGGCATTCGGCGAAAACTTATATCGACGCCGGAAGGCGCCCGGCATGTCGCTACGTCTTGACCTATCCGCTCACGGGCTATGTGTTCGGCGCCCCGCTGCCCGGGATTGATACTCGCAAGTGGATCGTGCCCGGCGCATGGTCCAACCTCGAACAGGATTTTCGCAGCCATCCGCCTCTTTACGTGCTCGATGTGCGCACTGGGCGCAGCAGGCAGTATCCGATCAGGAATTTTCCGATCCTCGCCGGAATTTTAGCGGAGAGCTATCAGCCCGTCAGCAAAACTGATGAGGGTGTAATTTACCGCCGATTCGATGGCGAATTACCGGACGGCAAAACAAATAATTTGTAAGGGCTTCTGAACTTGCGTTACGGCGTCCTTTTTATCCTTGCTGCATGCGGTTTTGTCACCTCGTTCGGCGCGCATATCGTGGCCACGAACTTGCCTCCTTACGCGGAGGCGATCGGTGTCGGAGCTTTCGTCATCGGCCTGCTGATTGCGGTCTACGATTTCGCGGAGCTTTTCGCGAAACCATGCGCCGGCTTTATCGCGGATCGCGTCGGAATGAAACCGACACTCCTCGTTGGATTGTCGATCTTCATCGCGGGCTCGCTCCTCTTTCTCGTTATAAATCCGAAATGGCTTTTGCTCGTGCGTTTCGTGCAAGGCCTCGGCGCGGCCGCGCTTTCGACCGTTTCGATTTCGTTAGTGGCTCAATATTTTCAAGAAGGACGCGGTAGCGCCTTCGGCATTTACAATGCGATTAAAGGCGCCGGTTACGTCATCGCCCCCGCGCTCGGCGGTTTCATCATTCACGGCTACGGATTTGCGATGATCTTCGTCGTCTCGGCGGCAGTAGGAATCTTCGCGTTCCTGTTGAGTTGTCTACTGCCACGCGCGCGAATGGCAGCACTCGAAGATGACGAGCAGGAAATCACCCTGCGGCAATTTTTTCTGATCTTCAAAGAGCCGCGACTGCTGCCGATTTATGCGGTGATCGTGATCAACATGTTCATGGTCGGCATTCTGTTTGGTTTTCTGCCCGTCTATCTCCACGGGATCGGTTACACACCGCTCGAATCCGGCAGCGCGGTGAGCGTAGCGGCTTTCAGCTATCTGCTCGTGCAACCGCTGGCTGGATACCTGGCCGATAAGATCGACATAAGAACGACCGTGCTGGCCGGTCTGCTTCTTGCCGCGCTCGCCATCAGCGCGATCACATTTCTTTCCGGCGTCCCGCTGATCGCCGTGATCATCATGGCGGGTATCGGCATCGGCACCGTTTGGACGAATAGCGACGCGCTTGTGAGCACGCTCGCCGCCAAAGGTCAGCTCGGCGCCAGCGTTGGCGCGGCGCAATCGTTCAAAGAATTTGGCGACATGGTCGGCCCGTTGCTGGTCGGAGGATTGACGCAATTGTATGGCGTGCATGTCGGCTTCGTTAGCTGCGGCGCATTGGCGTTGGTCGCGCTGACATTGCTGGGCCCGATTCGACGAACAGAAATTGTGAGCTAATGCGGAGCGACTTTCGGCGACGATTCGCGCGTCCGATTCGATTTTTGCAGGATCGATTATCACCGCAAGGCTATTTGGGGCTGCATCTCACCGTCGGCATGTTGATTATTGTTCTCGGTTGCTGGTGGTTCGGCGGAATCGTAGAAGATCTGTTAACGGGCGATCCCTTGGTGGTTGTCGATCAACGCCTCGCCGATTGGTTTCACCAACATGCGACAGGAACAATCACGGAAATCGCAAAGGTAATCACGTTCCTCGGCTCCGTCGCATTTCTTAGCAGCGCGTCGTTTTTATGCGCGCTCTTTTTGCTCTGGAGAAAATCATGGCGGGCGTTGCTTGTGCTCGTGCTCACAATGGGCGCCGGGACTGTCCTGAATATTGTGCTAAAACACATTTTTCATCGACAAAGACCGATCTTCGAAGACCCCCTTACGACGCTTTCGAGCTTTGGTTTTCCAAGCGGTCATACCATGGGCGCAACCCTGTTCTATGGTTTGCTCGCCATGTTTTTAGCGACCGGAGTCGCTCGCGAATGGCGCTGGCGGATGTTCGTATTCCCACTCTCGATCCTGCTAATCCTTTTAATTGGCCTCAGCCGAATTTATTTAGGAGCGCACTATTTGAGCGATGTGATGGGCGCGATGGCAGCGGCGATAGTATGGCTGGCGGTTTGTTGGACAGCCGTTGAAACGTTCGCAGGAAGGTCGCGGCCATAAAAATCGTAATCGACTGGCAGGTTCGGTAATCGGGCGTCCTCACAGGAGGAGATTGCTTAGCTGACAGCTTGTCGCTAGCTTCAGCCTGTCTCCGGCGGCAGCATGAAACTTCTCCAAAAAATCGGCCGCGAATTTACCGGCTATAATGTTCTCGAATCGGCCAAGCGTTTGGTCGATCGCAAGCCGTTGCAATGCAGCTTGTATGTGACCGATCGGTGCAATCTGGATTGCGGATATTGCACGGAGTACGACAACAGCCGGCCGCATCCGAGCATTGAAGATTTAAAGACGTGGGTGAAAAAAATCCGCGACCTCGGCACCATGCGCATCGCGCTGGTCGGCGGGGAACCGCTTGTCCATCCGCACATTGTCGATCTTGTCCGCTATTGCCGCGAGCTCGGGTTCGCCACCAGCCTAACGACGAACGGATTTTTACTCACGCGCGAGAAACTGCGCGCCCTGGAAGAAGCCGGGCTGCAAGTCATGCAGATCAGCGTTGACCGGATGACGCCGAGCGCGATTACGAAAAAATCTTTCAAGACCATCCTGCCGAAGCTGGAATATTTTAAGGATTCGAAAGTTAGTTTGCATATCACCGGGGTGATTTGCGCGGACACGCTTTCGGAATCGCAGGCCGTGCTCGAAACCGGATTGTCTCGCGGAATTCCGACCGAAGTGCGTCTCGTTCATGCCGATCCCATGCAACGTTTTCGGGTCGAGCGCGGATCGCCGGAAGAACTGGAGGCGTTCATCGATTCAATGATCGAGCGAAAGCGTCGCGGCGAAAAAATTCACACCAGCGAAGCGATCCTGAAATATCAGCGCAGTCTTTTGCGCAAAGAGCATGTCGAGTGGACGTGCATGGCCGGTTACAAATTATTTTTCGTCTCGGCCCAGGGAAAATTTTGGATCTGCAGCATGGTGCACACGGACAAGCACATCATGGACATCACGCTGGACGATCTTTATGCGAACAATCGCAAGAAATCGTGTCAGGTCGGATGCGGCGTTTATTGCAGCGTGAGTACATCGCTGGTGGTGCAGCAGCCGGTGCGCGTGCTGGGCAAGGAAATCATCGCGCGCGCGAAGCGGATGTCACCGTTTCGCGGCCGTGGAAATGTAAACGGCGCGAGCCACGCGAACGGCAGCGTTGACCATTCCCCACCAACAAATGGCCACGTAAGTCTGGGGAGCAACGCCGAACAGCAATCCGCTGGCGAACATCCACACGTA
>JBDUDM010000097.1:0-6189 GCA_040002925.1 Spartobacteria bacterium | reverse complement strand
TTTCGCACTTCTGGCTTCAGCCCGGCCCAGTCGTGGTCGGCATCACCGCCGGCGCGTCCTGCCCGAATAATTTGATCGAGGAAACGTTGATCCGGCTGTTCGAGCTGCGTGGAATTCCGCGGCAGCAACTCGAACTCGCCGCGTAAGATCGACAATCACCGCGACCGACCGTTAAAGGATCGGCCAAACACCTGCAGGGTAAAGGTTACATCGACCGCGCGAAGCCCGCCGGGTTTGCCCTTCCATTTCGCAAATGCTTTCATGTTTCCGAAATCCATACTCCTCCCCATGCTTTTCAGAATGGTTACTGCTCCGACGCTGCCGTCTGGATTCACTTCGATCCGATAGGTGCCGCTGCGGCGCAGCGAATTGACCCGACCCCGGGTGTCAGTGGGGAGGGGCGGATATGGGAAATAAGTGAAGACCTGTTTCAACTCATTGTCGCCCGCGTTGATGACAATGTGTTGCGCGCCTTTCGGAAGAGGCACATCGATGGGGGTCGCTTCCGGTGCCGGTTTCGCCCCGTGAATTGCCACAGGTCCGGCGATAAGCGCGATCGCGGCTAGGATGACGGACAGGCGATGAGTTGTCATACAAACTGACTCAAACGTGTGTTCACGGGCGGACAATTGTTACGCCTATCGAAAAAAACGGTAACCGCCAAGCAAAAACCAAATCATCCGCGCAAAGTCCGCGCGACGTGCGAATTACGGGTAATCATGCGTGCAATTTGGAAGGGCAGTATCAGCTTTGGCCTCGTCAATATTCCGATCGCCTTGTATCCCGCGACGCGGAAGGAGGATCTCAAGTTTCGAATGTTGAGACAAAAGGATCTCAGCCCGATTAATTACAAGCGCGTCGCGGAAAAGGACGGCAAAGAGGTGCCGTGGGGTGAAATCGTTAAAGGCTACGAATACGAGAAGGGCAAATACGTCATATTGAAGGACGAAGATTTTCAGAGGGTCGATTTGGAGGCAACGCAGACAGTCGACATTCAGGATTTCGTCGACGTGGAAGAGATCGATCCGATGTATTTTTACAAACCCTACTACCTCGAGCCGCAAAAAGGCGGCGACAAAGCTGATGTGCTTCTTCTCGAGCTCATGCATTTCGCCGAGGAATTAGCGGACACGGACAAGTTAAATGTGCCGAAGAAAATGGAGCCGCGGAAACAGGAGATGGACATGGCCAAAGCGCTGATTAACTCCATGAGCTCGAAGTGGGACCCGGAAAAATATCGCGACGATTACAAGGAAGCGGTCATGAAAGTGATCGAGGAAAAGGTCGAGCATGGCGGCAAAGATATTGAAGAGAAGCCGAAGAAGACGCCGGCCGCGACCAAGGTGATTGATCTCGTCGCGGTCCTGCAGCAGAGTCTCGCGCAAAGCGGCGGGTCGAAGACAAGATCGACATCGAAACGTGGGAAATCTTCCCCGCGCCACAAGAAAGCTGCGTAGTGCCTCACCGGACCCCCATCGCTAAATCCGCCCACCGATCCACCGGCACCAACGGCAATTCGATGAGCACCGAGAGCGCGACTTCCATGATCGAGTACGAGCTTTACGTTCCGCTCCATCACAACGACGGACGACCGATCGATCCGCAAAAGTTAAAGGACCTGAACAAGCGGTTGGTGGATGAGTTCGGTGGACTGACCCATCTACGCCAGGAAAACGACGGGTTTTGGAAAATCGGCGAACACACTTTTCGCGATCGGATCGAGATCCTGCGCGTGCTGGCGAATGACGACGAGCATGTGCGCGAATATTTTGCGTCGCTGAAGAAGTATCTGAAGTCGGAATGGGGTCAGCAACATTTCCTCATCGTCAGCCGGGCAGTGACGGCAGTGTAGCTGGAGCCGTCCCGCTCTGCGCGGCGCCAGTTCGCGTTGAACCGCCAAGGTCGGGCGGATGTTCGCGTAGCGCAGCGGCGACAGTGATGCTTGACAGGCAAGATCGACATCCCTCAGCTTTCCCCTCATGAACTCGCTCAGTCGGTACGCGGACACAGTATTTTGCATCATGCGGCTAATCGTCGGCCTTCTCTTTGCCTGTCACGGAGGCCAGAAAATTCTCAACTTCCCTCCCGGTGGACACGGCGCGCCGACGGAGATGCTTGATATCATCGGCGCGTGGATCGAACTCGGCGGCGGATTCCTGATCGCGTTCGGTCTGCTCACACGCATCGCCGCATTCATCGCCAGCGGCATGATGGCGGTGGCTTACTTCATGGCGCATGCCCCCACCGGATTTTTCCCAATCCAAAATCATGGCGAATCGGCCGTGATTTATTGTTTCGTTTTTCTCTTTATCCTTTTCTACGGCCCCGGACGCTGGAGCATCGATGCCATGATTGGCCGTGGAAAACCCGACATCACCACCAGCGACGACGCAAGATCGACATCTTCTCTTTGATGAAACGCCTTTCCTTCGCGCTCGCTTTCGTTTTCATCGCGCACACGCTCTCCGCGCAGGATTGGGCAAAGCCGCGTTTGGAAAAATCATCGCGGCACCGCGAGTACGTCGACATCAAGTCGGGCGACCGCACCATCAAAGCGTTCGTGGTTTATCCCGAGTCGAAAGACAAAACGCCGGTCGTTCTCGTCATTCACGAAATCTTCGGGCTGACCGACTGGGTGAAAAGTTTGTGCGATCAATTGGCGGAGAATGGCGTCATCGCGATTTGTCCCGACCTTTTGTCCGGCCAGGCCTATCCGGACGATGTCGATGGAGCGGTCAAAGCGATCTCGGCCCTGCCGAAGCCGCAGGTGAAAGCCGATCTCGATGCAACGGCGGAGTACGCGCTCACCAAAATTCCTTCGGCTAACGGAACGCTGGCAATATGCGGATTCTGCTGGGGCGGGGGATGGACGTTCGGTTACGCGAATGAGAACGCGAAATTGAAAGGCGCCTATTCGTTTTACGGAACGGCCGCCGACTCCGCGGACGCAGTGAAGAATATTGCGTGTCCGGTTTTCGGATTCTACGGCGAGAACGACGCGCGTGTGAACGCGACCATTCCAAAGGCGGAAGAGTTAATGAAAGCTGCCGGCAAAAAATACGAACCGGTCATCTACAAAGGCGCCGGTCACGGATTCATGCGCGAAGGCGAAATGCCGAACGCGGGCGACGCCAACAAGAAAGCGCGCGACGACGCGTGGGCGCGCTGGAAGACGTTACTGAAGCAGTTGTAGTCCGACTGCGGAGCAGATTAGTTAGGCGACTGACCCGATCCGGCGGCGAACTGGACGATTCTTTTATCCCGAGCTGGGCGCATTTCCACGGGCGTTCCGCGGGTGCACTCTTCGCACCAATGACGTTGCGCGGTGCTGAGCCGCTTCCTTAGCCCGCATTGATCGCAGACGAAAACTTCTTTTTTAATCGCGGCCATAATCGTTAGTGCGCACTTTCGATTCGTGCGCTGAGAAGGGAGAGGTTGTGTCGCGGCGTCATTTTGCTTCCAGCTCATCGGCCAGCGAGTTCGCGTCGTAAACCTTGCGAATGGCTTCGGAGATCGCCGCCGAATCGACACTGACCGCGCGCGCTTCCTTGTCCGAGAAAATGCAATCGAGCACGAGCGATTGAATGTTGCCGTCGAAAATAATGCCAACAAATTCGTTCGCCTTGTTCACCACCGGGCTGCCGCTGTTGCCACCGATAATGTCGGCGGTCGAGACGAAATTGAATGGCGTGCTCGGATTTAGTTTTGCTTTGCGATCGATCCAGCGTTTCGGCAGATCGAACGGCACCTGATTTTTGTGCTCGGCCGCGCGTTCATACAGACCGGCGAAATTCGTTAGCGGCGCAATCGTTTTGCCGTTCTCTTCGTAGCCGGCGACCGGCCCGTAGGAAAGCCTCAGCGTGAAGGTCGCGTCGGGATAAGTGCTCGTGCCCTGCAAAGCGAAACGCGCTTTTGCGATTTCCGCGTAGGCCTGCTGCTTGGTCTCATCCTGCGCTTCCCACGTTTTCCGCGCCTCGCGCGCCGGACCGTCGACTAATCGCGCCACTTCGATCATCGAATCTTTGGCGGACGCAATCGCGCTGGCGCCGCCTTCGTAGATCTGTTTGCGGACAGCGATGTCTTTGAGCTTGGTGCCTTTGATTAGCTCGGCCGCGCGCGCGGTCGGCGATTTTCCGGCGAGAACTTTTTGCACGAGCGGATCTTCGGCGCCGAAACGCGCCGCCATATCGGTGAGCGAATCCATCAAGGTCACTTGCTCGACATCTTCGTAAACCGGCTCACTCGAAAAGAGGTCCAACTCCAGCGACTCCTTGTTGCTATCGCGAAATTCGGGGAAGCGTTCCCCATTCGGCTTGGAGCGTTCATCGGCAGCGCGGACAAGACGGCGCGCATATTTGAAGAGAGTGCTGTTGAAAGCGCGCGGGGCTCGATACGTAGAGGTAGCGCGGCCGCGAAACGTTTCGAAGTACAGGTAGACGGGCAAAATCTTCGCAGTCTCTTCCTGCGCCTGCTTGATGCGATCATAAGCCGCGAGTGTGCCGGCAAACTCTGGCTTCGCCTTCATCGCGTCGCGCAGTGTTTGTTCGCGTTTCTCAATCGCGCTCCAAACTTCGGGATCGAGCAACGCCGCGACGTAACCATCGTAACGTTTCCGATTATTGGTGATGCTGCGAATATCGTGTTCGACCCGGCGCGCATTCTCGAAGCTGCGCGCGCCTAATGCGCCGAGCAGGACTTCGCGCCGGTGAAACATGCTCAGCAAGTAGGGCACTTCGACGTCGCGCGTCTCCGCCAGTTCGCTCACGGTGAGTTGTCGATCCGTCCGGCCGGGATGTCCGCTCACGAAAGTCAGTTCGCCATCGCTCGGCCCTTTCGTATTCCACTTAAGGTAATTGTCGATCTTAGCCGGCTGTCCGTTTTCGTACGCGCGGAAGATGCAGATATCGAGATCGAAGCGCGGATACTCAAAATTATCCGGATCGCCGCCGTAGAAAGCGATTTGCTCTTCCGGCGCAAAAACCAAACGCACATCGTCGTAGCGTTTGTAGCGGTATAAATTGTAAATGCCGCCTTGGTAAAGCGTGACCACGTCGGAGCGCAGGCCGGTCTTCTCTTTGCTCTCCTTTTCAATTTGCGCGATCACATTCGCGCGCGCTTTGCTGGCCGCATCGCCGGAAAGTCCGGACGCCACGCCGGCATTCACCCGTTGGGTCACATCTTCGATCGACATGAGCACATTCAATTCGAGATCGGTCGCCTTCGGTTCTTCCGCGCGCGTCTTGGCGTAGAAACCGTCCCGCACATAATTATTTTTCTCACTGCTGATCTTCTGCAGCGTGTCGAGTCCGACGTGATGATTGGTGATGACCAATCCGTTAGCCGAGACGAACGAACCGCTGCCGCCGGAATTGAAACGCACGCTCGACTTCTGCAGATGCTCGAGCCACTGCGGCGTCGGCTCGAATTGATATTTATCTTTGAGCTGCTTCAGCGGCGGATTGTTGAACAGCCACATGCCTTCGTCGGCGCGAAGCGGATTGAGTGCGGTCAGTAATCCGACCAGGAGAAGGAAGCGACGGAACTGAATCATCGGGGAAGTTAGAACGACCGGACAAGATCGACAATCGGCATTACGCTGATTTGCACAATTCGTTATGTTTCTTTCCAGCCGGCGCAAGATCGACAAGTTGGATTTTATTCTGATCGGCGCGCAGAAATCCGGCACGACCGCGCTGCATTATTATCTGCAAAAACATCGCCGCATCTGTCTGGGCGATCAGCAGGAGATGCATTTTTTCGATGAGGATAAAATTTTTGCCGCGCCGTCGGTCGACTACGGACAATTGCATCGACATTTTCCGCGCATCGGAAGATCGACAATCGCTGGGGAATGCACGCCGAGTTATCTCTACTGCGAATCAGCGGCGCAGCGGATTCACGATTACAATCCGCAGATCAAATTGCTCGTGCTTTTGCGAAATCCGATCGAGCGCGCGTTTGCGCATTGGAACATGCAGCGATTCAAAGGACGCGAGCCGCTTGATTTTTTCGAGGCGGTGAAGTCAGAGAGAACGCGGCTGAGCGGCGCGCCTTTCGTGGTGGCGCGAAGTTTTGCCTATGTCGATCGCGGATTTTACGCGCGACAACTCGATCGGTTCTTCCAATTCTTTCCGCGCGAACAGGTGAAAGCGGTGAAGTCGGAAGAATTTAAGAACGCGCCGCGCGAAA
>JBDUDM010000027.1:0-20868 GCA_040002925.1 Spartobacteria bacterium | reverse complement strand
GCCCGGTTGATATTCATGATTCCCGTTTTCGCCCGATCTCCTCCAGCAACTCAATCTGGATTTGTTGAATCTCGAAGAGGCGATTGTATTGGCGGCGCAAAAGGTGATCGATCTTTTCGTGCAAATGCCGGATTTCGAGCTCGGCTTTGAGATTGATCTTGTAGTCGTTCTCGCCGCGGAGACGGTCGCGCGCTTCGGACCGGTTCTGACTCATCATGATGACCGGCGCCTGGAGCGCGGCCAAAGTTGAGAGAATGAGATTTAGGAGAATGAACGGGTAGGGATCGAACGCGCGCGTGGCGAAGACGATGCCGTTGATGATGATCCAGACGACGAGGATGCCGCCGAAGGTGATGATGAATCTCCAACTGCCGCCGAACTCGGCGATGTGATCGGAGAGGCGTTCGCCAAAGGTGAGTTTTTTTTCGAGCTGCTTCTCGATGTCGCTCGAAATGATCTCGTGCTGGCGCAAACTTTCGACGACCTCGTGGTCGAGGGTCGACAATTCGCCGATCTCGTCCTGCAGTACTTCTTTGACGTATTCCTTTCGGCAATCGCCGATGTCATTGAAGCAAACGAACCCGGTGCCGTCCCAATCCGGGTGGCGTTTGCGCATGAATTCGAGAAGCGTCGGGCGGATGAGCTCGGCGATCTGGCCAGTCGTCGGCAACTTGGATTGGTTACAGATTCGGCAAATGACGGGTTCGGACATTTCGACAGGAGTTACAGGATTTGCTGGATGCGAGGAAGGGAGGTGTTAGCGAATTAAGCGTGTTAGTGGCGCTTGTCGATTGTCCAATTACAACAAGGGCGATTCGCATCTTGAATGAGTCGATGTCGATCTTACACTGGAGCGCGTGGAAGAAACCGAAGTCCCACTCGAACATTTGCACGAGCAGGTGCATCACCACGCTGAGCATGGCGGCGCGCCTTGGCTTTCGTGGGTCGCTCTGAGCACGGCGATCCTGGCGGTGCTCGCGGCCATCGCCGGATTGCTCTCCGGCAAAAACGTAAACGAAGCGATGATGAGCCAGATCGAAGCGTCGAATCAGTGGAATTATTATCAGGCGAAAAGCATCAAGGCCGCCGTGCTCGATACGAAAATGGCGCTGGCGACGACGCCAGACGAAAAGGACCGGGCGAAGATCGCGCGTTACGAAGGGGAACAATCCGAGATCCGAAAAGAAGCCGAGCATCACACGGCTGAAGCGAAAACGAATTTTCATCGCCACGAAGTTTACGCGCGGGCGGTGACCATGTTTCAGATCGCGATCGCGGTCGCGGCGATCTCGGCGTTAACGAAAAGGCGTCGCTTCTGGCTGGTGGGTTTGCTGTTCGGCGCGGCCGGCGGCGTCTTTCTTTTGCTCGGTGCGCTCAGTCATTGAATCATGCGCGTGCTCGCGATCGACGCCTCCCTGCGAAGCACCGGCGTGGCGATTGTCGATGCGAACAACGGCAAAGCGCGGGCGTTGTATTTCGGGACGATCCAGAACAAGGCCGCGTTGCGTTCGTCTTCGTGTCTGGTCGCGATTCACGATCGGCTGACGGAATTGATTCGCGAACACGAACCGGATTGTTGCGCGCTGGAAGCGGTCATTTACGTGCAGAGTTACAAGACGGCGATCGTGCTAGGCGCGGCGCGGGGTGCAGCCATTCTAGCGGCGGCAGAAAATGGACTCCCGGTTTTTGAATACGCGCCGACGCGGATCAAGCAGGCAACGGTCGGGCGGGGCGGCGCGGCCAAGAACCAGGTGGCGTTCATGGTTCGCGCGCTTTTCGGCCTAACGGAAACGCCCGATGCGGATGCGGCCGATGCGCTGGCCATTGGTTTGACGCATGTTCGGTCCGCCGAAGTGGCGCAACTGGGCGTGCCCGGAGCGAAACAGATATGACTGATGTCGATCTTAGGGTGCGTTGGCTCGGACGAATGAATTTCGGCGACGCGCTGGCGATGCAGGAAGAGATGGTGGCGACGAAGCGCGCGGACCATTCGTTAGCCGACGAAATACTTCTGCTCGAACACGAGCCGGTTTACACGATTGGCCGGACGCCGGACAAATCGAGTTTACTGGGCGCGGCGCATCTGCCGCATCCGTTGTTCCCGATCAATCGCGGCGGGCAGGCGACTTATCACGGCCCCGGGCAATTGATCGGCTATCCGATTGTCGATCTTCGCCAGTGCGGCCAGGATTTGCACAAATACCTGCGCTGGCTCGAACAGATGTTGATCGATTTGCTTGCGGAATTCGAAATCACCGCCGCGCGCCGCGAAGGCTTAACCGGGGTGTGGATTGACGGCCGGCGCAAGATTGCATCGATCGGGGTCGGCGTTCGCCACTGGATTACGATGCATGGATTCGCCTTGAACGTGGGCGGCGACCTGGCGCCCTTCGCTCACATTATTCCCTGCGGCATCAGCGACGTGACCATGACCTCGATGGAAAAAGAAACCGGGCGCGCGTTTTCTGTTGTTGATGTTGCCCGTGCATTTGAGAATCTGGTGCAGAGCCGGATAAACGAGTTGCGTGTGAGTGCAGAGGCGCAACCCGCGACGGCGTGAAAGACTGACATGATTGCCCTCGAAGATAATTTTTCCGATGTGATCAGCAAAGCCCAGCGCGGTTTGCGTCTAACTGATACGCAGCTGGCGGAGAAGGCGCGGGTCAATTCGCAAATGCTGCGAAAAATGCGGGAAGGACATTTCGACGAACTGACCGCATTGCGCGTGGCGCCGGTATTGCATCTGGCGGCGCGGCCGTTGTGCGATCTCGCGACCGGTCGGTGGCATCCGGAAGAAATCGCCGAGCTGGACGGCCTCGCCGCATTTTCCACGCAATATCACGACACGAGCGTGAACTCGTATTTGATCTGGGACGCGGCGAGCAAGGAAGCGGCCGCGTTCGATACCGGCGCGGATTGTCGCGAAATGTTGGCGCGCGCCGCGAAAGAAAACGTGACCATCAAATTGATTCTGCTCACGCATGCGCATCCGGACCACATCGCGGCGCTGTCCGAGTTGCAACGCGAAACCGGCGCGCCCGCTTATGTTTCCAGCCGGGAAGCGTTCGCCGAAGCGGAATCGATCGAAGAAGGAAAACATTTTCGCTTCGGCAAGATCGACATCGACACGCGCCTAACGTGGGGACATTCGCGCGGTGGGATGACCTTTGTCGTGAACGGTCTCGCGCATAAGCTCGCGATCGTGGGCGACTCTATTTTCGCCGGTTCCATGGGCGGCGGCGCCGTCTCTTATCATGATGCGGTGCGAAACAATCTCGAAAAAATCCTGACGCTGCCGGATGAAACCATCATCTGTCCCGGACACGGCCCGATGACGACGGTGAGCGAGGAGAAAGAGCACAACCCGTTTTTTGCGGGCGAGATTGAATGAACGTCGGGTTTGTCGGCGTCGGTCGTATGGGCGCGAACATGGCGCGGCGATTGCAAGATCGACATCTTCATGTCACCGCGATTTACGATCGGAATCGCGCGCATGCGGTCGAGCTGGCGCAGGAATTAGGATGTGCCGCGAGTCAGGATCTTTCGGAAGTGACCGCGCAATCGGACATCGTTATCACAGTAGTGAGCGACGATGCGGCCATGCAGGAAATTTTCTCTGGCAGCGGCGATAACTTGTTAGTCAACGCGCGCGGAAAACTGTTCGTCAATTGCGCGACGATTTCGCCGCAGGTGCATGTCGATCTTGAAACGCTTGCCGCCAAAGCGGGCGCGCAAACGTTGGAAGCGTGCATGGCCTCGAGCATCACGCAGGCGCGCGAAGGTTCGCTTTATTTAATGTGTGGCGGAGCGGAAGAAGCGTTTCGAAAAGCCGAACCGGTTTTGAAGGAACTGGGATCGACGGTGCGCTTTGTCGGCAAGGCGGGCGAAGCAGCCAAAGTGAAAGCGCTGGTCAACATGGTGATGAACATCAACACGGCCGGGTTAGCGGAAGGCCTGGGACTCGGCGCCGCTCTTGGTCTCGATCTAAAAATGTTGCGCGAGATTTTTTCGCAAACTGGCGCGGCGTCGCGTGTTCTCGAAACCGATGGCGAAGACATGGAGAACCGCGAACACAGTTGTTTCTTTTCCGCAGCGCACGCGGCCAAGGACAGCGGCATTGCGCTGCAGCTCGCACGCGAGCTTGGTCTCGATCTTCCGCTCGCGCGCGCCACGAAAGAACAATACGACCGCATGGCCGCGGAAGGTTTAGGCGAGCTGGATAAATCAGGAATCGCCGAGCTGACCTTCAAAGATCGAAATACGCATTCCGGCGACCAGATCTGACAGCGACGGAATACTGTTGATTAGAACTTGAAGTTCAAACCAGCGGTGACCATGTCCCAATCGTCGTGGCTGACATGGAAGGTCCGGTTTTCGCGGACGGTCTCGTCCGTTTCGACGCCGGTGACATTGTTGTCGTCATCGTTAAACAAGTGGTTGTATTCAACCCGAATCGACCAGTGACAGGTGAAAGCGTATTCCAAACCGAACCCGAGCAAGCCCATGGTTTGGTCGTCATCGGCGTGAAACCGGCCGTTGTCGCCGACTTCGCGCGTATCGAAATCGTAATTGGTAAAGCGGCGCCGCCTTTGGCGTAGGCTAACAAGCGATTCCGGCAAAAGCTGATTCCGACCCGCCCGCTGACGGTCGCCATCCAATCGCTATTGAGACTTCCCTTGTCTACACTATCGGCCTCGATCTGGGTGTGGTCGTTGAGATCGCCTGCTGAGAAAGTTCCATCCACGCCGATGACAAAAAATCGACCGAGTTGCAAATTGAATCCAGCCTGACCGCCACCGAGGAATCCTTCGCGACTTCGGAAATTGAATGACGGATCGACTTCATCCAGTTCAAGGAAACTCGCGTCGCCACCCCATGCATAACCACCGTGGCCGCCGATGTAGAATCCGGTCTAGCGGCATTCCTTTTCCACGACCGGCTGAGATTCCGCCATGACTTTTGAGTCTTTGGCGTCGATCCGCTCGGGGCCGGCGAAGAGCGATGTGCTGGCTAGGAGAAAGGTGACCGCGAGAACAATCGACAGAAATGCGCGTTTCATATCGCGTTATTTCAAGTTTGCGCCGTCGTGTCAATTGTTTTGGCCTAACGGGCGATTTCATCGCTGCCCTTCGATGGGAGAAGAGCCTGGGCGACGTGCCCGAACGCGTCCCCTGTGATAAACTGTGCCGGACGATGAAAACGATCTGGCGCGTCTTTGCCTATTTGAAGCGGTACCCGCTGCTGGCGGCGGGCACGCTTGGCTGCGCCATCCTCGGCACGCTTATGGTCATCGTGTTTCCGACGGTGACGAAGTGGATCATTAATGATGTGGTGCGCGCGCACCGCCCGGAGAAATTACTTCCGCTGATTGCACTGGCGGCGGGAGCGTTTGTCTTCCAACACGTCTTTAACGCGCTGCGGATTTTGTTAAACAATACCTTCGAGCAAAAAGTTATCTTCGATCTGCGCAGCGATCTTTACTCGCACGTTCAATTGTTACCGTTGCGTTGGTTCGACAATCGCGCCACCGGCGATCTCATGACGCGAGTGATCGAAGACGTGAACTCGGTCGAGCGTGTGCTCATCGATGGCATCGAGCAAGGCGTCGTGTCGATCTTGCAGATCGTCATCGTGTTGTCGGTGATGTTCTATCTGAATGTGAAGCTGGCGTTGTTCGCGCTGACGCCATTTCCGTTTCTGATCGCGGGCGCTTTAACTTATACGCTCACCGCCCATCGCCGTTATCGACTGCAACGTCGAGCCGCTTCGGCGATGAACGCGTTGCTGCACGACAATCTTTCCGGCATTCGCCAAATCAAAAGTTTCGCGCGCGAAAAAGAAGAACACGGCCGCTTCAATCGCGTGAGCGATCAACTGCGTCACGCCACGCTCGTAGTCATGCGGGTATGGGCGATGTATAGCCCGGCCATGTCGTTGTTCGAAGGATTCGGCGCGATCGCCGTGCTCGGCTACGGCGGTTACGCGGTGCTGCACGGAACTTTGCAAATCGGCGACCTCGTTGCGTCGCTCATGTTGATGGCGTTTCTTTACGACCCGATCAGCAAATTGCATCAACTCAATCAACTCGTGCAGGCGGGACGGGCTGCGGGCGAGCGGGTGTTCGAGATTCTCGATCAACCGATCGAGCCTGGTTGGATCGACAATAAACATGTGGCGACGCGGATCGCCGGCGATATTCGCTACGAAAACGTTGGCTTCAGTTATGGCGAGGACATTGTTGCGCTGAGCGACGTTTCATTTCACGCGCATCCGGGCGAGACGATCGCGCTGGTCGGTGCAACTGGCGCGGGTAAATCGACGCTGGTTAATCTGTTGGTGCGATTTTACGAGTTCACCACCGGGCAACTGAGCGTCGATGGAAAATCGATTCGCGATTACGATCTGCGCTCGTTGCGCGAATCGATCGGCGTGGTCACGCAGGAAAGTTTCCTCTTCAACGGTTCGATTCGAGACAACCTCCTGATGGGTAAACCGCTTGCGAACGATGCGGAACTTTGGCGCGCGGTGGAAGCGGCCAATGCGCGCGGATTTATCGAGCGACTGCCTAACGGACTCGAAAGCATCGTTGGAGAACGCGGGGTGAAGCTGAGCGTGGGCGAAAAACAACGGCTCTCGATTGCGCGCGCCTTGCTCAAGGATCCGCCGATTCTGATTCTCGACGAAGCGACCGCGAGTGTGGACACGGCGACGGAGCGATTGATCCAGGAAGCGCTCGAGCATTTGATGTCGAATCGGACGTCGATCGTCATCGCGCACCGGCTCTCGACCATTGTGCGGGCGGATCAAATTTTAGTGCTGGATAGCGGTCGCATCATCGAGCGCGGGAAACACGATGAGCTGATCGCGCGGGGCGGAAAATATGCGCGGCTGTGCCGGGAAAGCTTGCTCGAGACGCGGCCAGCAGAAATGGAATTGGCCGCGAGTGAAGACGACGAGCCGACGGTGATCGAGGAAGAAGCTTCCGCGCTAGATCGACAATAGAATTTGTAGGTGATTGTCGATCTTACAACGCGAGTTTCTGCAGCTCGCGGTAAAGTTGCAACGTTTCCGCCGGCAACTCCGCATCGGCCTCGATCTCGGTGTGTCGCAGTTCCTCGGCGAAAAAACTAATCCCGCTTTCCTTTAACGGCACTTCGTTTGCCGTGAGTATCGTCAAAAGCTTTTCAAGCGACTGCCGGTAATCCGCTTCCGCGCGGTCGAAAGAAAGAATCGGGAATTGAAATTGTCGATGGTAGTCCAGGAGTCGCTCATTGTATCGCTGCCAGAGCGCGATCCCTTTCGTTAGGGGAAACTGATTCCGTTTTTCGAGCGAGCGCGCGACCAGGATCGGATGCCGAAACGTGCCTACGAAATGCAGGGCCGGGAGCGATTCCATCCAGCCGGCGAGAGTGAAAAGCAGGCGAGGGTCTTTGAATCCCCAAAGATCATGTTTGCGGTAGCTGGCCAGGATGGCATCGCGTCGCCGGCGCTGCTCGTCGCTCCAGGAAATCCTAGGTGGAAGTTCGTGCCAGCTTCCGCCGCTGGTTTTGAGGACGTCGTCATTCAATCGGCGAACGTCCGGATTCTCGCGATTCCCGCGGGCGTTAAAAGCGCTCTCCGTCCGCACTTCGCCTAGGAAAACGCCCCAGTCCTGCAACACGCCAGTCACGCAGCTGGTGCCGCTGCGGTGCATTCCCCAAACGCAGATGACTTTGGCCGCCACGGTCAACCAACCTAGCGCGCCAGTTCGTTGAACTTCTCTTCGAGTTTGCGGTAACGCTGCTCCGCGTCCTGCAGGGCGCGTCGTTCCTCGACCAGAGTTTGCTCAAGATCGCGAATGCGTTCGCGCACGGCGATGGACATGCCACTGATTTCGGGCGCGCTCGCCGGCGCATCGTCGACTGGCGGAAGATCGACATCTTCTTTGGCGGCTTCGAGCAGCTCCGGCATTTCTTCAATGCGTAACCGGCTTCCGTCGCACGCGTTGATAATCACGGTGCCGCCGTCGATGTCGCCGAGCGTAACGAATTCCTGAATCGCACCGAGCGTCGTCGGTCCGTAATAACGTTCGCTCGTCACTTCGACCAACCAATCCATCGCCAGTTCTGGCAACATCGGCGCCTTCGTCCAGGTCAGTTGATCCGTGGAAACGCAATCGTGCGGTGCGACCTGTGCGGTTGAAGCCCAGCGTTCGAGTTGCGAAAATGAAAGCGGACCGAAGACACTGGTGTCTTCATGTTTGCGCAAAAACCACCGCTGCGTCGTCGCTTCGGCCATCCGGATTTATTCTCCCGCGGAAGCGCTCGGTGAAGGAGCGGGCGTAGGCGAGCCCGGGATCATGATCGTTTGGCCGATCTGCAATTTCCGATCGTTCTCGATGCGATTAAATTTTTGCAGATCGGTCGCGGTGACGTTGTGCGCTTTAGCGATGGAGGTAAGCGTTTCACCGCGCGCGACGACGTGGCTATTTCCGTTTGCGGCCGGCGCCGGCGCCGCCGGCGCAGGAGTAGATGTCGATGTTGCCGTGGTCGATGTTGGCGGCGGGGTTGGTGCGCCTTCGCCAATCATGACGCCGGGACGTGTATTCGAAAGTTGCTGTTCCAATTTCAGAATCTGCTGCGACAGCGTGTCGATCTTGGCGTTCTGCTCGTCGATCTTTTTGGCGAGCGTCTGCAACTGCGCGCTGGCGTCACCTCCGGGCGCGGCGGGTGGGGGCGGAGTCCGGGTCATCGTTTGTCCCGAAACGGACGCGACCAAAAAGAGCGCGGTGAGAGAGAGCAGCAGCAGCTTCATCGGATATGGAATTTCGCATCGTCGCGTTTTGCTGGCAAGAGGGCGTTAATTTGCCTTTGCCCGGTTTTCCCTTAATTTTTCCGCTATGCCGGAACGCATTCAAAAACCGACCGAGCCGGCGGCGCCATGGGCTCCGAAACAGGGTGATGGCGATGGGCCGCGCGCGCCGGATGTTTCGCGACCGGATACGAAGGATCTACTGAACAAGATGCGCAAAGTGGATCCGAACCAGTCCAAGCGCTATCGGCAGCGCACGGGTCAGTAATGGAGGACCGCACGGTGGCGCTGGACCAAGCATTTGCTGGTGTGGGTGAAGACTTCCCGGCCTTACTCCGCCGCAAAGGGTTGTTAGGCGCGCCGCCGATTGTCGATCTTAGCGCGTCGTCGCAAACATTTACGCAAACGCAATCGACCACCATTCTCGCGTTCAAGTTTGCCGGCGGCATTCTGGTGGCCGGCGATCGGCGGGCGACTTCGGGTCACACGGTTGTTTACGATCGCGCCGATAAAGTTTTGGAGATCGATCGGCATTCACTCATGGCGATCGCGGGTGTGCCGGCCACGGCTTGGGAAATGGCGCGCGTGCTCGAGCATTCATTTCAATATTTTCGGCGAACGCAATTGCAGGAGATGAGCGTGGACGGAAAGGTGCGCGCGTTATCGAAGCTGCTGCGCGATAATCTTGGCTTCGTGATGCAAGGCCTCGGCGTCGTCGTCCCGCTTTTCGCGACTTATGATTTCGGCTCGCAACCCGGAGCGCGTCTCTACTTTTACGATGCGATGGGCGCACAATTCGAAGCGGCCGATTATGCGGCAACCGGTTCGGGGTCGCCAGCGGTGCGCGGAATCCTTTATTACGAGAATCATTGGGGCGCGAAACCACTGCACGCACGGGACGAGGAGGAAGCGGTCGCGATCGCGCTGCGCGCTTTGGACACCGCGGCGGAATCGGATACGGCCACGGGCGGGGTTGATCGCGCCGGCAAAATTTTCCCGATCATCAAAACGATCTCCAGCGACGGCATCACCACCTTGGCTGAAGAAAAAATCGCGACCGTGTTTCGAAATTCTGTCGCATGATCGAAGAGCCATATCGATGGGTCGAGGCGATCGCGAACCGGCGCGAATACATCGAGACGCAACTCGCTTCCGGCAGTCCGATCGCGGCCGTGAGCTATCGCGATGGAATTCTTTTTTTAACACTGGGTCGGTCACGGCAGAAGTTGTTCGAGATTTACGATCGCATCGCGATGGGCGCGATCGGCCATCCCGGAGATATCGAGCGCTTGCGGATGGCCGCGATCGAACTCGCGAGCACGGAAGGATTCACGCGCTCGGCCGCGGACGTTTCGTTGCGGCGATTGGCGCACTATTCGTTGAGCCCGGTAATGAAGACGGCGTTCGAACAGGTTTACGGGGCGCCGTTTCTGGCCCGGCTGGTGTTCGCCGAAATCGGGACGACTCCAGATGAGGATCTGTTTTTGCGCGTGGAATATGACGGTGCCATTGCCACAAATGGAAACGCGGTTTCGCAAACGCGCCAAAATTTTGCGGTACTAAGTGCGAGCCCCGCGGCGACGACTGCGATGGAATCTTTTTTGCAAAGTGAGTATCGCGCCGATTTGGATTTGGCTGGCGCGGTTCGCGCCGCGGCCGATGCATGGAGCGTCGGTCATCTCGGCGCTGGCGCCGATGATGCGAATGCGATGGCCGATCGCGCAGCCGTAATTAAACATCGACAAGAACAACTGACCACGACCGGCATTGAGGCCGCAGTGTTGGAGCGAAATACCAAAACGATGATTCGTTACCGGCCGTTGTCCGACGAAGAAGCACGCTCGTATATTTCCGACTAGGGAGACAATGGCTGAAGGGACGCCAAGGATTCAAGCGACGCGGAAAATTGTCGCATGGCTGGGTCTGCTCATCATGATCGCGTCCTTCGCGTGGTTGCAGCTGACCACGGCGCCGGAAACATCGACGACGGCGCAGCCTTCCGTCGGGCAAGCCTTTCCGGTGGTAGTCATCGATCCCGGACATGGCGGGCAGGATTCCGGCGCGATGTGCGGCGAGGTCATGGAAAAAGACCTGACCTTCGATATCGCGCGACGGTTAGATCGACAATTACAAGCGAAGGGACTCGCCACCGTGCTGACGCGCGTCGGCGATAGCTACATTTCCCTGGCCGAACGCGCCGCGTTAACGAATCGCGTGCCGGATTGCGTCTTTGTCAGCATTCATTTCAACGAGGGAAACAAGGAAGTTTCAACCGGCGTGGAAACCTATTATGCCGATCACCAAATCGCGCCGGGCACGCCGATGGTGCCGTGGCTGCCGTTTTTGCAGCGCGCTTCCACGCAGGCACCGAACTTCGAGAGCCAGAGCCTCGCCGGTTTAATTCAGGAGGCACTCGTTGCGCACACGCAGGCGGCAGATCGTGGGACAAAACCGCAGCAATATTTTGTGATCGCGAATGTGCGGCATCCGGCGGTGCTGGTGGAAGGCGGTTTCCTAACGAACAAGGACGAAGCAGCGAAACTGGGCAACGAAGATTACCGGGAGCAATTAGCGGCGGCGATCTGTGATGGCATCGTCCATTACCGGGAATTGATCAAGCAACGACCGCCCGCATTGGCGGCGCACAACGAATAACGATCCGGCGCGAGCGTCCAATCACACAAGATCGACATGAAACTTTTCGGCGTAGCAATGATTTTGGGACTGCTGGTCGCGGGAGTTCAAGCGGATGACAAAATAGCGACCGTGCAGCAGGAGCTGAAGGACCAGGGCTTTTATTATGGCGACATCACCGGTGAAAAAAATGCCGATACCAGTGCGGCGATCAGGCGTTTTCAAATTCGCAGCGGGTTACAGATTACGGGTGACTTGAATGACGAAACTTCGAAGGCTTTGAAATCCGCTCCGCCTTCCACTACTGCACCGACCGTTTCTGCAACCGTCGCGCCAATGACCACGCCTGCGCGCGTGCGGGCCACGCCGACTCCATCGGATTTGCAGGATGATTCAAGCGACCCGGAGCGACCGCCCGATCGATTCGCCGCTCCGCCGCAAGATCGACAAGTACCTCCGGTGTATCAGGGCGGCGCAGTTCCATCCACCGGCGGAAATTTTGCCGGCACGCCCTACGCAAATGCGCCGCCGCCGGTCCAGGAGGATCTCATCGTTAGGGCGCAACGAAAACTGGCGAGGCGCGAACTTTATCGTGGAGACATAACCGGCGTGTTCGGGCCAGATTTGGAATTTTCATTGCGCGCGTATCAATCGCGCGTCGGCCTGCCCGCCACAGGCCGTCTGGATTTGGCAACGCTGGCCGCGCTGGAGTTATTGCCGGGCGCCGATCAACCGGTGTTTACGCCGCGCCGCGGATATCGAGTGCCGCCCGGTGCGCAGCCACCGGTGCGCGGCGAGTGGATCCGGCCGTAGGTAGATGTCGATCTTGGGTCCGGTCGCTAGCGTTTAGCGGGATCGAATTGCAACGACTGCAATTCGGCGAAGACGCTGCCGACGAAAATCTGCGCTTCTGCCCGGATGATGAGCCGGTCGTTATCGTCCGACACCCAGAGAGTGGCCTGCTTGAATTTTTTGTGCGGTTCTAATTCGAGATTTTTTCCGACTTTGTTAAGACGCAGATCGAGTTGGATAGCGTTGTAATTGCCAGCGTGCACCGAAATTTTTTCGCGGCCGCTCACGGTAATGGTGGCGAGATAAGCCGCGGTGGTGGGGTAGACGACAATACGATAGGTGCTGTGATCTTTTAGCGGTTGGCTGCGGAGGTAAAGCATGGCGCTCTGCAAATCGAACAAGCTCGGGAGATTAAATTGTTTTGGTTTATTCGGGTTAGGCCGGCCCGGATTATCGGAACGCGAACGTGCCACGCCCGCATTCGAGAAGACGAGGTGCGTGAGCTGTTTCTTTTTGCCCGCGGTCTCGGTCTGGGTGGTTTCAACTGGACGGAGAGTGTTGGCGTCGGCCAGAGAGCGATGATCGACATCGAACTTCCACAATGCTCGAGCAAGTCCGGTGGTATGACCATTGCCCTCGAATTGGAAGCGGTCTTCCGCGACCTTGGCAAAATGCACGTCACCCACGGCGGCGGTGAAACCGCTCCAGCCGAAATTGTATTTCGCGCGGAGCGAGCGCAACTCGGGAAATTGACCCGGCGGATCTTTTGTTAGGCTCGCCTGCCAGTCGGCCGCGGCGACTGAGCCAGCGCAGAGGCAAAAGATCGACACGAACCGACCGAGGCGAGCCGAAGCGATCAGGAACATTGTCGTACGAAAAAAAACACACGCGGGTTTTGCCCGCGTGTGTTTTTTGACAGCGGAACTAAATTAAGGCTTGGTCGCTCTCGCCGGATTCGGCGTGGCGCTGGCGGCTGAAGTGGTCGCACTCGTCGTCGCCGGCTTCTCGGCAGAAGTCGTGACGGTGGAAACGCGGCCCGGTTTGTTCAGCACGGCGATGATGTCGCTCGTAAAATCGACATTTTCCTTAGAGTACATCACCATCGGCACGCCGTTCAGGCTCATGCCTGACTTGTCGAAGACGAGATCGAGCTGATTCGTTTTCACCTTTTCCAGGACAACTTCGGTGATCTCCTTGACGATGCCTTCACGCATGCGGAGCGCTTGCTCCTGCAACTGACGTTCGCGGGTCTGGCGGAACTCATTGATCTCGCGCTCCATGTTTTTGATGTTCGCGATTTTGTCGTCACGCTCTTTTGCCTTTTGCGACTTGGCGTCGGCACTAAGCGCGGGAGCATCAAGCTGCTTGTTCAGGTTATTGATCTCATCGAGCGATTTTTTGTAGGCATCGGCGCGCTCATCGTATTCTTTCTTGGCCGCATTCTTGGCTTCGTTGATCTTGACCTCGGCGTCCTTCGTCTTGCTGTATTCTTTAAACGCGCGGTTCATATCGACGGTGCCGAATTTCATTGTGCCCTGAGCCGAGGCCAAACCGGGAAGGGTGAGCGCCGAACCGAGGACAATAAGGAGGAAGTTTTTCATAATGGATATAGGGACAGGTTGGTTGGAACCGGTTAGACCGGGACTAATAATATTCGTTCAAAACTGATAACCGACGTTGAAGTTGAACCGCCCACTGCTGGAGCGTCCATCCCGTTCGACCGGGATTCCGTAATCAACTCGCAACGGGCCGATAGGCAAATCAAGACGTAAACCAACGCCGACGTCTGACGCGACGTGACTCGTGCCGAAGTCGTACGGGTCGGCATTAACAAAACCAGTGTCGTAAAAAATGGCACCACGCGCTTTCTCGATAATCGGGAAAGTTAGCTCGACGGTGCCGCGGGCCATGGATTGGCCGCCGAGCGGTTCCCCGTGTTCGTCGCGCGGGCCGACATCGCGAAAGGCGAAACCGCGCAGGTTGTTCGAACCGCCGAGATAGAGGCGATCGAAGATCGGCACTGCCGAAATTTCCTTCGTGCCTGGGTCAAAGATAAAATTGCCCTGCGCGTCTTTGAGCGGCTTGCCGGTTATTGGGTCCAGCCGTTGAACGAAAATATCGATAGTTCTTGTTTCGGACCGGTTCCAAACATCGACCACGGCGGCTTCCGCGTTGAATAATAGAATGAAATCCCAGGGGAGATGGAAATATTGGGATGCTTCCAAATCTCCGCCGTAGATCTGGGTGTCGCCGCCAAGAAATCCTCCAGCTAGGTAAGGCGAGAAGGAAATGCGTTGTCCGCGTCGGGTGAGGTTCGGATTATCTCGTTTATCAAATACGAGGCTGCTCGAAACCGTGCTCTTCACGCGTGACCCTTTTTCGGCTTGGATTTCCGGTGATGCTCCCGATTCGATATTGAAAATCTCGATATCCTCCAGGCGATATCCCAGCGTCAGGTAGGTATAGGGTAAGAGCGGTTTGCGTGCTTCGAGCGCGATACCGTAATTTCGCTGATCGTAAACGGAACTAAGATAATTCGCTTCGGTGAAAAACGCCTGCCCGCCGAGCGAGAGTCGCTGATCGAGAAAGAACGGTTCGGTGACGGCCAGAATAAAGTCTTTGCGTTGCGTTCCCACCTGCGCGCGCACGCGAAATTTTTGTCCCGCACCAGTGAAGCCGGGCCAATTCATGATGTCGAAATTGCCTTGCGTCAGTTCGACGAAAACCACCAGCTGATCGATCGTACTAAAGCCGCCGCCGAAGCTAAGCGATCCCGTCCGCTTCTCTTCCACTTGTATGACCAAGTCCTTGCGCCCGGGGACGCCGGTCTCTTCCGGATAAGTTTCAACTTTGGAGAAGTAGCCGAGATTCTCGAGCCGCTTTTTCGTAACGTCGACCCGCACGGTGTTGAACACATCGCCGGGCGCGATGAGCACTTCGCGACGAAGGACTTTGTCCTTCGTGCGGGTGTTGCCCACGATGGTAATGCGCTGCACAAACGAGCGATTCCCTTCTTCGATTTTATACGAGACGTTGATCTTGCCCGGACCGGCCGGCGCACCTTGCGGCACGACCAAAAGATCGACATATCCTCCCGAGCCATACGCATCGGCGATCGCCTTGGCATCTTCGCGCAGTTGCTTGGGCGAGTAGATATCGCCCTCTTTCATCTTCAGCAGCTTGCGCAACTTTTCTTCGTTCGTCATCTTGTAGCCCGAGAGCGCCATTCGGCCGACGTGATACTGCGTTCCCTCGACCACCGAGATAGTGATGATGAGCGGACCGCCCCGCCGCTCCTTGCGAACCTCCGTCACCTCTACGTCGATGTAACCGTGGTTCTGATAAAACTCCTTGATGCTGTCGAGATCGCGCTGCAGCTGCGACTCATCCAAGCGCCCTGATTTGTCGATGAAGGCGATCAAGCTCTTGCCGCGCGTCTTCATTTGTTTGCGCAGCATCCCGTCGCTGAAATGAGCATTGCCGTCGAAACTCACCTGTTTCACTGCGCCCTTGGTCCCTTCGTCAATCGTGTAAACAACGCGCGCCGTTCCCCGCTGCTCGTCGATCGGGTCGACCCGGTATTGCACGTTGATGTCGGTGAATCCGCGGCCCTGATAGGTTTCGATGATCTTTTGCCGGCCGCTCTCCATCGCCTCTTCGTTGACCGAGCTGTTGATCTTGATCGTCATGTCCTTGCGCAAACGCTTCGCGCTCACCTTGTGCGCACCATCGATCTCGATCTCGCGCACCACCGCGCGCGTCTGCACCGCCACGATCACCTTCACGCCATCGCCTTGCGGTTGCGCGTAGATGCGCACGTTGCGAATGGAGCCTGTCGTATAAAGCTGCCGGATATCCTGCTCCACTACCTGGTCGGAATAAGGCTGACCGATGGCCGTGCGCATTTGCGCCAGGATTCGCTCTTTACTCACCGTCGCGGGGCCGGAGTATTCCACTGAAATCGAACGGACGGTCGGAGGCCCGCTTTGGCCGGGACTCGAGGCGACACCAAGCCAGGTGCCACAAAGCACCAGCAAGGTTGTCAGCGCTCGGGTGCGAAGAAGTCCGTGGGAATAAGTCATAACTTGAGATGCTAAGTCCCGCGAGGCGAACCCACGCGGGACAGGCCGGGTTATTAGATGAGTACGAGGGCAGTCGTCAAGACGGGAATTCGCGAAGGGGGGAAAGATCGATCTCCCATAGACAACCCGTTCCCGCTCTTAGTTCAATAGTTCGTACCAATTGTTTCGCCGCTTCGGTTCGTAACCCGCATCGCGAATGAGCGACTCGATCTGCTCCGCATTTAATCGAAACGTCGTCCCCGCACTGCTCACCACATTTTCCTCCATCATCACCGAACCGAAATCGTTCGCGCCGTACTTTAGCGCGACCTGTCCGATGCCCGGACCCTGCGTTACCCACGAGCTTTGCACGTTGTCGATGTTGTCGAGAAATATCCGCGCCAGCGCCTGCATCCGCAGATACTCAGCGACGCCAGTTGGTCGTTCGATTTTTAACACCGTGTGCTGCGGCTGAAACGTCCAGCAGATGAATGCGGTGAATCCGCCGCTCTTATCCTGTTGATCGCGCACGCGCTGCAAATGTTCGATCCGCTCTTCAATCGTTTCCACATGTCCGAACATCATCGTTGCGCTCGATTTTAATCCCAGCTCATGCGCGACCTGCATCACTTCGAGCCACTGGTCGCTGTTGCATTTCAACGGCGAGATTTTATTTCGCACGCGATCGACCAGAATTTCGCCACCACCTCCGGGAATCGAACCGAGTCCAGCATCCTTGAATTTCGAAATCACTTCCCGCAACGGCATCCGAAACGTCTCCGCAAAATGCTGAAACTCCGGCGGACTGAATCCGTGAATATTAATGTGCGGATACTTCCCGCGGATATGGCGCAGAAGATCGACATACCACTCGAAGGATAACTTCGGATGATGCCCGCCCTGCATTAAAATTTGCACGCCGCCCGCGGCCGAAAGCTCATCCAGTTTTTGATCGAACTGCTCGAACGAAAGCACGTAGTGATCTTCGTCTTTCTCTGTCCGATAAAACGCGCAGAACTTGCAGTAAACATTGCAGACGTTCGTGTAGTTAATGTTTCGATCGACAATGTAAGTCACGATCTCGTTTCCATTCCCACCGTAAGCTGCACCTCGGATTTGCCGGCGTCGCTCATTCGCCAGCGCGCCGAGTTCCTCCAACGGCCAACGATAAAGTTCCAGCGCATCATTCGCGTCAATCCGCCCGCTCGCCAAAATTTTCTCCGTTAACGCTTCTCGATTCAATGCAACCATCGCGCTGCAATTTATATGACGCAGCGCGCCGTTGCACGTAGATCATTTTCATGAGCCAACGCGTTGCGATTATCGGCGCCGGCGTCTCGGGTTTAACCTCCGGCATCGTCCTGGCCGAAGGCGGCCAGCGCGTGTCCATCTTCGCCCACGAGATCGGGCCGCAAACAACTTCCGCCGCGGCGGGCGCGTTGTGGTTTCCCTACGATTGCGAACCGCACGACGAAGTCATCGCGTGGGCGCTCGAGACTTACAATGTCCTTGTCGATCTTGCACGGCAATCGGGAACCGGCGTTTCGCTGATCGAGCTGCGGACGTTTTCGCGCAAAAGTGAAATTTCGATTCCGGAATGGGCGCGCAAACTCGGCGCGAAGTCAGGGGGACCGTCTCTCTATATAATGAACGTCCCGCTCACCGACACCACCATCTACCTCGATTACCTGGCGAAACGTTTTGTCCAGGCTGGCGGCGAAATCCACGCCGGCGTTCGTTTCGAAAAAATAGAAGATGTCGATCTTGCGTTTGCTGTCGTGATTAATTGCGCCGGCTTCGGCGCGAAGTCGTTAGTCCACGACGTCGATCTTGAGCCACATCGCGGCCAGGTCGCGATCGTGCGCAAGATCGACAATCTCGCGCACGCCACCGTTTGTGACGACGCGCCGCTCATGTACGCGCTTCCGCGAGCGAACGATTGCCTCTTCGGCGGCACGAACGAGATCAGCGAAGATCGACATGTCGATCTTGCCACGACTGCGCGCATCGTCGCCGAATGCAGCCGGGTCCTGAAGATCGACCCGCCGAAGGTCGTGGCCGAACGCGTCGGGATTCGCCCGTTTCGCAAATCAGGCGTGCGGGTCGAGCGCGGGCAATTGCGCGATGGCCGCACCGTCATTCACAATTACGGCCACGGCGGTTCCGGGTTTACTCTTTCGTGGGGTTGCGCGAACGAAGCAGCGAAGTTGCTCGTTCGTTAGGGCGGAGACGGTGTCGCTTGCAACCGGAGCGCCGCTTCCAGCTGAGGATAATTATTGGCGACTTCGCTGAAGAATTTATCTCCAACGCACGCCGCGAAATTTCCCCGAAGAAGCGAGCGATCGGAAGCGCGCGCTTCCTCCGCCAGACGCGCCGCGTCCTCGATGCGTCCGGCCTGAATTTGCAAGGCGGCGTCGGTCAGCAACCAATCGACCGAAAGCGGACCGAGCTTTCTTTGCTCTCCCAAATCGAGACTTACTTGCGCGGTCTCGCCCGCTTCGAGCATGGTCATGCGCATTTTGAATCGACACAGATTCTGTTCCGCCTCGCCCGCGCGCATGGCCGCATCTCCATAACGGGTGACGGCGTCCTTCAGCCGATGATCGCGGCGAAGCGCTTCCGCCCATGAGTAAAAATAGTCGGCGTTGAACGGTGCCGCATTGGCGGCCGCTTCGTAAAAGCGTTCGCCGGCGGGATAATCCCGGCGACCAGTCGCGATCATGCCGCGGTAGTAATTGGCCGTGTCGACATTTTCGCGAAAAGCGATCGCTCGCTCGAATAACCCATCGGCCACATCGAATCTGCCGTGATCGTAGTAGAGCTTGGCCGTGCGGAAAAGCAGGTCGGGATACTCCAGGTTTTTGTGCTTGGCGGCGATGAATCGATCAGCCGCGTCCTGCCAGTTGCCGAGGTTCTCCTGCACCAGCCCCGTCGCGACCAGTTCTTCTACCGATGCGTCCCCAAATCGATTCGCTTCCGTAGTATCCAACTTCGGTTTATTCCGCGTTGCGATCTGATATTTCCAATATTCAAATTTCTTCCCTACATAAAAAGTGACGAACAAGAGAAAAAGCGCGCCGAGAATCAAGACCGCGTTCTGAACCTGAAGCACGCGGGATAATCCGAGCGAGCGCGATGCCGACCGCGATTTTTCCGGTGGCGATTCCGCCGGCGCGGCAACGACAGGTTCTTCTGCTTTTGGTCGAGCTTCCGGCGCGGCAGGTTTGTCCGGAGCCGCCGCCCAACCTTCGCGCGATCGTGGCGTTCCAAGCGCCCGTCGCTGCTCAGGAGTGAGCGGCGAACGTCGCGACTCGTCTGGATCTGCCGCCAAAAACTTTAGTTAAACGATCGCTTCGATTAAACCGCGGACGTTAGCTCGATGCACTGGAACGAGCTCACCACATCGTCCGGGCCCTTCTCGGCAAAAAAGCATTCGTAGTAACCGGGGCCGAGGTCCCAGTGGTCGCCCTTATAATAATCGTCCCGATAAAAGCGCCAGATACCGCTGACGATGATGAGCGAACTAATGCGATCGTTCCAAAAATTGCCCAGGAAATGAAAACTCAGATTCGTTCGAGCGTAAGCGCCCTTGAAGCCGATGTGATCGTAAACCACCACTTCCGGCATGCGCGGCGCCTTCGCGGTCAGGTCCATTTCTACGTTGCCGGCGGCGGAGGCGTGATAGCCGAGCGGACCGACTTTCCATTTCGTGTCGACGATAGCGCCGTTGTCCGGCGACAATTCAGTTTTGGATACTTCTCTCATAAGCAGTGAATGTTGATGTCGATCTTGCATAACCGAATCCGGGCTGTCGAGCCCAAGATCGACATCTTCTTTTAAATCTTATGCTCCCGGTTGTCGGAGCGAAGGCGGATGGTTTTGTTCTGCAAATTGTGCGTCGCGCGGATAAATCGCACCGTCTGGCTTTTCGCCCGCATCAAAATCGAATGTGTCACCGCCATGCCCGCGCCTTTTGTTTTCACGCCGCGGAGCAATGCGCTGTCGCTGATGCCGGTCGCACAAAAAATGATGTTCTTGCCGTGCGCGAGATCATCGGTGGAATACACGCGATCGATATCCTTCTCGCCGACCTCAGCGATTAATTGTTGCCGCTCCTTGTCATCGCGCGGCCACATCTTGGCTTGCATCTCGCCCCCGAGACACTTGATCCCCGCCGCCGCCAGCACCGCCTCGGGCGAACCGCCGATGCCCATGTAAAGATCGACATCGCTATCGGGCAACGCCGGCGCCATCGCCGCGGCGATGTCGCCGTCGCCGATCATGCGCAGCGACGCGCCCACGCCGCGAATCACTTCCACCATTTCCTTATGTCGCGGCCGGTCCAGCATCATTACCACCACATCTTGAACGCGTTTATCGAGCGCGCGCGCGACGATCGCCAGCGTTTCCGGAACGGGATTGTCGATCTTGAGCGCGTCGCCGCGCTTCTGCATGTATTGAATCACGCGCGGTCCGTAAGCCAGCTTCGACATGTAGAACGCCGGCACATCGCGCAGCGCCACTTTCACCCCGTCTTCCGGACTCGCCGCCGCGATGCAACTGATCGAGTTCGGCGCGCCTTTGGAAATGT
>JBDUDM010000026.1:0-20957 GCA_040002925.1 Spartobacteria bacterium | reverse complement strand
TTACGATCAACACTGCGCACGTGGAATATCAAAGCGACAAGCGCCATTACGCGCATGTCGATTGTCCTGGCCACGCCGATTATGTGAAGAACATGATCACGGGTGCGGCGCAAATGGACGGCGCCATTCTTGTGGTGAGCGCGGCGGACGGCCCGATGCCTCAGACTCGTGAGCACATTCTGCTCGCGCGTCAGGTCGGTGTGCCTTCCATCGTGGTCTTCCTGAACAAGGTCGACATGGTGGATGACCCTGAACTTCTCGATCTCGTTGAGATGGAAGTGCGCGATCTTCTCACGCAATACGAATTTCCGGGTGATAAAATCCCGATCGTAAAAGGCAGCGCGCTCAAGGCGCTGAACGGCGACGCCGAGCAGGAGAAACAAATTCTCGCGCTCGTTGCGGCCGTAGATGATTACATCCCCGTACCGGAGCGTCCGATCGATCTACCGTTCCTCATGCCAGTCGAAGACGTGTTCAACATTGAAGGCCGCGGCACGGTCGCGACCGGACGGGTCGAGCGCGGCATCCTCAAGAAAATGGAGGAAGTCGAAATCGTAGGAATCAAAGACACCGTCAAGACAACTGCGACCGACATCGAAATGTTCCGCAAGCTTCTCGATGAAGCGCGCGCGGGCGACAACGTCGGCGTGTTGCTCCGCGGCACGAAGAAGGAAGACGTCGAGCGCGGCCAGGTCATTGCCAAGCCGGGTTCGATCAAGCCGCACAAGAAATTTAAGGCGGAAATTTACGTGTTGAGCAAAGAGGAAGGCGGCCGTCACACGCCGTTCTTTACGAATTACCGGCCGCAATTTTATTTCCGCACCACCGACGTAACCGGCCAGGTCAAACTGCCGGACGGCGTGGAAATGGTTATGCCTGGCGACAACGTCTCCGTCGAAGTGGAGTTGATCACGCCGATCGCGATGGAAAAAACCATCCGGTTTGCTATTCGTGAAGGCGGAAAAACCGTCGGCGCGGGTCGCGTGGCGGATATTCTCGACTAAGTTAGGAAACCTTACGCCAGTAGCTCAATTGGTAGAGTTGCGGTCTCCAAAACCGTCGGTTGGGGGTTCGAGTCCCTCCTGGCGTGATTGAATCGCAACGTAAGATCGACAAGGACAAGATCGACATCTCTCGTGATCACAAAGACAAAAAACTTCTTTAACGAAGTGAAGGTCGAGCTGCAGAAAGCTTCGTGGCCGTGGGAGTCGAAGGAAAAAGGCATCCGGCGTTACAAGGAACTGACTGACTCCACCCTCGTCGTCATTATTGCTATGCTCTTGTTAGGCGGCTACGTCGCGCTCTTCGATTTCGTTCTCGTTAACGTGGTGCATTACTTCACCAGCATTCGTTGATTTATGGCGCAGGCAATCGCAGCAAAAGATCAATGGTTCGTGGTGCACGTGCTTTCCGGCCAGGAAAATAAAGTGCGCGAGAACATCGAGAAGCGGGTCAAAACCGAGGAGATGAGCGACGTCGTTTTCGAAGTGCTCGTCCCGACCGAACGCGTTTCCGAGATTAAGAAGGGCAAGAAAAGCGAAACGACGCGAAAATTTTTCCCGGGCTACCTCATCGTGAACATGCATTTGCTCGATGAGCAAAATCAGCTCGTCGGCCGAACCTGGTATTTCATTCGCGAAACGCCTGGAGTGATCGGTTTTGCCGGAACGAAAGACAAGCCGATTCCAATGCGGCCGTCGGAAGTTGAAAGCATGGTCGCGCAAATGAAAGAGCGCGAAGAGAAGGTGAAGCCGAAGGTTTCGTTCGAAGTCGGCGAGACGGTCAAGGTCGCGGACGGCCCGTTTCAAAATCAGAACGGCATCGTCGAAGAGATCGACCCCGAGCGCGGAAAGCTGCGCGTTTCCGTCACCATTTTCGGCCGCGCTACGCCGGTGGAACTCGAGTATTGGCAAGTGGAACGCGGGTAAGATCGACAATCACATTTTTGTATGGCCAAAGAAATCATCGCTCACATCAAATTGCAGATCCCTGCCGGACAGGCGAACCCAGCGCCGCCAGTCGGCACCGCGCTCGGACCGCGCGGCGTCAACATCATGGCGTTCTGCAAAGAATTTAACGCCACCACTCAGAAACAAGCGGGCGACATTTTGCCGGTCGTCATCACCGTCTTTAAAGACAAATCATTTACTTTCATTACCAAGAGCCCGCCCGCGGCGATCTTGTTGAAGAAGGCGGCCAACATCGCCGCCGGCTCGAAAGAGCCTAACAAAACCAAAGTCGGCAAAGTCACGCGCAAACAAGTCATGGAGATCGTAAAAACGAAAGCGAAGGACTTGAACGCACGCAATCCCGAAGCCGCTTTCCGCATCATCGCCGGCACTGCACGGCAGATGGGTCTTGAGATCGTCGATTAAGATCGACCTCTCCGCTTAGGAACGAAGTTACCTAGAAGCGCTTCTTCAAAGCGAGGTACCAGGTTCGCCCCTTGATATTGGCCGTTGATTCGTCATAGCCGTTTTCTGCAGATGCGGCTACGAATGGCGGTTGTTCGTCGGAGATGTTGTTGATGCCAAGGGTGATGGTTGTGTTATTGAACCACGCGCGCCAGCCACACGGATTGTATTCCGCGGTAGAGACGGGCATCACGTTCTTGTCCTTTCCGTTCTTGCCGCCATCTTTGGCATAGCCGGGCACTTCATTCTGCGCTGCGGGCGCCGCGAAGTTGAACGTATAGTTAAGGACCCAATCGAGGGTAATCCATTCACGGATCTTGCGGTCCGTGAAGCCGATTGGGTGGCTATTAGGATCGTTAGGCTGACGTGGCTTGTTATCGAAAGCTCCAAGTTTATAAATGTCCCAATACTGCCCGATGTAGTGCACGATAAAGCCGGTATCGAGTCCACCCAGCCCTGAGCGCGCCGGTCCGTCGTAGAACAAGCTCGCGTACCAGCGATTGTGCGTAAATGAACCACCGCCCTCGGTACCCAAGAAGCCGCCACCGAACTTGCCGACAACACTTTGTTCCGGTCCACCGACGACGCCTTGGAGCACTACCCGGTCTATATAAGTGCCGTTGAATCTTGCGGTCAGCGTACCCCAGTCACCATGGCCCAGCCTCGAACTCTCGAACGAATACGCTAGTTCATAATCCCAGCCCTCTTGGATAAACCGCCCCAGATTTTGTTCAGGAAGTAAGAGAAGGACAATCGGGCCGAACGGATCATTCGGGCCGGTTGAGGGGCCGCGGAGGACCTGGCCCTGGAATTGGGTTTCGTGGTCTATAAGGAACTGCGGATCCAACCTGACAGTGACGCCGCGGAGATCGATGTGGTAGAAATCGGCCTGCAGCGTCAGACCCTGAAGGGGGCTCCACCATTTGCCGGGCGTAACAACGGCGCCATAAGTCCATTCATAGGCCGTTTCCGGCTGCAGATTCGGATTTCCGCTTAAGTTCGTGGCAACGCCGTCCGGAGTAGCGGGACTGCGCGGATCAGATACAGGTAACGCAAGTCCCACCTCCACCCCGCGGAATAAATCGCTTAGGGTCGGAGCGTGAAACGCTTCGCTGTAGGTGGCGCGAATGGTCAGAGCCGAGTCGATCGGCTGCCAGCGCACGGAGAATTTCGGCCTTTCCGTAGCACCGAAATCACTGAAGTCGTCGAACCGTTCCTGGTAATCTAATTCCAAGCTGTGCAAACCCGGAAGGTTCCAGGCAGGACTCGTAACAGGGACGCGAACCTCCCAACAGATAGACCAAACGTCCCGGCTTCCTTGGGTTGATGCAAAATCGGTAAAGCCAAGGGCGACGCCGGACGAAATGAGGGCGTCGGGCTGATCGCTGGCGTGCTCGGTACGATGCTCACCGCCAATCGCGAAGGAAACCGGACCGGCCGGTAGATTGAACAAATCGCCGAACAACTTCAAGTTTTCGAGCGTCAACGACGTCCTGCCGAGGTGATGGGTGTTGACGAATATTTTGTCAATCACCGCGCGCGAATTCTGGTTGAGACCGAATGGATTGAAGGCGGTTGCGGGATTGGTATCGAGCAACGCCGAGCGCAAAGCATCGGTGTCGACAACCCCGCCTAAAAGCTGCACGCGGCTATCTGCGCTATAACGGAACCCGGTTTCCCAGTTCCATGTCTTGAGATAATCTCCAAACTCACCCAAGTTACCTTTGAGGCCCCCGGTAAACTCGTAATTGTTCGTTGTAATCTTGTTGGTGCGCAGACCCGCTTCCAAACCACGGTACAAGACGTTGGTGGTGAACTGGGTCCCGGTAGGTGCCGCGCTCGGTTGAGATTGCGGGAACCTCGGATCAAATCCTCCGGGCGAGGTGTAATCCGGAACGGTGAATGGATTGAATGGGTTCTGTATCGGTACGCTGATGCCGCGGATACTCACCCCGAAGGGGTGAGTTGCATCCGTCCATACATCAGGTGCAAATGGAACCGGCGCCTGGGGGGCGTCCCAGAAAGTGCGCACGTATTTGAAGTCAGCAAAAAGCTCCAAGTATTGATCGCAAATTTTGCGATCGATCGAGCCATAGAAATATTCGCGGTCGACCGCGGGGAGTGCCGGGGTTAGGTCGGCGAAGTTAAAGCGCTGTTGTTCCCGCGGAAGCATGAAAAACGGCACATATTGCGGGTCGCTCCCTACATTTGGGAATGCGTGCGGCGTGGGTGTTAGCGCGCCACCATTCAAATTGGGCTGGTAAACAAAGGGGAAGCCGGCAGGAATAAAAGCTACGAGTCCGGCGGCGTTAAGGCTACGTTTATCCGTGCCGCCGAATCGCGTAAAGTCTGCATCACTCGAAAGATGAACGTCGCGGGAATAGAGCGCGGCACGATTGTAAAACTCGGCATAGACAACAATGTCCGTCTTATCGTCCCCAGTGCCGGCGAGGAGATATCCCCTTTCTTCACCCGCGTCATTCGCTGACCCGAAGTTGGTGTTGCCATAGCTGTCGTAGAGCTCGAGGCCACGGAATTTGTGGATCAACCAAACGTTGAACACACCGGCGACTGCGTCCGCACCGTAAACGGCGGAAGCCCCATCCTTCAGGATGTCGATATGGTCGATCAACCCGAGGGGAATCGTGTTGAGGTCGACCGTATCACCGGCAAAGCCAACCGACGCGAGACGACGTCCGTCCTGCAAGACCAGCGTTTCTTTAGCGAGAATGCCGCGCAGGTTAATTTCCACGCGGCCGTCACCGTTGCCGACGTTGTTCTCATTGATTGCTGATCCAGCAGCGGCGGGCAACTTCTGGGTCAGGTCAGTGGCGGAACGCACACCGAGTCGGGCAATGTCGTCCCAGCGGTAAGTATCGACCGGATTCGGACCAACTTCTTCGGAAGTCGGAATGTTCGAACCGGTCACGATAACTTCTTCCACAGTACCGACGGACCCGCCGGTTGTCGGCCCTGAAGAGGTTTCTTCGCCGAATGCAGGAGCGATTGCGAGCAAATGAATTATCGCTGCACTCAAACCAGCGTTCCAGATAGTTGGAGGGGAAATCATTTCGCTCCTACAAGTCTCCCGTGGTCTAGCGGAACGCTGCGCGTCTAACAAGCTTTCTCCCGAACTGCCGATGGTGACAGCCAATGCCGCTGCGGACGCAGGTTGCGCTCATGCTAACGCAAGGGACCTGCAGAAGAACCGAGCTGATCTGGGGCGGGAAAGCGCTTTAGCAGTTCTGACGGAGTCGCTCGCGCATCTTGTAACTGGCCGTCGAAGTAAACGCGGACAATAAAACCGCCGTATCGTCGTCCGTCGGGCGAGGTTGTTTTCGGACGAACGTAGGTCGCAGCTAGAAATTTCGGAGTCGCATCAGTCCAGTCTCGCGACGGCGTGAGCCAATCATAAGCAGCCTGTGCATTCGTGGGCACCATTTTGTTATCTGGCGTGAGATCGTAGAAGGAAATGCTGATCCTTACGACGTGGCCATTCTGGGTGTTTGGACGCGGTTTGACTCCGACTTTGAGCGTGAAGTGCGCTTGAGCGTTTGCATCTTTAACTTCTGATAGAGCGGTTTCCGTGATCGATAGAACAGCATTATGCGACACGCCGATTCGCCGCAGAAAACGCGGGAAACGCGCGTCTGGCCGGAGCGCACGAAATTCTGGGAGAAATGCGATCCATTGCAGTATTCCGGAATGTTCTTCAGAGGCGCGCTCGAGCCAGTTAAAAGCTTGTTCTTTGTCCCCCAACGCAACGTAAACCGCAGCGATTAATTGCGCTGAGACGTATCGCGTCTGTCTTGCTTGCACGAGTTGGTCCAGAATTTTACGCGCCTCAACTTCACGACCCATTTTCCCGTAGGTAATGGCAAGACCAGTGCTCGGGAAATGAGTTGTTTCCTGCGCTTTTAGGTAGAGGGCGACCGCTTCCGCGAAATTTCCCTTCTCTCGATAGGCGGCGGCGAGATTTGAATCCAAATAAAAATAATGGGGATCGAGTTGCTGCGTCCGTTGTCCCTCTGCGACCGCGTCATCGACCCGATTGGTCGCCAGATAGGCAATGGTTGCGACATAGCTAATGATGGGGGACATCGGATCCAATTTTTCCGCTTCCAGCACGAGTCTCAGACCTTCTTCGACATCGCCGCGAAAGAGCGGCAACAGCGCCGCAAAAAAATGAGCCGGCGCCGAGTTGGGATCGAGTTCCAGAGCGCGTCTCAACTCCGCATCCTCGCCCGCGATGTCCCAATCGAGGACCCGTTTCGCTTCTCCGAGATAGCAATGCGCTTCGGCATCTTTTTCGTCCAGCGCTATCGCCTGCAAAGCCGCCGCTTTTGATTGCGGGTACGCTTCCAGCGGCTTGACGTAGACATCCGCCAGAAAAAACCAAACTTTCGCGATCCCTGTCCAAGCGCGCGAAAATTTCGGGTCCTTCTCAAGGGCGCGTTGGAAAAAACCGAGCGCGTTACGCAAATCCGCTTCGCTACCTTTATTCGAAAAATAGAGGCCTTGCAGATAAAGATCGTATGCCTCGAGGTTACGCTGCTCGCGGGCCGCGAACGAAATCGCGAACTTGATTTTAAGCGCGTCGACGATGGCGTGAGTGATCTCATCCTGCAGCGCGAAGACGCTCTGCAATTCGCGTTCGTAGGTTTCTGACCAAACCTGAAAACCGTTTCGCGCATTAATTAACTGCGCCGTTATGCGAAAGCGGTTCCCGTCGCGTCGCAGACTTCCTTCGAGCACATTTTCGACATTCAACTTTTTGCCGACTTCGCTCACGTCCAGTGCCTTGCCCTTAAAAGAAAACGACGAAGACCGGGCCACGACGCGCAGACCCTCGACTTTCGCCAATGCTTCCAATATCTCCTCGCTCATGCCGTCACAGAAATATTCCTGATCTTTTGCCTGGCTCAGATCGGCGAACGGAAGTACCGCGATTGATTTGTCCATGCTCGCGGAACCACTTGAACGAAGCGTCTCTAATTCGCGAAACGACTTCGCGCGCTGAAAGAGAAAGTACGTCGCCGTCCCGATTATGGCGACCAGAGCCGCGGCCGCGAACAGCGCTCGCACTTTCCTACGCCGGCCGGCGATCTGCTTCATCTCCGCTATTTTCTTGGGAATGGCCGCGTTTCCTACGCTCTCGGTGTAGAGATTGACGATGTCGATCTTGGCTCCGTGCTTGACCTCGACCCTGCCAAGATCGTGTAAGTGCGGCTGCCATTTCCCGTATTGCGCGAGATCATCGGCCACACGCCGGGACAGCAAAATGTGGCCCGCATCACCACAATCCATCACTCGCTGCGCCATGTTCATTCCTGCTCCCGCAAGATTGGATTGCTCATTAACGTCGGCGAGCTGATCGACCGGCCCGCTGTGAATCCCCATACGAAGGTGAAGACCCGGTGATTTGCCGACCATTTCGCTCAGCTGTATCGCGCAACGCACCGGAGCATCCGGACTAGTGAAAAAAGCCAGCGCCAATCCATCACCGGTCGCGATTCGGATCAATTTTCCAGCGGCATCGGCCGTCCGAAATTCTTCCGTCCTGCGCACCTTTTCGTTAAGCTGTTTTACCAGCTCCGTCTGCTCGTTAATTAATGATCTCGAATAAGCGACGATGTCGATGAACAGAACGTGCGCGATCTCGAGGTGAGAATCGGTAGGTGCCTCAGCCGACATATCGAGCGCTTTGCCACAGCGCGCGAAACGAGCGTCTCAATTCAAGCGGCGTGCGTCGAGACGAAAAACGCCGTTTCCCGGCTCGCGAAACGTGTTTCGGACACTAATTGGATATGGATTGTTGAACCTCGGCGCCACCACCGAGATACTCCCAACGCTGCAATGCGATCGGGACGTTCCCGTTTTTCCAGACGAAATCGTGGAATGCGCGGAGGCTGAATTTTTCACCCTGCTGCATGCGTGCTTCGGCGAGGAATTTTGTGATCTGAAGTTTGCCAATCTGATACGTAATCGCTTGGCCGGGGCCAGTCGAGAATGCGATCGCCTCCTGCCGCGCGGTTCCGGAATCCATCGGGACTTTTTCTTCTAGATATTTCGCGGCTTGCTCGAGGGTGAATTGGCCGAGCGCGAGTTTCACGTCCACTTCGACCCGGAGCGCGCGAAGCCGCATGAAATTGTAAATGATCTCGCGCGTATGCGGGCTGTCGTCGAACAGGCCTGCCTGCAACATCATCTCTTCGGCGTAGAAACCGATGCCTTCGTTAGACCCGGAGTCGTAGTAATGCCGTCGAATCGGGTCCTCGTGTTTCCACGAAAGACAAAGCTGGAAATAATGACCGGGAATTCCTTCGTGCACCGTGAGCGGCCGTGGATCCTGCGCGGTCGCGCGGAAAAAATAGCCGGAGTTCGGCGACGGATCGTTCATGTAGCGAACGCAGTTTTCGTTCAGCCGTGACGGCGAAGTGAAATCGTCGTTCTCGCCGAACCCGAGGACGTTTAAGTATTCCGGCATCACGCGAAAAGTGTAGTGCTGCATCCAATCGGGCACGCTAAGAATGCCGCGCTCGACCAGAAACTTCCGGATCTGCAGTTCCTTCGTCGCGGTGTCGGCAATCCAGTTGTCGATCTTGTCCGCGATCTTTAGCGGCGGCACATCTTTGTTCCGGTTCTTTTCGTAGGCTTCGAACGCAACCGCGCGATTCCATTCCTGTTGTCCCATCGCGAGAAGCTCCTCCGGCGAGAACGGCATGAGCGCGACGTTGCGCAAAAACCAAACATAGGCGTCGCGACCGAGCGCAGTTTGTTGCGGAAGCGTCGACAGTCTCTCCTTCAGCTGTTGCTGAAACTTCTCCAATGCATCCGCCGCGCGATCGCAAGCGGCGTTCAATTCTGCTTCCTCGAGAGTTGTCGATCTTACGAGCGAGCTCGCCATCTTGTGCAGACGCTCGCGGATGCCGTCGAGATTTTGAATGGTAACGCTGGCGAACGGCGCCGGCGGATTTTTCAAGTTCTCGGCGCCCTGCTTCAGAATCGACGGGATGTTGTCGATCCTTCCGAGAATTTCACGGCTGCGCGCTTCATCGTAAGGCGGAGGAATAGTGAGCGTTTCGACCGCGGCCGTGAGCGTTTGCTCGATGTAGAAAGTGGGATCGCGTTTCCAGCGCGCGTTGACCTCGAGCTCGTAGCGCACACGCGCGAGCGCCGAGCCGATCAGTTGATGATCAACCTTTTTCGGGATCTCCCACTTGTCGATGTCGATCTTGCGGTAACGCTCTTCGAACGCGCGAAACTGTTGCGCGCGGGTGTCCATCGCCGCGCGCGACCAATCGCGCATTCCGTTGGGTCGCTCCATGCGATTTACGTCGTCGCCGGTAAACGGCGCGTATTGCGCGCGCCATTTCCAAAAATCGTCCGCCAGTTGCTCGAGCGAATCGGCGCGGACAGTGAGCAAGCCGAGGGAGATGAAAATGACCGCAAACAATGACTTCTTCATGTCGATCTTAGCGAAGGGGAAGTTGAATCGCGCTGGCGTGCGTGGCGTCGTGATAAATCTGCACGTGCGCGGTGCGCGCATCTTTCGCGGTTTCGTCCGCGACTACCCCGCCGGAGTTATAATTTTTCTGCCAGAAGATGGAGTTCGATGAGGAAACGACCAGCCGCAATCGGCTGCCTTTCATCAAACGGCGCGCGACGAACAGACCGGGATTGAAATCGCATTTCACGATCTCGCCCGGCTTGACCAGCTTTTCCTGCCGGAGCGATTCGCGATAACGCAAACGGCGGATGTCGTTCCAAAGCGCGATGCTGGTTCCATCGGGTTGGATTTCGGAAAGATCGACAGTGAGATCGGTGTCGGGGGTGTCGATTGAAACCCAGAGGCTCACGCTCGGGCAACCGATCAGCGGCGTCTCGTTGGGCAGAGCGTCGGTGTGATAAACCAATCCGTCGTCGCCGATGCTCAAGGCGTAGGTTTGGTCGAGGCCACCCGTTTTTTCTTTGGGGTCGATCCCTTCGACGTTTTCACCGCGCCGAGTGTCGAGCGGATGGTAAACGAACTTGTCCGCGCCATCCTTCGGTTGCGTTTCGGTGAGCAGGCCGGAGCGAAAGACGCCATTAACGTCGCCACCTTTCGAATCGAGATAAAAATTGCGCGGGTTTGCGATCAACGCGTCGTAGTTGTCCGCATATTTCCATTCGCCATTTGCGCCGGTGTTGCCGGCTGCGAGCACGTAATAGGCGACTTTGTCTTTCAGAAACTCCGGTTTGGCGCCGGACTTCATGGTCCAATCGTACCATTGCCGATGGAGGTCGTTAAGATCGACAATCGCGCCAAGACCGAATTTTACACCGCCCACTTCGTCTGTCGGCGTGCGGGTGCCGGCGTGGTCCCACGGGCCGATGATGAGAAAATGTTTCGCGCGCGCTTCGGGCGAAGCATTCGCAAAATGATCGCGATAAAACGTCATCGCGCCCAGTTCGTCGCCATCGTACTGACCGGTGATGGTCAGGATCGGGAGCGCGATCTTCTTGAATTGTTCCGCCGTCGGACCCATCGCGTCATAGTAGGCATCGGACGTCGGATGCTTGAGAATTCGCTGAAAATTTACCGATGGATTGCCGACGAAGGTGTCGAGGGTTTTGAACGCGATGTGTTTTTTGTAGGCATCGAGATATTTGCTGCGCCAAAATTTTGTGTCGCCGAAAAGATTCGCCTGGCCCGTCTTGCCGCTGGTGAAGGTGAACCATTGCACGTCGTAAGTTTCGCCGACGTTATCGAGCGACGGATAATCGAGCGGCGGATGCGCAGCCGCAGCCGGAACGATGGTGGTGAGATGCGGCGGAAATTCTTTCGCGGTCGCCCATTGATCGAACCCGGCATACGAACCGCCCCACATCGCGACCTTGCCATCGCAGAATGATTGTTGCGCAAGCCACTCGACGACGTCGTGGCCATCGCGCGGTTCCTGTGCAAACGGTTCAAATTCGCCGGCGGAATTTCCGCGGCCGCGTACATCGACAAGGGCAAACGCGTAGCCATGTGAAGCGAAGTAGGCGGCGCGCGCGTGATAGCTGTCCGAAATGTAGGGCGTAAGCGTAAAGACGACGGGCCACTTTTGGGCAGAGCCTTCCGCTGCTTTCGGAAAATAAAGCGTCGCGTTTAACTCGACTTTATCGCGCATCGGAATCTTTGCGCCCCAGCGAAGATCGTAATCGGCGGCCGCGGCCGTGGCCGGGGTTTGCTTCGGTGCAGGCGGAGGTGTTTGGGCGGCGATTTCGAATGCCGCGAACAATGCGACCGGAGCAAGCAAGAGAGCGCAGCCGAGCGGTGGAGTATTCATTGGGCGATTGAAGCGAAGGCGCCTAACGGAGACAAGGACGTTCTTTCTTGCCTCGAGAACGGAATGTTTTTAGACCAGAAGGATGCGAATCGTTTTCCGTATCGTTCCGGTCATCGCGCTGCTGTTCCTTTCTCATTTGGTTGACGCGGCGGAGCCTGTCGTGGTGTTGAAGGCAGCGCGTTTGTTCGACGGAAAATCGAAAACACTTTTGCAGAATGCGGTTGTTATTGTACAAGACGGTAAGATTGCCGATGTCGGCAGCAATCTGGCCGAGCCGCCCGGCGCGCAGATTGTCGATCTTGGCGACGTAACTTTGTCGCCCGGATTCATGGATGCGCATACGCATCTCACTCTCGATTTTTCCGGTAACTTTAACGAGCGGCGGCTGCAGGAAATGCAGACGAATGCGTCGGCGATGGCTTTTCGCTCGCTGCCGTGGGCGCGCGCGACGGTGGAAGCCGGATTTACGACCGTGCGCGATCTGGGCAGCCGCGCGACCAACACCTTCGACTTCATCGATGTCTCTTTGCGCAACGCCATTGCCAAAGGGCTCGTAGTCGGTCCGCGCATGCTCGTCGCCACGCATGGAATCGGCGCAACCGGTGGCCACTTCGATGACACCGCGGGTTTCCGCGACATGTTGTTTGGGCGCGAGCCCGATTATCGCGACGGCATCGTGGATGGTCCGGACGAGATTCGCAAAGCGGTGCGATACGAAATTAAAAACGGCGCCGACGTGATCAAGGCGGCGGTTTCAGGCGGCGTCCTCTCGATGAACGACGAAGTCGATACGCCGCAATTCACGCCGCCGGAAATGGCAGCGCTGGTAGATGAAACGCATCGGCTGCGCAAAAAGGTGGCGGTGCATTGCCACGGCGATCAGGCCGCGAAGGAAGCAATCGAAGCTGGAGTCGATTCGATCGAGCACGGTTCGTTTTTGAAGCCGGAGACGCTCACGTTGATGAAAAACAAAGGGACATTTCTCACGCCGACGTTGATGGCGTCGGAATGGATCATGGGCAAGATCGACAATTACCCTGCGCCGCTTCAGGCCAAGGCGAAGGCGGCGACGGCGGCGCGATCGGACATGTTTCGGAACGCTGTCAAAATCGGCGTGAAGATTTCGTTAGGCACAGACGCCGCCGTTTTCCCGCACGGCCAAAACGCGAAGGAGTTTAAGCTAATGGTCGATTTGGGAATGGCGCCGATCGAAGCGTTGAAAGCCGGCACCTCGAATTGTGCGGAGCTTTTCGGCATCGCGGCGAAGTTGGGCACGATCGAGAAAGGAAAACTCGCGGACATCATCGGAATGCCGGGCGATCCCACCGCCGACATCACCGCGACCGAACGCGTCTCGTTCGTGATGAAGGAAGGCAAGATTATCCGCAACGGTCCGGCCACGCCGACCGCTGCAAGATCGACATCGGAGGTGCCGGCGTCGGCGTTCGCGAACTAAACGCCGACGCGCGGCTCTTCCACCGAATCAACCGCGGTGTTGTATCACCGCGACGGTCGCGCTCGTGTCGCTGGCGCGCCCGATATAATAAAGCGAAACGCCGCCGGCTCCGTAGGCCGGATAAAAGGTGTAGGGCTGTCCGTCGACGAAGATGGGATTGTCCCAGTCGATGCGGGTCGGCCGGCCGATTGAATAGGAACTCACCGTCACCGAATCGCTAAAATTAAAGAGACGGTCGCGCTGATCGTTGCGCGCGTCGTAGGGCGTGTAGCGGAAACTGCGCACTTCGTTGCGCGGATAAAAATCCTGCGTAAACGCTTCGCCTTCGCGGATCAGAGGAATGGTGCGATTCACGACCGTGCGGGTGCCGACGGGATCGACAAACGCTGGCTGGATGTAGTCTTCGCTAGCCTGCTGATAAGAATAGAACGCGATCTCGTAATCAAGTCCGCCCCATTGACTGAGGTTAACGGGATGGCCAAACGCGACGTTGAAAACATGCACGCGCGGACCCTGCGGTTGCGCCATCGCATCGCCCGCCCGCATTCCTGGCACGAGTAGATGTCGATCTTTCCGCCGCAGCGACCTCTTCCTTGGAAGCGATGGTGGAACTGCGCAGCGATGAGACTAACGAATCGCTCGCGCCCTGCGATTTCAGAGAGGTTTCTTGTTGGTCGGATCAAGGCTGCATTAGCTTGCGATGTGAAACTTCATCGTTGATGGAAGCTTCGCTTTCATGCGCTCGCACGAGGAGCGAGACTTCCTTGAAATCGAGGGGCCGACCGGAAACAGAGCCGCAGGCGAGACCGGCCGCGCAGAGGATTGATAATCTATAAACTACGGTGTTGTTCATAACCAGTGGTTTTACCAGGACGAAATCGGCTTTGACAATGCTAAAATGACCGATAGTCTGCACATCCGGCCGCGGATTACCTCGGCTGAAAACAAGCAGGAGCCTCGATTCCAAAATGGAACAGGCGTTTGAACTGCATCAAACCATGCAAGAAAATCGAAGCAAACGTTATCGCGCTGCGGCTGAGCAACTGGATCGCCGCAAATCGTACAACCTGAATGATGCGGTCGCGACGCTGAAGAAATTTCCGCCGACCAAATTCGATCAGACCGTGACGGTGTCGATTCGACTGGGGGTCGATCCGAAACAATCCGATCAGATGGTGCGCGGCACTTGTCCTCTTCCGCACGGGAGCGGCAAACAAGTGCGCGTGCTCGTTTTCGCGGAAGGCGCAGCGGCCAAAGCGGCCAAAGACGCAGGCGCGGAATATGTCGGCTTCAAGGACATGATCCAAAAATGCCAGGAAGGTTTTCAGGATTTTGATGTCGCGGTTTCAACGCCGGCAGCGATGGCGGAAGTGCGCAAGCTCGGAAAAGTTTTAGGACCGCGCGGCTTAATGCCGAATCCGAAAACCGGAACAGTCACTGACGATACGGCGAAAGCAGTGCAGGAAGTGAAGGCCGGCCGCGTCGAGTTCAAGCTTGATAAGAACGGCAACGTCGCCGTGCCGGTTGGAAAATTTTCGTTCGAAGAAAAAGCGCTGGTCGAAAACGGAAACGCCGTCATCGATGCAGTCGTTCGTGCGCGCCCCGCCACGGCGAAGGGTCGCTATTTGGAAGCGATGACTTTGAGTGCAACGATGTCGCCCGGAATTCACGTCGACCCTTCACCGTATCTGACTGTTTAGGGCAAGATCGACAATCGTAAGATCGACAATATGAGACCCGAAAAAACCAGCATCGTTTCCGATTTGTCTGAGAAACTGAGCAAGTCGCCGTTCGTGCTCGTGACCGATTACCAGCGGATGAACGTTAATCATTTCGCCGATCTGCGGACGCGTCTCGCGGCTAGCGGCGCGGAAGTGCACGTGGTGAAAAACAGCTTTCTGCGACGCGCGATCAGCGATTCCGGTTTGCCGGATGTGGCCGAGCAGTTGACCGGTCAGACCGCGGTGGTGACGGGCGAGAAAGATGCCGCGCCGATCGCGAAGATCCTGAAAACTTTTGCGGCTGAATTTAAAATAGCGGCGCTCAAGATTGGAATCATCGACAAGGCGATCTTGTCGACGAAGGAAGTCGAAGCGCTGGCGGAATTGCCATCGCGTGAAGTCTTGTTGTCGCAATTGCTTGGATTGCTATTGATGCCGGCGACGAAACTGGTTCGGGTACTGAATGAGCCGGGTTCCGCTTTTGCCAGGTTGTTGAATGCCAAGGCGAGCAAGATGCCGGCGGAACCTGAGCCGAAAGTAGAGCCGCCGACTCCCGCTCCGACAGAAGCGGCTGCTCCCGTCGCGGCGGAAGTGCAAGAGGCGCCGAAACCTGAGGCGGCCCCGGAAATTGCAGCAGCGCCAGAAGCAAAATCGGAAGAGCCGAAAGCGGAAACGATTCCAGAAGCCGCACCTGAGCCTGAGACAAAGAAGGAAGAACAAACTCCGGAGGCGGCTGGATAAAAGAATTTCGTCCGGCGGCTGCCGGACGAGTAACCAAACAAATGTCCGATCCCGCGGCTGCGGGATTTAATTCTCCGGAGGCTTTCGGAGGCGGCGAACCAAGGAAAATAAAATGGCTGATACAGACAAAATGGTGGAGCAACTCAGCGGCCTGACCGTTCTCGAGATTGCCGGATTGGTAAAACAACTTGAAGAAAAATGGGGCGTGAGCGCAGCGGCTCCGGTCGCAGCAGCGGCAGCGCCAGCAGCGGGCGGTGCGGCGGCACCAGCGGCCGAAGAGAAAACGACCTTTGAAGTCATCTTGAAAGAAATGGGTTCGAACAAGATCGGCGTGATTAAGGAAGTTCGCGGCGCGGTCCCGGGGCTCGGATTAGCGGAAGCGAAGGCGCTGGTTGAGGGCGCTCCCAAGACACTCAAAGAAGGCGTGACCAAAGCGGAAGCCGAAGAGATCAAGAAAAAGATCGAAGCGGCCGGCGCGAAGGTCGAAATCAAGTAGTCAATTTTTTGCATTCGAGTTGATTGTCGATCTTGCGAGACAAGATCGACAATCGCTCGCGCGAAGATTTGTTCTTGCATGCGACGAGGAGTCGTGGCAGAACTCTTCTTCGTTAAAGATAGTGTAGATAGGTTGATTTATTTTTAACCGCGCGGACGACGAAAACATTTTAGGTAGGCAACGGAACGGTGGAGGTCAGTTTGACAGACCGCCGATTCGCTGCCATTTTTGTCGCCTTCGCACTCGGCTGAAGCCGTAAACCCCAGAAGTCTCGCGTCGTCCGACCAAGCGGCGCGGGTCCCAGCGTTTGGAGAAGGAATAATTCTATGTCAGAACGGGCAGAACGTATTCATTTCGGCAGCATCAAGGAGGCCATCGAGCCGCCAAACCTCATCGAGGTCCAACTTAATTCCTATGTAGATTTTCTGCAGAAGGATGTGCCGTTCTCCAAACGTAAGACCAACGGTCTGCAGGCAGTCTTTAAAGAAGTTTTCCCAATCGAGAGCTACGATGAAAAAGCGGTCCTCGATTTCAGTCATTACGAAATCGGCGAACCGAAGCTCAGCGCCCTTGAGGCGCAGCGTGAAGGGCAGACTTTCAGTGCCCCTTTGCACGTGACGTTTCAATTGCGTGAAGAACGCGGGACGAAGGAAGAGAAAGTTTACATGGGCGAAATTCCGCTCATGACTCCGCAAGGAACATTCGTTATTAACGGCGCCGAGCGCGTGGTGGTCTCGCAGCTGCATCGCTCACCGGGCATCGCGTTCGAGTCGAGCATCCATCTCAACGGCAAGGTGCTCTACAGTTTCCGGATTATTCCGGATCGTGGTTCCTGGATCGAAGTGCAATTCGATACCGCCGATCTTCTTTATATCTACCTCGATCGTCGGAAACGGCGGCGGAAGTTTTTGGCGACGACTTTTCTGCGCGCGCTTGGCTATGGCTCGGACGAAGAGGTGATCAAACTTTTTTACACGGTCGACAATCTCAAGTTGAGCGAGAAGCTCGACGAAGAAGTGCTGGCCACGAAAGTTCTCACCGCGGAAGTGCGCGATGGCGAAGTGACGGTGGCGCGTGCTTTCGAGCCGCTCACGCTCGCGACGGTTCGCGAGATCATGAAGCTCGGGATCAAAGAAGCGAAGGTGATCGACATCTCGAATGATGACACGGTCGTGAAGGCGCTGAAGAAAGATCCGGCGCACGATCAGGAGGAAGCGCTCAAGGATATTTATCGGCGACTGCGCCCTGGCGATCCGCCGACGGTGGCGAATGCGCGCGCATTACTTAAGCGACTGTTTTTCGATCCGAAGAAGTACGATCTCGGACGGGTTGGACGTTACAAGCTGAATCAGAAGTTGGGCATCGATGTCGATCTTACGGAGCGCATTCTGACGGACAAAGATTTCATTGCGGCGATCAAGTACCTGATCAGTCTGCGCCGCGGCGAAGGCACGCTCGATGACATCGATCATCTCGGAAGCCGTCGCGTTCGGACGGTTGGCGAATTGCTCGCGAATCAATGCCGCGTCGGTCTCGCGCGCACGGAGCGTCTCGTAAAAGAGCGCATGACTTTGTTCGACATCAATGTCGACGGCATGACGCCGCAGAAGTTGATTAATCCGAAAGCGCTCAGCGCGGTGATCCGCGATTTCTTCGGCCGTTCGCAGCTGTCGCAGTTCATGGATCAAACGAATCCGTTGGCGGAGTTGACGCACAAACGGCGGTTGTCCGCGCTCGGGCCAGGTGGTCTGTCGCGTGATCGTGCGGGCTTCGAAGTGCGCGACGTTCATCCATCGCACTACGGACGCATTTGTCCGATCGAGACGCCGGAAGGTCCGAACATCGGTCTCATCAGTTCGATGTCGACCTTTGCGCGCATCAACGAATTTGGTTTCATCGAAACGCCTTACCGCAAAGTAACTAATGGTCGCGTTACCGATGCGATCGATTATCTCACGGGCGATCGCGAAGAGAATTATCTCGTCGCGCAGGCTAATGCAACGGTCGATGGCCGCGGTCATTTCACCAGCGAAAAAGTTTCGGTCCGTTATCGCGGCGACTTTTTGGAAGTCGAGCCGTCGAAAGTTCACTACATGGACGTGTCGCCGAAGCAGCTCGTTTCGGTCGCCGCCGGATTGATTCCGTTCCTGGAACATGATGACGCGAACCGCGCGCTGATGGGTTCGAACATGCAACGCCAGGGTGTTCCGCTGATTGTTTCGGAATCACCGCTCGTGGGCACAGGGCTCGAAGGAAAAGTGGCGCGTGATTCGCATGCGGTTTTGATCGCAACCGAGGCCGGCAAAGTTGCTTCGGTCACCGCGGATCAAATCGTGGTAACGAAAGACGGCCACATTCCGGAAAGCCGAAAGAAACTGAAGACCGACATCGCAGCCGGCATTCAGGTTTATGAATTGCGGAAGTTCATGCGCTCGAACGCGGGCACCTGCGTGAATCAGAAGCCGATCGTGAAAAAGGGCCAGCATGTGAAACGCGGCCAGGTCATCGCAGACGGACCAAACACGGATCACGGCGAGCTCGCGCTTGGCCGTAACGTGCTCGTCGCGTTCATGCCTTGGAATGGTTACAACTTCGAAGACGCGATCATGATTTCGGAGAAGGTGGTGAAGGAGGATATTTACACTTCCATCCACATCGATGAGTTCGAGATCGGCGCACGCGACACCAAACTGGGTCCAGAAGAAATCACGCGAGACATTCCGAATGTCAGTGAAGAGGCTTTGCGCAATCTCGGACCCGACGGCGTGGTCCGCGTCGGCGCGGAAATGAAGCCGGGCGACATTCTCGTCGGCAAAATCACGCCGAAGAGCGAAACCGAGTTGGCGCCCGAAGAGCGTTTGCTCCGCGCGATTTTCGGCGAGAAAGCGGCGGACGTTAAAGACACGTCGCTCACTGTCCCGTCCGGCACTTACGGCATCGTTATGGACGTTAAGGTTTCGTCACGCCATGAAGTTTCGCGGGAAAAGCTGACTCCAACGGAGACGAAGAAACAGATCAAGTCGATCACGGAAGACAATCGCAAGAAACATGACGAGCTAACGGAGCAACTAACCGATTCACTTTCGAACATCCTGCTGGGAGAAAAAATCCCTCTCGATGTAGTGAACGCGCAGACAGGCGAAATCATTATCCCGGCCAATCGCAAGATCACGAAGACGCTCCTGCGTAAACTTGCGATCGTTCACGATCATATCGAAATCGATCCGAGTCCGATTCGGAACAAGATCCGCGAGATCATTGCTTCGTACGAGCACAAATTTGCGGAACTCGAACTCGAACGCGAACGCGCGATGGATCGGGTCGAGAGCGGGGACGATATCGATCCCGGCATCATCAAACAGGTCAAAGTATACATTGCGAGCAAGCGCAAGCTTTCCGTCGGCGATAAAATGGCCGGCCGTCACGGCAACAAGGGTGTGGTCGCGCGGATCGTGCCGGAAGAAGACATGCCTTATCTCGCGGACGGAACGCCGGTTGAGATCGTGCTCAATCCGTTGGGCGTGCCGAGCCGTATGAACGTCGGTCAGGTGCTGGAGACGCACTTGGGCGTCGCCGCGAAAGCGCTCGGCTTCAAGGTCGCTACGCCAGTGTTCGACGGAATTCAGGAGAAGAAGATTCGCGAGTACCTTGTCGATGCGAAGAAGAAGGAAGGTTTCTCGTGGGTGCAGGAGACCGGCAAATCGCTTCTGTTTGACGGTCGCTCCGGCGACGCGTTCGATCAGGAAGTCGTCGTTGGCTACATCTATATGATGAAGCTCGGCCATTTGGTCGCGGACAAAATCCACGCTCGCGCGGTCGGACCGTACTCGCTCGTCACGCAACAGCCGCTCGGCGGCAAGGCGCAATACGGCGGTCAACGTTTCGGCGAAATGGAAGTCTGGGCGCTGGAAGCTTACGGCGCTGCTTACACGTTACAGGAATTGCTGACCGTGAAATCCGACGACGTGCAGGGTCGCACGCGCATCTACGAATCCATCGTGAAGGGCGACAATTCGCTCGAAGCGGGGACACCTGAATCTTTCAACGTGCTCATCAAAGAAATGCAGAGCCTTGGTCTCGACGTAAAAGTCGGCGGCCAGGCTCCGCAAAGCGTCTTTGACGTGGCCTAACAATTTGCAAGATCGACATCTACATCTGGAGAATTAATGAACGAACATTCCTGGCGTGAGTTAGTGGGCGAAGAACGCCCCGTGGGTTTTGACCAAGTCGCCATCGGCGTCGCTTCGAGCGACACCATGCGCTCGTGGAGCAAAGGCGAAGTCAAAAATCCCGAGACGATCAATTACCGGACATTCAAGCCGGAAAAGGGAGGATTGTTCTGCGAACGAATCTTTGGACCGACGCGTGATTGGGAATGCTCGTGCGGAAAATACAAGCGCATTAAACACAAGGGCGTCATCTGCGACCGTTGCGGCGTAGAAGTAACGCTCGCGCGCGTTCGCCGCGAACGCATGGGTCACATCGAATTGGCCGTGCCGGTTTCGCACATCTGGTTTTACAAGTGCATGCCGTCGCGCATCGGACTCATGCTCGACATGAGCGCCCGCCAACTCGAGCGCGTCATCTATTATGAAGACTACATCGTCATCGATCCGGGCAAGACGGCGTTAACGCGGGGACAATTGCTGAACGAAGGCGAATATCGCGAGGCCCAGGAGCAGTACGGCGAAGATTTCACCGCTGGCATGGGCGCGGAAGCGATCAAGAAGCTGTTGAGCGAAATCGATCTGATCAAGCTGAACAAAGAGCTCGATGTGGCGATGGGTAACACCAAGAGCAAACAGATTCGCAAGA
>JBDUDM010000096.1:0-6435 GCA_040002925.1 Spartobacteria bacterium | reverse complement strand
CATTCGCCATCAGTCTGGAGCGCGAAGGCGGTGTGCCGAAACGCGAAGGACCGATCGTCATGATCGGCACGGCCTGACGCGTTGCTCGTAAGATCGACATCGCGCCTTGCGAGTTCAACGCGATAGCCGACCGTCTTCGTCGAATGAGTTCTGGAAAAACTGAAACCGCCGTCGTCTACACTTCCGATGCGGATAGCGCGGAAGCCGGAAGACAACTGGGCGATCAGATCGTGCAATCACTTTCGGGCGCTCCCGATGCGCTGATTCTTTTCGTGTCGCCGAAGTACGACGCCCCGGTTTTGGTCAAGGCCGTGCAGGACCGCACCAAAGCGAAAGTAACCGTCGGCTGTTCGTCCGCTGGTGAATTCACCAGCGAAACGCAAGGCGAAGGCAAGGCTTGCGCGGTCGCGATTAAATCATCGCAGCTTCAATTTACCGCCGGTATCGGACGCGGGATCACGAGCGATCGCCGAAAAGCGGCCGAAGACATGGCCGCGAACTTTCGCTGCAACAAGGAAGCTTCGAAAGAATATTGCGCGGCCCTAATTTTAACGGACGCACTAGCAGGACACGCGGATGAATTGATCGAAGAGCTCACGTTGATCAGCGGCGGCAATCACCAATTCTTCGGCGGCGGCGCGGGTGACGACGCGAATTTTAAGCGCACTCAGGTTTTTTTGAATGACGAATTTGCGACCGACGCGGCCATCGCCTTGGAAATTATTTCGCAAAAACCGATCGGGATCGGCGTTCGCCATGGCTGGTCGCCGGCGACCCCGCCAATGCGAGTAACGGAATCCAAGGGCGCAGTGCTCGTTAGTCTAAATGCAGCCCCCGTTTTGGAAGTCTTCGAGGATCACGCAAAACAGACAGGGCAGAAATTCGATCGAAGCGATCCGCTGCCATTTTTCCTGCACAACATCATCGGCATCGATACCGGCAACGGCCATAAACTGCGCGTGCCTCTGGCGGTGAATCCGGATGGATCGGTTTTGTGCGCAGCCGAAATTCCAGTCGGCGCTTCCGTTTGTATCATGAGCACCGACGCGGAATCGGCCCGGGATGCCGCGGCCAACGCGACCAAAGCGGCGGTCGAACAATTACATGGGCATCAACCGCAGGTGGCATTGTTTTTTGACTGCGTGGCGACCCGGCTTCGCCTCGGCCGCGATTTTGGGATTGAGTTAGACGCGCTCCGACAAGTGCTGGGGTCGACGCAGTTCGCGGGATGCAATACGTATGGACAAGTCGCCAGAACCGAAGGGCAATTCAACGGCTTCCACAACTGCACCGCCGTTGTTTGCGTCCTTCCTTCGTGAACGTTTAGCCGATCCGCACACTGGCCTCCTTTCCCTGATCGCCGGCCTAACGGAGGCCGGAACTCGGACCACGGCGGCGAAGGCGTTGGCGGCGCGAGCGGGCGCGGAAGATCTTCTCGTTTTCATTCGCGACCGCGAACTCGACGTGCTGCTGCCGGCGCCGGGATTTCAGCAGACTTTGCCTAACGGGAAAGCGTGGCAGCAATTTCTACAGACCTGCACGCAAATTCCTTTTCATAAGGCCACGCTGCAATTCCCGGATGAAAGATCGACAATCGAAGCCACCGGACTCTCGGCCGATGACGGGTCGGTGCTGGTCTTCCTCGGTGGTAATCCGAAACAGGAGGAAGCGATCGACATCTGCGTGCTTTCTCCACTGATCGCGGCGGCGCTGAACGGCGAACGCACTGCGAGTTTTTCCGAAGGGCAGACCGCGCTGGCGAAACAGATCGCGAATCAGGCCCGGCTGTTGGCCGCATCGCTCGACAAGGCGCGTCGCGAATTACGCGCGAGTCTCGCCGACGCTCAGCGCGCAAACGCGGCCAAAGACCGATTTCTCGCGGTCCTTAGTCACGAGCTGCGGACACCACTCAATCCGGTCTTGATGGCGGCGAGCGCGCTCGAGTCCGATCCGAATTTGCCGCCGGAGATTCGCGCCGACATTTCCATGATCCGCCGGAATGTCGAACTCGAAGGTAAGCTCATCGATGACCTTCTCGATCTTACCGGCATCGCCAACGGCAAAGTCCAGTTGCAGCGAAAGATCGTGAATGCGCACGAACTTCTTGAAGAAGCGGTCGTCGTAGCGCGCGGTCATTCGGCCATCGCCCAAGCCAGAGTCACGCTCGATCTGGCCGCCCGTCGATATCATATCGATGTCGATCCTGCGCGCATTCAGCAGGTCTTTTGGAACCTGATTCGCAACGCGGTGAAATTCACGCCGCCAAGTGGTCGCATTCGCATTGCGACTCGGAACGAACCCGGGTCAAAACTTCGAGTCGAAGTAATCGACACCGGTCGTGGCATCGCCGCCGATGCGCTGCCGAAAATCTTCAACGCTTTCGAACAGGGCGACGTCGAGATCAATCCTCAGTTCGGCGGGCTCGGCCTCGGGCTGGCGATTTCAAAAGCGCTCGTCGATATGCATGACGGAACGATCAAAGCGGAAAGCGGTGGCCTGGGCACGGGCGCTTGTTTCACGGTCGAGTTCGACCTGGCCGTTCGGCCCGACACCAGTCTGGGCGACTCCGCTGGATCAATTCCGATCAAGCGCGATCCTCGCCGAATTTTGCTGGTGGAAGATCATCTCGCGACCGCGGCGTTAATGCTGCGTCTGCTCCGTAAACGCGGACATCGCGTTGAGCTGGCGCACACGAAAGCGGCGGCGCTGGCGCTCAGACGAATCATGACCTTCGATGTCGTCATCAGCGACCTCGGTTTGCCGGACGGAAACGGCTATGAAGTGATGGAGGCGTTCCGCGACAGTCCTCGCACGGTCGGAATTGCGTTGAGCGGTTATGGGATGGACGCGGATGTCCAGCGCAGTAGGCAAGCCGGTTTTAGTTTTCACCTGACGAAGCCGGTCGACACCCATCGACTTTACGAAACGCTCGATGGGATCGAGCCCGCCGAGAAGTAGATGTCGATCTTGCGGCGAGTGGTTAGGGCCGCAGGAAAATTTTTCCGGTGTAAGGATCTTTGACTTCCGTTCCTTTCGGAAAGTCCCGCACGTCCACCATGCCCGCGTCCGGCGCAAATGGACTGGTCACGAATCCATCTTTGCCCGGCACCGGAATTCCGTAAGGAGCATCGCGCTTCGCATCTTTGGTCGCGGTGACGGCGGAAGCCCGACGCGCCGACGGCGTCGGTACCGGTGTCGCGGATGGAGTTGGCGCGCCTGCGAGAATTTCCGCACCTGGCGATGGGCTCGCATTCGGCGCGCCCTTCTCGCCCGCGCGCTTCCCGCCGGTCTTCGATGTCGTGCGCCGTGGCGCGGGTTGTTTGCCGGCGTTCTTGAATGAATTGCCGACGCGCTTAAAAAAATCTCCCACCGGATCAGTCGCTTGCGCGACCTGCGCGAACAAACCGCCCGCGATTAATCCAACGATGATTTTTCCCTTCAACATATTATCGGTGGACGCCATTGTGCCGTAAGACTGATCGCTCTTCAAACTCTTTGCGCGTGATTAGTCAGGGCGTCAGGAAGATTTTCCCGCTGTAGGGGTCTTTCACTTCCGTTCCGGGAGGAAAACCGCGGACGTCGATAAAACCGCCATCCGGCGCGAAGGGACTGGTGACAAAACCCTGCTTGCCGGGAACCGGAGTGCCGTAGCGCAAACTGGCTTTTCGATCTATCCCGGTCGGCGCGGCTGTGGCCACGCGAAGGTTTTTTTGCTTGGACGCGCCTTTAACTGGTGCGCCCGCAGTGCGTCGCGTCGTGGCGGTGCGTTTGCGACTGTTCCGATGACGGCCCGCATCCCTTTCCGGATGGGTGATCGCATCGCGGATGTTCTTGAAGAAATCGACGAACGGACCCGCTTGAACTTCGGGCGTCCGAAACGCCGCCCACAAGATCGACAACGTAATGATGAATATGCGAAAAAGCCGTCTCATAAACTCAGCGTAAAGCTTGCTACGTGAGCTTTCGACGTTAGGCGAGCCTTATCCCTTCACTTTTTTCATCATCCGCTTGATCGCCCGGGTCATGCCGCCGCCCTGTCGGCGCGAAGAGCGCGCGCAAGGTTTTGGTTCGATAGGCAAAGATTTGTTCGATATCAGGCCGGACTAGCAACCGGTGCGTCAGGAAATCGAACGGCACCGCGTAGCGAACACGATCCCGAATCAGGGTTCCGCCATCGCGCGGCTCGAAAGTATGCTCGTGAATCCACTGCCGATACGGCCCGCGAATCTGCTCGTCGACAAAACGCGCCGGCGGATCCCACACCTTGATCTCTGTGCGCCAGCGCAGCGGGATTCCATGAACGCGCAGCCGATAGTCGATCAACGTCCCCGCGTGCATGTCGATCTTAGCAGACGTCGTGGTCTGGAATTTTAGCCACGGCGGGGTGATCGCCTCCAGATTGGCCGCGTCGGAAAAAAACTCGAACACTTCTTCGCGTTCCCGCGGCAGCCAAAGCTCGGACTCAAATTCGCGGATGCGCATCTGATGTTATAACCGAAGACTCACGACGGCCAAAATGTTCGCGCCATTGCACCGCGTCGCGGGTAAGCCGAAACGACTTGTCGTCGCGACGAAGAGTAGATAGGCAACGTTGGGTCCGATGCTGTTTAATTCGCTCACCTTCGTCGTCTTCTTCACTGTGGTGGTAACCCTGTACTGGAGCATCCGCTCGTGGACGGCACGCAAGAATTTGCTCGTGACCGCGAGCTACATTTTTTACGGCGCGTGGAATCCGCCTTTCGCCGCGCTGCTATTTTCCACGACGGCGATGGATTTCTGGCTCGGCCGGCAAATGGCGAAGGCGAAAGAAGGACAGTCACGTCGTCGCTGGTTAGTCGCGAGCGTCTGCATGAATCTGAGCATGCTCGGCTTTTTTAAATATGGGAATTTTCTGCTCGAGAATTTCCAATGGCTGCTCGCGCGCATCGGCATCATTTATCATCCACCGCATCTCGACATTCTCTTGCCGGTCGGCATTTCGTTTTACACGTTTCACTCGCTCTCCTACACGCTCGATATTTATCGCGGCGTCTTGCAGCCGACGAAATCGCTGCGCGATTTCGTTCTCGCCGTTTCCTTTTTCCCGCAGCTGGTGGCCGGACCAATCGTGCGCGCGGGTGATTTTTTGCCGCAACTGGTCCATCCGCCGATGCGCCGCACCGGTCAGTTTCTCTGGGGCCTGGCCCTGATGACGATGGGCTTGTTCGAAAAAATCGTCCTCGCCGACACGCTTCTCGCCGGTTCGGCCGATCGCGTCTTTGGTTACGCCGGTCCGCTCATCGCGCTCGATTCATGGCTCGGCGTAATTGCTTTTGCCGGACAAATCTTTTTTGATTTCGCCGGCTATTCAACTTGTGCGATCGGCGCGGCGCTGTGTCTCGGTTTTCATCTGAAGGATAATTTTCGATTTCCCTACGCGGCCATCGGCTTCTCCGATTTCTGGCGGCGCTGGCATATCTCGCTTTCGACATTTTTGCGCGATTACCTCTACATTCCGCTGGGCGGGAATCAGGTCCGCCCGATGCGCGCAGCCATTAATCTCGTCATCGTCATGTTTCTCGGAGGCCTCTGGCACGGCGCGGCGTGGACTTTCGTTGTGTGGGGTTTGCTCCATGGCTCTTATCTCGTCGTCGAACGCGTTTGTCGCGGTTTGTTCGAAGACAAAGCGTGGGCGAATACGATGGCCGTGCGAGTCCTCGCTGGCATCGCGACCTACTGCGCGGTTTGCATCGCGTGGGTATTTTTCCGGGCCTCCGATTTCACGATCGCCTCGCGCATGCTCAGCGGCATGTTTGGTCGACACGCGCATGGCGAAGCCATTCTTTCCACGCGCGAAATGTTGCAGGTCGGTCTCGTTACGCTCGGGATGATCCTCGCCCATTGCGCATTGCGCGACAGCAGCATCGAGGTGGCGGTGACTCGTCTGCCGCGCTGGATGGTCACCGCGGTTTGGGCGCTCATGGCCTGCGCCATTATTTTGACTCAAGGAAACAGTAATGCCTTCATCTACTTCCAATTTTAAACGCATCCTGCGACTCCCGCGTTTGTTTTTCCGAAAACCGACGCCGGCGGAGAGTGTGCACGGCGGTCCTCCGCTGGAATTTGAGCGGCCGATTCCGCTCCTGCCCTGGCGCGGTATCACTGTCATCGTCGTGCTGATCGTCATCGCCGCGGCGACAGCTTGGGAAATTTATGTCCGCTCGATCGGATACGGTCCGACGTTGAACGACAACGAAGATCTTTGGACCGCAACGCGCCGGAAAGTGAATCCGGAATCGATCGTCATCATCGGCGATTCGCGCGCGTGGTTCGATCTCGATCTTGACGAATTGCAAAAAACGTTGGGCAAGCGACCGGTGCAGCTCGCGGCCGGCGGGACGTGCGGTTTCCCGATGCTGGCCGACCTCGCCAACGACAAAAATTTCCACGGCACCA
>JBDUDM010000025.1:0-21684 GCA_040002925.1 Spartobacteria bacterium | reverse complement strand
ACATCGACAATCAACACAGCTTCGTTTTTCGCCAATTTGGATTTCAAGTCCTGCACGGACAGCGTGCGAATGCTTGTGGCCGCTCTCGGTCGCGCGTTGCAAAATTGTTCGTAATCGATCGGCTCGGTGATGGTGGGCGCGTCACCGCAAACCGGACACTGCGGATCACGCCGGACATTGAATTCTCGGAACTTCATCTTCAACGCATCGAAGTGAAGTAGTCGTCCGGTCAACGATTCGCCGGCACCCAGAATTAATTTGAGCGTCTCCGTTGCTTGGATGAGCCCGATGATGCCCGGAACGATACCGAGCACGCCGGCTTCGGCGCAATTAGGGACGGTCCCGGGCGGCGGTGGTTCCGGAAACAAGCAGCGATAACACGGGCCCGCGAGATGAGGCGCGAACACCGTGCTCTGCCCCTCGAAACGAAACACCGAGCCGTAGACATTTGGTTTTTTTTCCCAAACGCAAACATCGTTCGACAAATAGCGTGTCGGAAAATTATCGGAACCATCGACCACGATATCGTAGCGAGCGACCAGCTCCCGCGCGTTCGCGCTGGTGAAACGCGCATCGTGCGCTTCGATGTCGATCTTCGGGTTCATATCGCGTAACCGCTCCGCGGCCGATTCCACTTTCTTGCGGCCGACGTCTTTGGTGCCGTGCAGAATTTGTCGCTGCAAGTTGCTAAGATCGACATTGTCGAAGTCGACCAGGCCGAGCGTGCCGACTCCGGCGGCGGCGAGATAAAGCGCGGCCGGCGAACCGAGTCCGCCCGCGCCGATGCATAACACGCGCGCCGCATTGATGCGCTCCTGTCCAGCGGGCCCGACTTCCGGCATCATCAGCTGGCGGGAGTAACGCATCCGTTCGTCGTCGTTCATTTCGATTTCACCAGGTCCCATTTAATCCCGACGATGCGGCTATTCGCGAAACGCTTCAGCGATTTTGGAAACGCGAGATAACTCACGCCCTTCTGCTCTTTGAATCCCACCATGCCGAATTCCGATCCGCCGTCGTTTCTTTGAATCGTCATCACGCGATTATTTTTGATGTGCGATTGAAGATGTCGATCTTGCGCCGGTTTTTGCCACAGCGTGTAAACGACCGGCGCACCGGCTTTTTCCATCACCTGCGCGAACCGGACCGTTTTGACTTTGAGAAGTTTCAAAAAAAGTCCGCCAGAGAACTACGGCAAGGAGAATCAGACTACCGTTGCTGCATTCCTGCCCTGGCGGGGTTCGTAAGTCCTCAGTCCATAGCCCCTGACGGAGACAAAAGTTCGTGCAAGATTGACATCGTGCAACCTCGACACGACTCGACCCGTCTGCTTGCATAGCCGAGTGAAGTGGCTCTATTTCGGCATGCGCGTTCGCGCAGATTTCCTGTACGACTCTGGCTAATCGGCGCGACCTCTACAGTCCGGAGCCCGCGCCCGATTCGCGCGAAGTGATGCTGCGCAATACCACGACTACGACCACGACCAAAACGACAACGATCAAGCGGCTGCCGGACGAAGGTCCGCCGCCGGACTTTCGTTAGATCGACAACGACGCTTCGGCCTAACCGTAGGGTAGATTGGATTTAATCCGCGCCACGTCCGTTTTATGCACCTGCGCCGTCTTGCTCAATTGCCGTTTCTTCTTCGCATTTTTCGACGACATGAGGTGACGCTTCGATGCTTGCGAGCGCAGGACTTTCCCAGTCCCCGTGATCTTGAAACGTTTCGCGACCGCTTTGCGAGTTTTGCTGCGGGAAATGGGCTTCGGCATAAGGCGCGAAAGATAATTCGCGCGGGGTCGATGACAAATTGTTTGTTGTAGCTGCCGCCGTCTCTGGCGGCAGAACCTGGTGATTGGCGTTTCGCAGAAACGCCCTACAATTCTGCTGCATGGAAGCAACGCCGAACCAAAAACCGCGAGTCATAATTGTCGGCGCTGGCTTTGGCGGTTTGGCCGCGGCGGAAAAACTGGCCTGTGAAGATGTGCGCGTCACGGTGATCGACCGCACCAACTATCATCTCTTCCAACCGTTGCTTTATCAGGTGGCAACCGCCGCACTTTCTCCGGCCGATATCGCCGCGCCGATCCGCGCGATTCTGAGCGAATGCAAAAACATGGAAGTGATCCTCGGCGAAGTGCAATCGGTCGATGTCGATCTTAAGAAAGTGCGGATGGTCGATGGCGAGCTCGATTATGATTTCCTCATTCTCGCCACGGGCGCGCGCCATTCCTACTTCGGACATCCCGAATGGGAAAAGCTCGCACCGGGTTTGAAGAGTCTCGAGGACGCGGTCGAAGTGCGGCGGCGCATTCTGATGGCGTATGAGTACGCCGAAAAAATCACCGACGAAGCAGCGCGCAAAGCGGCGATGACGTTTGTGATTATCGGCGGCGGACCGACCGGTGTGGAAATGGCGGGAGCGATCACGGAGATCGCGCGTTACACGCTGGCGAAAGATTTTCGGCACATTGATCCTTCGCAGACGCGCGTGGTCTTGGTGGAAGGCGAGCCGCGCGTGCTGGCATCGTTCCCGGAAGACCTGCGGATCAGCGCGATGAAGCAACTTGTCGATCTTGGCGTGGAAGTTCACACCGGCGTGCATGCCACGAATTTGACCGAGGCCGGTCTGCAAGTGGGCGATGAATTTATTCCGTGCCGCGTGAAAATCTGGGCGGCCGGGAACAACGCCTCGCCGGTCGGTCGCACGCTCGGGGTGCCGGTTGATAAAGCGGGCCGGGTGATGGTGAATAGCGACCTAACGATTCAAGCGCATCCGGAGGTTCAGGTAATTGGCGATCTCGCAAATTTTACGCACGAATCCAGCCAGCCGCTTCCGGGTGTTTCGCCAGTCGCGATGCAGCAAGGGCGTCACGCCGCGCGCAATATTCTGGCGATGATCGACGGCGAAAAACCGCGCCGGTTCTGGTATTGGGACAAGGGCAGCATGGCGACGATCGGTCGGAACAAAGCCGTCGCCGATTTGAAGTTCATCCATTTCAGCGGGCTCATCGCCTGGATGGCGTGGCTGTTTCTCCACATTTTTTATCTCATCGGCTTCCGCAATCGCGTGGCGGTATTTCTGCAATGGGCCTGGAACTATTTCACGTTCAATAAAGGCGCGCGGCTGATCACGCGAAATTTCCAATCGGAATCGCGACCGCCGGCGTGAAAGGAGTTAACGAATTAGTGATTTAACGATTGAGGTATGAGCACACTGATTCGAGCTAAACAGCTCCAGGATAGGACGAAGAAATTCGCCGTTCGTGTAATCAAAGCCTTCGCGCGACTCCCCAAAGATGAAGCTTCGCGGATCGTAGGCCGGCAGTTCTTGCGTTCGGGAACTTCCCTAGCGGCCAATTATCGCGCTAGTTGTCGAGCACGCTCTAATGCCGATTTCGTTTCAAAGATCAGCATCGTGGCCGAAGAAGCGGACGAAACTCTCTTTTGGTTTGAAGTATTGGTTGAATCAGACTTGATCAGGATGAAAACAGTCGAGCCGCTGATGGCAGAATGTGAAGAGCTCTTAAAGATTTTTTCATCGTCGCTCGCTACCGCGAAGTCCAATCGCTCACTCTCTAAATCTCTAAATCGTTAAATGCCGACACCTTTTCGTATCGGCGTCGTCGGCAGCGGCGCGATCGGCGGTTATTACGGAGGCAAGCTCGCGGCCGCCGGACAGGATGTGCATTTTCTGATGCGCGGCGACTTGGCGGGAATGCGCCGCGAAGGCTTGCGTCTGAGCGGCCCGGATGAAGATGTTCGGATCTCGAAGTTGAATGTTTACGACACCACCAAGGAGATGGGTGTGTGCGACTTGGTCTTGATCGCGCTGAAGGCGACGGCGAACGAACACCTTGTCGATCTTATCCCGTCGTTGTTAGGCGACGAGACGATGCTGATGACGCTGCAGAACGGATTGGGAAACGAAGAATTTCTCGCGAAACATTTCGGAGCGGAGCGCGTCATGGCTGGTCTCTGTTTTATTTGCCTCAGTCGAATTTCGCGGACGGTGATTGAGCGGTACGATCGCGGTCACCTTATCATCGGCGAGTTTGATCGGCCGCCGCTGCCGCGAACGCGCGAGATCGAGGCGCTTTTTCAGGAAGCCGGCGTGGAATGCAAAGTCGCGGAAAATCTTGCGCTGGAACGTTGGCGAAAACTGGTTTGGAATATCCCGTTCAATGGATTGTCGATCTTAGCGGGCAGCGCGGACACGGCGGCGATTCTGGCGGACGCAACTCTCCGCGCATCGACGCTGGCGACGATGGAGGAGGTGATCGACGCGGCGAATCGTTGCGGATTCTCTCTCGAACAATCTGCCGCCGCCGAACAAATAGAGCGCACTGAGGAGATGGGCGCGTACAAACCGTCGACGCTGCTCGATTTCGAAGCGGGCAAGCCGTTGGAGATCGAAGCGATCTGGGGTGAGCCTTTGCGGCGCGCGGTCGCGGCCGGCGCGAAGGTCCCGCGCATGGAACTGCTCTACTCGCTGCTTAAACATGTCGATCTTGCGAGGCATTCATGACGGACAGCCCGCGAATTACCGTTCGAAAATTGCAGCGCGCGATCCGCGTGAATGTTTCTGCGCTTAGCGGAGTGATCGGCGCGGTGCTGGCGATTCAACCGAAAAAGACGACGACATTGCGCCAGCTCGAGGAAGTATCGGTGCTGCTAATCTCCGATCGCCGAATGACGGCGTTACATCGACAATTCCTTCATCAGGACGGACCGACGGATGTGATCACGTTCGATCACGGCGAGATTTTCATCAGTGTCGAAACGGCGCGGAAAAATGCGCGCCGGTTCGGCAATTCATTGATCCGGGAGCTTCAGCTCTGCCTCATTCACGGATTGCTGCACTTGCATGACTTCGACGATCGCACTCCGGCCGAAGCGCGCCGAATGCGGCAAACGCAGGAGAAAATATTGGCGCGGATGGCTCGTTGAACTGAGCAGGTGGTATGTTAGCGTTTTGCATGGACGAAGGTTCGTTAACGACGCTCATGTCCAACGGCAATCCGACGACGACGATCGACCTGCCGGTGATCGAGCAGGAATCGCGGACGAAGGAAGATGTCGATCTTCCGTGGCAGGTGGTGGTGCACAACGATCCGGTCAATTTGATGACGTATGTGACAATGGTTTTCCAACGCGTCTTTGGCCTTCAGCGGACGCAGGCGGAAAAGCACATGCTGGAAGTGCATCAGCTTGGTCGGTCAATTTTGTGGAGCGGGGTGCGGGAGCGAGCGGAGTTGTACGTGCAACAACTGCACGGCTATCTTTTGCTGGCCACGCTCGAGAAGACGGACTGACATGGAAATCTGCCGCCGCGAAAATGCGCTCGAAATTTCCGAGCTGGACCCATTTCTCGCGGAGCTTCTTCGACAGATTCCCGAAAGTGCAACGGCGCAAGATTCGCCCCGCGCGAAGGCGCGCATTTATAGCGCGCCCGCGGCCGAGAGCGAAAAGGGAATCCATCAGGAATGGAAGCTGTATGTGCAGCCGGAGTTGCAGCGACTATTTCAATCGTCCACCGAAACGGTGGCGTCGGACCTGAAGCAGTTGTGCGGAAACGAGAAGGCGTTTGCGAATCGCTCGTTCAAAATCCCGGCGGAGCACGCCGATGCGTGGCTCAACGCTCTCAATCAGGCGCGGCTGGCCATCGCCGCCACGAATGATTTCACCGAGAGCGAACTGGGCGACCATTATCGATCACCGTTGGGCTCGCGGCGCGATCTCAGTTTGTTCCAGGTAAATTTCTACGGCTTTCTGCAGGAGTTGATCCTGCGCGAAATCTGCGGATACGGCAGCCGCGACTAAATTAGTGGTGCGACGAGCGTTCGCGCACCATCGACATCAGGCGATCTTTAATCGCGGCCGAGGATTTCGCCGGACGCAGACTCAAGGCAAAAGCTTCGTGGAGTGCGTAGCATTCGGCGATGACGTCTTCGCCTTTCTGCCCGAATTCCTTCCGCGCCTCCTCGAAGTCCTCGACCTCGTCCGACTCAAGCGCCCCTATGACATAGAGACGCGATCGGTTCTGAAATTCCTCAAAGCTCATCTTTCAACTCCTTTAGGCCGTCATAGACTTTTTTGAGGCCCAATTCGAGCCGAGTCTTAACAGTACCTAACGGTGTATTCGTATCTGCGGCGATTTCGCGCTGACTCATACCGCGAAAAAATGCTAATTCTATCGCCTGCTGCTGGGGCAGGGGGATAGATCGGAGCACGCGGCGGAGGTGGACGCGGGTGTCGCTGAGGTTGATTTCGTCCTCGGTCGTGTTCTGCACCCACGCGTCGGGCTGCTGCTCGGTCTCGGCTTGTAAACGCTCTCCGGCCCGGGCGTAAGCCTGCTTTTTACGCAGACCATCGATGGCCCGGCGGCGAGCCAGGGTCACCATCCAGCCAAGCGGCTTCCCTTTTTGGGGAGAAAAGTTTTTCGCCTGGTTCCAGATTTCCATAAAGATCTCCTGCAACAAATCGTCCGCCTCCGCTTCGTTGTGGATGACCCGCAAGATCAGAGCTTTGAGTATGCCATTGTAACGGTCGTAGAGTTGCGAGAGCGCTTCGGGGTCTTCCGCCTGGATGCCGAGCATGAGCTCGAGATCGGTCGCCGCACCGGGTTCCAAAGCTGGAGCGACCGCGGGCGAACGCGGCGACTCATCCTCCTCGACCTCGAGGTTAATCCCGTTTCCTAATTTTTGACTCATGCCGTGAACCCAAGATCCACATCACCATCCTACAACCAAGCGCCGGGCAATCACCAGACAAGATATCGGTCGATCTCGCGGTAACCGATAAAGCCTTGACCCTTGCTCAAGGCCGCAAATAGCATCGCTCCTTCAAATCCTAACCAGAGATTCAAAAATGAAATCGATCGTCACGTTATTCGCCATTGCCGCTTTGAGCGTCGTTACCACGCTGCGCGCGCAGGATGAAACTGAGAGCGCCAGCCCGAGCCCGAGCTCGGCGCCGTTGGTTGAAGACAAGGCGGCGCCGTTAGTAGAAGCGCCGTCGAGCTTGCGCGATAGCAGCCCGTCGCCGAGCCCTTCGGCTACGGCCGCGGCGAAATCGAAGACCACGGCGACGACCACCGAGAAGTCGACCGAGAAGAAGGATGCCGCGGCCGATTCCGCACCGGCTACTTCGAAAAAGAAAACCATGTCGACCGAGAAAACAGAGGAATCTTCTTCGTCCAAAATGTCGAGCGGGCCAGATAAGGGCAATCCAGAATCAAACGTGAAGCGTCTGGAAAACGAATGGGAAGCATCAGTGATGAAGAAGGACGCGTCATTCGTTCAGGCACGAGTGTCGGAAGATTTCATCGGCGTTTCATCGAAGGGCAAACGGATGAACAAATCGGCGTTGGTCAAAGAATTTAAGAGCGACAGCGATGCGTATTCATCCGCGAAAAACAGCGGTCTGACCGTGCGCGCGCATGGAGCGAATGTTGTCGTCGCCAATGGGACAGCGAAGGAAGTCGGCAAAACGAAAGACGGAAGATCGTTCAACCGCTCGTATATCTGGACCGACACGTGGGTGATGAAAGGCGAGCGATGGGAGTGCGTCTCTAGCCAGGTCATGCTCGCGCACACTCGGTAGTTCGCGCCCAAACTCTTACGCGGCCTCGCCGTCCGGAATGGAGGCGAGGCCGCTTTGCGTAGGCAAGTCCGCCAGTCGGACGGACTCGTCCGGCGGCGAGATCGACAACTTGCCGCGCGCTGATTGTGCACCCAGAGTTAGCGCCATGGCGGAACCGCAGGGCGAACATGTCGATCTTTGGTACAAGGACGCGATCATCTATCAGCTGCACGTCAAAACTTTTCACGATAGCGATAGCGACGGCATCGGTGATTTTCGCGGGCTGATCCAGAAGCTCGACTACCTCCAGGAGCTTGGCGTTACCGCAGTGTGGTTACTGCCGTTTTATCCCTCGCCATTGCGCGATGACGGCTACGACATCGCCGATTATTACGACGTAAATCCAAACTACGGAACGCTCGACGATTTCCGCGCGTTTCTCAGCGCGGCGCATGAACGCGGTCTGCGCGTGATTACCGAATTGGTGATTAATCATACCTCCGATCAGAATCCCTGGTTTCAGAAATCGCGAAAAGCGCCGCCCGGTTCGCCTGAGCGCGACTTCTATGTCTGGAGCGACACGCCGGAGAAGTACGCGGACGCGCGCATTATCTTTAAAGATTTCGAGACATCGAATTGGGCGTGGGATCCGGTGGCGAAAGCGTACTACTGGCATCGCTTCTATTCGCATCAGCCTGATCTAAATTTCGACAATCCCGCGGTGCACGAAGCAGTCGAGAAAGTTTGCGATTACTGGTTGGAGATGGGCGTTGACGGACTGCGTCTCGACGCGGTGCCCTATCTTTACGAGCGCGAAGGCACCAGCTGCGAAAATTTAGCGGAAACGCATGTCTACCTGAAAAAATTGCGTGCCCATGTCGATCTTAAGTTTCCCGGCCGCATGTTGCTGGCGGAAGCGAATCAATGGCCCGAAGACGCGGTCGCATATTTTGGCGACGGCGACGAGTCGCACATGAATTTCCACTTCCCGCTCATGCCGCGGATGTTCATGTCGCTGCAAATGGAAGATCGGTTTCCGATTATCGACATTCTCGATCAAACGCCCGCCATTCCGGAGAATTGCCAATGGGCCATGTTCCTGCGCAATCACGACGAGCTCACGCTCGAAATGGTGACGGACGAGGAGCGCGATTACATGTGGCGCGTCTACGCGACCGATCCGACCGCGCGCATCAATCTCGGCATTCGCCGTCGCCTGGCGCCGTTGCTCGCGAACAGCCGCCGCAAAATCGAGCTGCTCAACACCATGCTCTTCTCCATGCCCGGAACGCCGGTCGTTTATTACGGCGACGAGATCGGGATGGGCGACAATATTTATCTTGGCGATCGCAATGGTTGTCGCACGCCGATGCAATGGAGCCCGGATCGCAATGCCGGCTTTTCCAAAGCGAATCCGCAGCGCTTGCTCCTGCCGATCATCATCGATCCGGAGTATCACTACGAAGCGACCAACGTCGAGAATCAGCAAAAGAATTTATCCTCGCTGCTCTGGTGGATGCGCCGCGTCATCGCCATGCGCAAAAATTTCAAGGCTTTCTCGCGCGGCACGCTCGAGTTTCTTTATCCCGATAACGCGAAGGTGCTAGCGTTTTTGCGCAAGCACGAAGACGAAACAGTTCTCGTCGTGGTGAATCTCTCCCGCTTCGCGCAATCGGCCGAGCTCGACCTAACGGGTCACTCCGGCTGTGTGCCGGTGGAAATGTTCAGTCGCAATCGCTTTCCGGTAATCAAGAAGCGGGCGGCCTACACGATCACGCTTGGGCCGCATAACTACTACTGGTTTGTGTTGCAACCAAAGGCGGAGCCGCCGCGTGGCACGAAAAAACGCGAAGTGCCGACGTTGAATGTCGCGCCCGATTTATCAACGCTGCTCGCCAATGGCCAACGCGCGCAATTCGAACGCGACGTTTTGCCCGATTATATTCGGAACTGTCGCTGGTTCGGCGCGAAGGCGCGAACGATTCGCGACATGCGCGTAACCGAGCAGCCGCCTATCTCAGCGGATAAGGACAGCGCGCAGTTTTGGTTCGTGGAGGTGAGCTACCTCGACGGTCCGACCGAATCGTACGCTTTGCCGGTCACCATCGCATCCGGCGCGGCCGCGCAAAAGATTTCGCAGAGCGCGCCGAACGCGATCATCGCGCGTTTCGAAAGTTCCGACGGAGCCATTCTCTACGACGCCGTGTGGGACAGTAAATTCCGGTCTCAGCTGTTCGATACCATCGCGCATGGTCATCGGGCGAAAGGGCGCAATGGCGAGCTCGTCGGAACGTCAGGCAAAGCACTGACGGAAAACGCGGGACCGGTGGCGGCCACGTCACATGTTCTCAGCGGCGAACAAAGCAACTCGTCGATGTTGTTTGAAAATAAATATTTCCTAAAGCTTTACCGAAAGCTTGAAGACGGAGTGAATCCCGATGTCGAAGTCACGCGCTTCCTGACCGATCGGACGAATTTCGCGAACGTCCCCGCATTCGGCGGCGCGATCGAATATCGCCGCGGCAAATCCGAGCCGACCGTCGTTTGTCTTTTGCAAAACGCCGTCGCAAGCGAAGGCGACGCCTGGACGTTGACTCTGGATTCAGTCGGCCGTTTTTACGAGCGCGTGCTTGGCCGGAAAGCTGATTTGCAGATTGAAGGCGCGCCCGCCGGCGTTCTCCTCGATGAATTGCTCGGCGGCATCTATCCCGAAAAAGCGAAGCTGCTCGGGCAACGCACCGGCGAATTGCATCTCGCGCTCGCCTCCACTCAGGATGATCGCTCGTTCGCGCCCGAGTCTTTTAACGCCATGGCGCAGCGGTCCGTGTTTCAATCCATGCGCGCGTTGCTTCGCCGTACTACCGAGCTTCTGGAAAAGAAGATCGACGATGTCCCGGAAAAGTTTCGCGAAGAAGCGCGCGAAGTTCTCGCCGCCGAACCGGAAATTCTCGAGCGCGAGAAACGCCTGTTAGATCGACATGCGAACGCCGCCAAGATTCGCATTCACGGCGATTACCATCTCGGCCAGGTCCTCTACACTGGAAAAGATTTCGTCATTCTCGATTTCGAAGGAGAACCAGCGCGGCCGTTGAGCGAGCGTAAACTCAAGCGCTCGCCCTTGCGCGACGTCGCTGGGATGATGCGGTCATTCCAATACGCCGCCTACAGCGCGCTTTGGCAACCGGCCATGCGCAGCGAAGACGTCCCGTTTCTCGAGCGTTGGGCCGATCTCTGGTATCGCCAAATGAGCAGCGTCTTCCTGCAAAGTTACCTAACGACCACCGCCGGCGCCGTCTTCGTCCCCAAAAACACCGACGACCTGCAAATCCTCCTCGAAGCCTATTTGCTCGACAAAGCCGTCTACGAAATCGGCTACGAACTAAACAATCGCCCCGACTGGGTCGTCATCCCCATCCGCGGCATCAAACACATTTTGCGCTCGGCGTAACGCGAACGATCAACTATAGAATCTCGCAACGAAGGAATTTTATGAACAAACATCTCGATAAGATCGACAACGACATTGCGGAGAAACATCTGCTGAAGCATCCGTTTTATCTCGCGTGGACGCGCGGGGAATTGAGCAAAGAGGCACTGACGGATTACGCGCGGCAATACTATCATCACGTCGTCGCGTTTCCGACTTATCTCTCGGCCGTGCATTCGAAGTGCGACGATCAGCCGACGCGGAAACAATTGCTCGATAATCTGGTCGACGAAGAAGCCGGCTCGCCCAATCACCCCGAGCTTTGGGTGACGTTCGCCGAAGGCTTGGGCGTGCAAGATGTCGATCTTGCGCAGACGGAAAAACAACCGGAGACCGTTAACCTGATCGACACCTTCCGGTCAGTGTGCGGTGAAAGATCGACATCGGAAGGTCTGGCGGCGCTTTACGCATACGAGAGCCAGATCCCAACGATCTGCGAATCGAAGATCGACGGATTGAAAAAGCATTACGGCTTCAACGATCCGAAACATTACGAATACTTCACCGTGCATATCGAAGCTGATCGCGAACATTCGGCGGCCGAGCGCGAAATGCTGAGCTCCAAGATCGACAATCACAATATCGACAACGTGCGCGCGTCCGTCGCTCGCGTGCTCGATGCGCTCTGGGAAATGCTGAGCGGCGTTTGCCGCCGTCACGCCATCGCGTGCTGATTATCGCTGCGTAATTCCTTCGGCGATGTCGACGTGGAATTTCTGCGTCGCTTTGGTTTGCCCGAAACTTAAATCCGCGGCGTAATCGCCCGCCGGCAATAACTTCTTCGGATCGTCGCCGCCATATTCGGTGGTCACATCTTTGGTAGGGCGCAGGTCCCAATTGAGTCTCGTTAGTCCCGCGACGCCGGGCGCTTTTAAGTTTGCCACGGGCGAGCCCGCGGCATTCGTGATTTTGATTTTGATTTCATCGCCGGTGAACTCTTTTACCCACACGGTCAGCAGCGCTCCTTCCGGCGGATTGGTGCCGCGATAAACACCCTTGCCGTTCCACTCGGCGAATCCTGGTAAGAGATACGCGCCGAGCGCGGGACGAATGCTGAACAGGTGCGCCGGTTTCGCGATCACATCGGCCGTGAGTTCACGCAACGGTCGCGCATCATCGAGCACCGCCAGACTGCGGCCGTGCGTCGCGATCACGAGATCGCCAGTACGCTCATGAATCTGCAAGTCATCCACGCGCAACGAAGGCATGTCCGCGATCCGGTTCCAGTGCGCTCCCTGATCGAACGAAGCGAACAAACCGAAATGCGTTCCGGCGTAGAGCAATCGCGGATTACCAGGATCTTCGCGGACGACTTCGACCGCGGCATTCGCCGGCAAATCGCCGGTGATGTTTTGCCAGGTCTTGCCCGCATCGCCCGTTCGCAGGATCGTCGGCCGATCGTCACCTGAGCGATAAGCGCTCGTCGCCACATAAGCCACGTTAAGATCGACATGTCCTGGTTCGATTCGCACGATCCACTGACCGCGCGCGGGCTCGGGCAAGTTCTCGGTCAGCTCGTTCCATTTCGCGCCGTCGTTGTCCGTCATCCACAAACGCCCGTCATCCGTTCCGGCCCAAAGCACGCCCGCCTTCACCGGCGACTCCGCCAGCGAATAAATAACGCCGTAATATTCCGCGCCGCTGCCAGTAGCCGTCGTTCGCGCCGGATCGTTGCGGGTTAAATCCGGACTGATGATCTGGTAACGCTCAGCGCGATCCGTTAGGCGGTAAACGTAGTTACCCGCGAAATAAATCACGCCGGGCTTATGCCGGCTGGCAAAGAGCGGCGAATTCCAATGAAATCGAAAACGCGGCTGGCCTTCGGGCGGTTGCGGTTTGAGCGAGCGACTCTCGCCGGTGCGCGTGTTGAAGCGATAAACTTCTCCACCCTGGCTCGCGCCGTAAAACGTATCGCGATCCTGCGCATCGAACACGACGTAGAATCCGTCTGACCCACTCATCGGCGTCCAATCCGAATGCCGGATGCCTTCCTTGCTCTGGACCGCGCTCGGCCCGACCCAATCGCAATTGTCCTGCAAACCGCCGGCGATCCGGTAATTCGGTTTCGAATCGTCGAGTGAAATCCGGTAGAACTCGCCCGCCGGAATACGATTGAGATGCTCCCAGCCTTTGCCGCCGGCGTAACTTTGATAAACGCCGCCGTCATTGCCAACGAGCAGACGCTGGCACACCGATGACGGAGCCGGTTTGTTTTTGTCCTCCGGTTTCGGCGGATTTGGCGCCGGCGCGCTGCCCGGCTGAATGGCGAGCGCGTGCATGTCCGGATGAAGTTTCTCCGATAAATCTTCGCGGAAATTTTTTCCGCCGTCGTCGGACGCGAGCAACGCGTAACCGAGCACGTAAACGCGTTTGTCGTTAGCCGGATCGATCCGAATCTGGCTAAAATAAAACGACCGCGGCGTGATTGCGCTCATCCGCGTCCATTTCTCACCGCTGTCTTCGGAACGAAAGACGCCGCCCGCGCGGCTATGAATGTCGCTGAAATCATTCGCGCCAGCTTCGTCGCTTTGCACGACCGCCATCACGATCTTCGGGTTGCTTGCGCAAAGCGAAAGACCGATGCGTCCGGTTTGGTTAGGCAGACCACCCGCGAGTTTTTTCCAACTGCCGCCGCCGTTCGTGCTTTTGAAAATTCCGCCGACGTCTTCACCACCAGTCGCGTTGACGCCGTAGGTGAATGACCAGGGCGTGCGTTGCCGTGCGTATAGCGCGGCGTAAATAATTTCCGGATTTGTTGGATCGACAATCACATCGCTGCAACCCGTCCGCGCGTTGTGCGGCGCCGCCGCTTGCAAAATCAGTTTCCAAGTTGCGCCGCCGTCCGTTGTCTTGAACAAACCGCGCTCGCCTCCATCGGCCCAAAGATTTCCGTGCGCCGCGACATACGCCGTTTCCGCCTTGCGAGGATCGACCACCACTCGCGCAATCGCGCGACTGTCTTTCAGGCCGACGTTTTTCCAAGTGCCGCCGCCGTCAGTCGAACGGTACACACCGTTGCCCCATTCAGCCGAATTCCGATCGCTCGCTTCACCGCTCCCCACCCAAACCACATCCGGATCGGACGGTGCGACCGCGACCGCGCCGATCGATTGGACCGCTTCCTTGTCGAAAATCGGATCGAAGGTGACTCCGTTATCGCCGGTCTTGAAAAGTCCGCCGGTGGCGAGGCCGACGTAAAACGTTGAGGGATTGCGCGGATCGATAGCGATATCCATGACGCGGCCGCCCATCACCGCCGGGCCGATCGAGCGCGCTTTGAAGTTTTTGAAGAGAACGTCGCTGAGAGCCGGCGCGTTGGTCTGCGCGTTGATTGTCGATGTTACGAGCGCGAGGAAAAGAAAAGCGAATCGGGCGTTCATGCCTCGAATTTATCGAAAGCGTCGCGGGTTTGCGATGCTCGAAATGCAGGTATCGTCACCGGGTCTATGACTCCACAAGTCCTGACCGGAAAAACAGGCGTCGTCTTCGGCGTCGCGAACAAACGCAGCATCGCGTGGGCAATCGCGAAAGCGTGGGCGGCCGCCGGCGCTAAATTGATTTTCAATTATCAAGGCGAGCGATTGAAAGAGAACGTCGAGGAACTCGTTAGCGAATTCGGCGAGCAGACGCCGCGCTACCCGTGCGACGTTTCGAGCGACGACGACATCGCAAAATTTTTCGAACAGGTAAAGAGCCAGACCGAGCATGTCGATCTTATGCTGCATTCGGTCGCGTTCGCGCCGAAGGAAGCGCTGCAGGGCGAGTTTCTCAACACCAGCCGCGAAGCTTTTGCCACCGCGCACGACATCAGCGCCTACTCGCTGGTCGCCTTATCCCGCGCCGTCGCGCCGTTCATGGCGAATGGCGGCAGCATTATCTCGATGACCTATTACGGAGCGGAAAAAGTCGTGCCAGGATATAACGTGATGGGCGTAGCCAAGGCATCGCTCGAAGCGAGCACGCGTTATCTCGCCCACAATCTCGGAACGAAAAAGATTCGCGTGAATTGTATTTCGGCGGGTCCGATGAACACGCTGGCCGCCCGTGGGGTAAGTGGTTTGATGCAGATGATGAAACATTATGAGGACCGCGCGCCGCTTCATCGTTCCTGCACAGGCGAAGAGCTCGGCTCGACCGGGGTTTTTCTAGCGAGTGATGGTGCCGCGGCCATCACCGGGCAAGTCATTTACGTCGACGGCGGTTATCAGATCATGGGAATGTGATCGCAGACGATCTGCGAAAGTTGTTAGGCGACGAAATCGTCGCCGACGATGCCGAAACCCTTGCTGCTCACAGCGGCGACAAATGGTTCGCGGCGGAGACGCCCGAGGTCGTCGTTTTTGCAAGATCGACAAGTGATGTTTCGAAGCTGCTGAAGTTTGCTTCGCGGGAAAAAATTCCGGTGACCGCGCGCGGCGCGGGATTTGGTTATGTGGGCGGCTGCGTTCCCGCGCGAAAAGGAATCGCGCTTTCCTTGATGCGGATGAATCGGATCAAGGAAATTCATTTCGCCGATGCGATTGCCATCGTCGAGCCGGGTGTGATCACTGCGGATCTAAAAGCGGCGGTGCGCGCTCAAAAACTTTTCTATCCGCCCGATCCGGCCAGCATGAAAGATTGCAGCATCGGCGGCAATGTCGGGACGAATGCCGGTGGGCCGCGTTGTTTGAAGTACGGAGTCACGCGCAATTACGTCATCGGTTTGGAGGTCGTGCTCGCGAATGGTGAGGTGCTGCGGACGGGCGGGCGCGTTCATAAAAACAAAACCGGATTCAATCTGCTCGGATTGTTCGTCGGCTCGGAAGGAATGCTCGGGGTTGTGACCGAGATCACGCTGCGTTTGCTTCCGCTGCCACCGGCCCGCGCAACTTTATCGGCGGCATTTGCGACCATGGGCGAGGCCGCAGCCGCAGTGCAGGAAATTTTCGCGGCCGGCTTTTTGCCTTCGTCGCTGGAGATCGCGGACAGTTTCACGCTCAAGGCTGCGCGCGAAAAAATCGGCAAGGCCATCGTACCGGAAGGCAGCGCACATTTACTTGTCGATCTTGACGGCCAGGAAGAGAGCGTGCGCAGCGAAGCGGCCGCTGTGCGCGAATTGCTGGCGCGGAAAAATCCGAACGCGCTGGAGCTGGCGACAGGGGAAGAGGATTGCGGAAAGCTGTGGGCGCTTCGCCGCGAATTCAGTAATTCCCTGCGCGCGACTGGCCTAACGAAGTTGAACCAGGACGTGGTGGTTCCCCGAAGTCGCATTGTCGATCTTGTCGAGTTCGCGGAAAAGTTGCAGGCAAAACACGGATTCCCAATTGCCTGCTTCGGCCATGCCGGCGACGGCAACGTCCATGTGAACATCATGGCAGATAATTACGATGATCCGGCGGTGCGGGAAAAAGTTGATCGCGCGCTCGATGAATTATTCGCACAAGTGCTGGCCTGGGGTGGGGTGATCACGGGCGAACATGGGATCGGCCTCGCCAAAAAACGCTGGTGGCCGGAAGCGACGAGCGATGTCTCGCGCGAACTTCACCAGCAGTTGAAACGATTGCTCGATCCCAATGGAATTCTAAATCCGGGAAAATTCCTGGACTAAGATCGACAACTACTTTTCCGCGGACGGCAGCGCAAAAGTAGCGACCACCGCGCGATGATCGCTCGATTGCGCGGAAGTTTCCGCGACCCAGGCTTTCTGCAAAGTCGCGCCACGATAAAAAATGTGATCGAAGCACGCCGGCGGAAAATCGCGATCCGGCGGCAAGGTCGTTCGTTGCGCGAGCGGAACATTTTGCCACGTCCAGGAGAAGCCGGCATTCAGCAGGCTGCGCAGCGTCGTTTCGGGGGCGAACCGTTTATCATCGAGCGACGTATTGAAATCTCCGCCGACGATCCAGGTGATGTTCCCGAGTTTTGCGTAGGCGTTCTCCATCGCTTTGATATGTGCGATCAGTTGTCGCATTGATTCCTGTCGCATCGGCACGTTCTCGCGGATATCGCCGCGATTGCTTTTGAAATGGACGCCGTAGACGAGAAGGAATTGGCGCGGCCCAACATCGTAAGCGGCAAAAGCGAACCCACGCGGCGGCGTCATCGCGCCCGCGGTTTTCCATCCTTCGGCCCACGCGCTTAACGGATCCAGGCGACTGGCGATGGCGACTTGCTGCGTCTCTTTCTGGCCTTCGCGCGGGGGAAAATTTGCACAGACATCGACTTTGAATCCGGGGAGCGGTTGCACGGCGACACCGGCTTGCGTGAAATCGCGCACTTCTTCCATGCCGACAACGTCCGCATTCAATTTCACGACGTCGTCGTGGACGGCGTCGATCTGCCGCGTTTGCTCGGACTCGTTCGCGTTCGGGCGCGTGCCAGGAAACCAGCGGAGATTCCAAAAAACGATCGTGATTTCGTGGGGAGTAGATGTCGATCTTGCGGACGGAGGAGCATCCGCCCAAGCCGGCGACGCCGAGAGAATTGCGAGAAGGATGAGGCGAGTGCCGCTCACGCGCCTACACTAACGAAACCAACAGGAAGCGAAAAGCCTGTTGACGGAGGGAGCTAAGTAGCGACGTTAGGGCACGCTTTTTCTTAGCGCCATTTACTTGGGGCCGGGTTACGCGCACAAAGCCTGCTTTGTTCGAATAGGTTATAGAGACCCTTCTCTCCATCCCGGCGCGATGCGCCGTTGAATTTTTCGCAATGAAACCTGTTATTATTTTTCATATCGTTTTCGCTCTGCTGACATCGGCCGCGCCGCTGTTTGCCGAATCAGCGCCAGTCAAAGCGACCACTTCGAAACCAAAAGCGGCGAAACAATCCGACAAGCTTTCGCAAAGTATTCTCGTCGGCGCGGACTCGCTCGCGGTTGCGCTGCGTCACCTCAAAGGCGGCGCCGCCAAGGGATCGCAAAGTTTTTCCTGGAAGAGCGACATCGTGACGACGGTGTTTTGGGTCGGCGAAGAGCCGAGCGGAAATAATCCGACCCCGAACCGTTGCAGCTCATGGGACAAAGATTGGACCGGAAGTTACGGAGGATTCGATGATCCGAAGCCAGAACGTCGCAGTCATTATGCGCCGGTAAAGTTTACGCCGCGGCAAAACCCATTTTATTGCGCGCTTCCGTATAACGATAAGGCGCGCGAAGGTCACCGACCGGAAGCGCCGACGGTGGTGCCGTGGTTCAAAGCGGCTTATCAAGGTCCGGGGTTCTCGACCTGCAAGGGACATTGGCTTGCCATTCGCAAAGGCAACCGCGTCGTCTATGCGCAATGGGAAGACGCCGGCCCGTTTCGCACCGATCATTGGCAATACGTTTTCGGGGACGAACGGCCGAAACCGAATTTGAACCAAGGCGCGGGTCTCGATGTCTCGCCGGCGGTGCGTGATTATCTCGGACTCAAGCCGACAGACGTGACCGATTGGAAGTTTGTCGACTTCAAGGAAGTGCCGCGCGGTCCGTGGTCAAAATTGGGCGACAACAACACCTTTGTGATCAACGAGCGCAAGAAAGACCACGCTGTGGTCGAAGTGATCGGTAATTCAGCGAAGCGTTAAGCAACGCCGCTGCTTTCAGCTAAGATCGACAATCACTCGCCGGGCAAACTCGCTTCCGGTGCGGTCGAGCCTGGAACGTTGTTCGCTGAGCTTGGCCGACATCATGCAGAACGCGACCACGCTTCCGATGATGAGGAGGAAGAGAAAAACGAAAGTGCTAACTCGCACACTGCGATGGCGCGCGCCGGCCTGTTTCCACTCCGCGCGTTTCTGAATCAATTCCAGTTCCAGTAACCGCGTCAGCTGGTCGGGATCGAAATCCTTGAAGGGGGCGGGAGCGTTTGTGTTTGTGTCGAGCATCGGCAGTTGGTAGCGAGAGGACAGTTTTCAGCTGCAGTTCGTATGCCCGCTCGAAAGAAAATAATCGCTCACCCGCTGCCGATGGTTGTCTTCATCGGCTTTCTCGCGGTCGTCGAGGCGCTGCACAAGATCGACAATCACATTTGGCTGACGCACTGCGAATATTGGATCTACCCAATTCAAACGATCGTCTGCGGTTGGTTGGTCATCCGTTTTTGGGCGGACTACGAAATGGCGCGACCGAAGCGCGCATTCCTCGGGATCGCGATCGGTATCGTCGTTTTTCTGCTTTGGATTTCGCCCCAGGCTTTTTTCGGCTTCGGCCCGCGGACGAATGGTTTCAATCCGATGTCGATCTTCGGCAACCAGTCGTCACTCTATTGGCCGACCGTTATCATGCGTTTTGTCCGCCTCGTCGTGGTGGTCCCCTTGGTCGAGGAAATCTTCTGGCGTGGTTTTCTGCTCCGCTATTTCATTCGCGAAGATTTCGAACAAGTTTCGTTCGGCAGTTTTTCCTGGCTCTCATTTCTGGCCGTGACCCTAGCCTTCGGATTTTCTCATTCGGCTCCGGATTGGCCGGCGGCCATTCTAACCGGGGCGATTTATAATGGCGTTGCTTATTCGACGAAGAGTCTGTCGACCTGTTTGGTCACGCACGCGGCGACTAATTTGCTGCTCGGCCTCTGGATTATGCAAAGTGGCCAATGGGGGTTTTGGTGAGGGGCAATGGCACCCGGCGTGCTGATTGGAGAGGCGATGCACGCCACATTCATGCAAAAGGTCATTCTCTGCGCCATCGGCGGATTTTTGGCCGCTTCTCTCATTCAGTGGGGCAAAGTGTTTGTGGAAGGCGCTGACGACGCGCTGAACGCAGGCTACCAGCATCGCGCCGTGTCGAACGGCAAAGTCGGCAAATAGCTGCCGCGCAAAACTAGATTGCTGCTGACGGCGTTGCGCATAGTCTGCGTTACGCAGAATGAAGATCGGCCTCGCGCAACTCAATCCGACCGTCGGGGATTTGCGCGGCAATTTTGAGAAGATTCGCGCCGCCTACGATCGCCTGGCCGCGGCTGGGGCAGAGTTGATCCTCACCCCGGAACTGGCCATTACCGGATACCCGCCGCAGGACCTCGTCTTCAAATCGCGCTTCGTTCCGCAGACGATCGAGATCCTGCGCGAATTGCACGGGCACGTGCGCGAAGGCGCGGCCTTACTGGTCGGCTTTGTCGATCGCAATGAAGACCGCGGCAAACCATTTCATAACGCGGCCGCGTTGCTCGAAGCGGGCAAGCCGATCCAGAAAACGCACAAGTCGTTGCTGCCTACTTATGACGTGTTCGACGAAGACCGCTACTTCGAAGCGCAATGTCACGTCGCGCCGCTTGTGGTCGCTGGAAAAAAAATCGGCGTCACAATTTGTGAGGATATTTGGACGGAACATTACCTGCCGCGACCGCTTTACGATGTCGAACCGGTGCGCGCGTTAGTGGAGCAAGGCGCGGAGATCATCGTCAATCTGAGCGCGTCGCCTTTCAGTTTGCACAAGCCGAGCATTCGGCGCGAAATGGTCGGCGCGCTCGCGCGCGTGCATAAACGCCCAATTTTTTATTGCAACGCTGTCGGCGGAAACGACCAGCTCGTGTTCGACGGAAATTCCATCGTGGTGAATTCGCGCGGCGAGTTGGTCGCGCAGTTGGCGCCGTTCCGCGAGGACGAAGCGATCATCGATTCGGCTGCAACCGATACGATCGAGTTCAACGAGCCGCCGGTGCCTGAGAATTTGTTTGGCGCGCTGTCCCTCGGCGTCCGCGATTATCTGCACAAGTGCAATTTCAAAGCCGCCGTTCTCGGTCTTAGTGGCGGGATCGACTCCGCTGTCGTCGCCGTCATTGCCGCGAATGCGTTAGGCCCGAAAAATGTCGTCGGGGTCGCCATGCCGAGCCCCTACTCATCGCGCGGCAGTGTCGAAGATGCGCAGGCCCTCGCGCGTAATCTCGGGATCGATTACCTCGAGATATCGATCGCGGATGCGTTCACCCGATTCAAAGCGCAATTCGAAAAAATCTTCGCCGGACTTCCGGAAGACACGACCGAGGAAAATATGCAGCCGCGTTTGCGCGCAATGAGCTTGATGGCGCTCTCGAATAAGTTTGGGCATTTGCTTTTGACCACCGGAAACAAAAGCGAGCTCGCAGTCGGCTATTGCACCATTTACGGCGACATGGCCGGCGGACTTGCCGTCATCAGCGACGTGCCGAAAACGCTCGTCTATGAACTGGCGCGCTGGATCAATCGCGACCGCGAAATCATTCCAAGATCGACAATCGACAAACCGCCGAGCGCGGAGTTGAAGCCGAACCAGACCGATCAGGACACGCTGCCACCCTACGATGTACTCGATGAAATCCTGCGGCTGTATGTCGAAGAAAACATGAGCGGACGCGACATCATCGCGCACGGGTTCGATGAGAAGACGGTGCGTTGGGTCCAACGCCGCGTCGATCTCAACGAATACAAACGCGAGCAAGCCGCGCCGGGATTGAGAGTAACGACGCGCGCGTTCGGCGTCGGCCGCCGCATGCCCATCGCGCAACAATACCGCGATTGATAGATCGACATCGACCTTTGAGGGACACATGCAACCTGCAGCGACACGCGATCTCGCCAGTCGAAGACTTGCCGTGGAGAGCGGTCGCTGATCTTGTCTCTCGTTAGACCCCAAAGACAAGCGTATGCGCATTTTGAATCGTCTTTATGCCTTCATCGGTTGG
>JBDUDM010000024.1:0-22173 GCA_040002925.1 Spartobacteria bacterium | reverse complement strand
AAGGTCGGGGTCTGCAAAACCTCTATTCGCGGGTTCGATTCCCGCCCCCGCCTCAACTTCATTATTACAAGGAACTAGTAAGGAAGGATGATGGTCGATGCCTGCCGAACATGCCGAAATCAGGGAATCGCCCGAATCTGATCGTACAGGGAACAGTCAGGGTCGAACTCTGATAATGCCTCTCCCCAATCTCGCCTTGATCTTCCCGCCCGTTTAAGGAAAATCAGCCCCCGAAAGCATGCAGCACGTTACCGCGTTTTCACCTCCGCAGACTGTCCCGACCGCACCGGCGGTGGCACGAAAGCCTAACCTGTGGATTCTCAGCAGTTGGCGGGATCTGATTCTTTACGTCTGCACTCCGTTGCTGATCATCCCGATGTTCATCGCGGCCCAGGCGCGTTGGAGCGCGATGGACATTTACCTTTTCGTCGCGGCCTTTGGCGCAATGGGTCACCACCTGCCGGGGATGATTCGCGCCTACGGCGATCGGGCGTTATTCGAACGCTTCAGATGGCGCTTCATTCTAGCCCCGATCTTTTTGGTCGTGGTCTGTATCATGTTCTCTTTGTGGGAGCTCAAGGGCATCGTGTTGGTGGCCTTTGTCTGGGGCATCTGGCACGGGATGATGCAAACCTACGGCTTCTGCCGGATCTACGATGCGAAAGTAGGCTCGTTCTCCCCTTGGACGCGCCGGATCGATTTTGCCACCTGCGGGGTCTGGTTTGCCGCGGCGGTCCTGCTCTCTTCGCCACGCATGACCGATTTACTCAACACTTATTATGGCGCGGGGGGAACGTTCATTCCGCTGGGACTGCTCCGGGCGGCGCAGCAGGCAATGGTGGCCGCGGTGCTGGCAATTTCAGCCGCATTTCTGGCCAATTTCATCTGGATGTGGATCGCGGGGAAGCGGTCGAACCCGGTCAAGCTTGTGCTGCTGCTCACCGGCATTTCTTTCTGGTGGTACTGCAACAACATCGTGGCCAACATCCTGGTCGGCGTGGCCTTGTTCGAAGTCTTTCACGATGTGCAATACCTTTCGCTGGTTTGGATCTATAATCGCAAACGGGTCGAGACCGACAGCTCGATCGGCGGGTTCATGCGATTTGTCTTCCGACGGAGCGGTTCGCTCATTGGTCTTTATGTGGGCCTGATCTTCGCATACGGAGCGTTCGGTTATTTCAAGTATGACGGTATCGACAACCTCAAACGCGTGCTTACCGGGGTGGTGACTGCTTCGGCGCTGCTCCATTTTTATTACGACGGATTTATTTGGAAGGTCCGGGAAAAATCCACCCGTAAATCCCTCGGGATCGAAGGCGGCACCGCGGATATTTCAGGCGGAGGTTTTCTCCCGAGTTGGGCAATGCACGGTTTAAAATGGGTGGCCGTTTTCGTAATTCCAGTGGGCGCACTCTGGCTGGCCGGGACACGCGTTCGGTGGGGCGAACTTGATCGTTTGGCCATGATCGTGGCCGATCTCCCGGGTGGGGACCGGGCGCATACCAATTACGGCCGGGCCTTGCAGGATGCGGGCAAGCTCGACGAAGCCGAGCGGGAATTTGCCCTGGCGCTGCGGCATAATCCCAGTTCCCCGTTCGCGCACGCCGATCTGGCCGCAGTCCTGAGCCTGCAGGGCAAACTGGAGGAAGCGCAGCAGCAATTTGAAGAGGCACTGCGGATCCGGCCTTACGAGGCCGAATTCCACGCCGGGTACGCGTTTGTGTTAGAGCGCTTCAACCGCCTCGAGCAGGCGGAAGCGGAATACCAGGTACCTATCCAACGTGAACCAAACTCCGCCCACGCCCGATTTGCCTACGGCGCCTTCCTCGAAAGACAGGGGCGGCTCGACGAGGCGATCGTGCACTATCGGCACTCGGCGCAGTCCGATCCCAATTTTCTCGATGCGCATTTCGATCTGGCGAACGCGCTTTTCTCCAAAGGCGAGTTGGCGGAAGCCAAGGTGCATTACCTGGAGGCGAGCCATCTCGACGGAAAACTCGCTCAACCTCACAACTACGTGGGCAAGATTCTCCTGCACGAAGGCAACGTGGCCGGCGCAATCGCGCAATTTGAAGAGGCCTTACGTCTGCACCCCGACTTTCCGGAGGCCGAGGAAAACCTGCGCATGGCCAGGGCCCAGGTTCCCTAGCCGTCGCCCGGTCAGAACCGCGTTTGGTTAGGTGTTGCGGTCGCTGACACGAGTGACCTTGCACGAAGATGGTCAGATATTAGTCGCAGGACCGCCGATAGAATTTTTTCGCTTCGCCCGGTGATTTTTTCGCAACGGTCGCTTTCATCGAATCTTCTTCAATCACGAAATGCCCACGCGGCGGCATGGTCCGATGCGGAAACGGCGGACGCAGGATCGCGAATGAATTAGAAGCGAGCGCGAACAGGAGCGAAATCCAGAGGGATATCTGCGCTGCACGTTTCATTTCGCAGATCTTATGTCGCATCAAGCGTGCCGTGGATTCCAATAATTCTCAAAAACCTCAGTTACCCCGACGGTTTCGGGTTTCGGATTTGCCATTTCGCATTTAATTAACGCCGTGCCGCAGTTTGCCTATCGAGCGCGTGATGCGCAGGGAGCCCTCGTCGAAGGCGTGCTGGATTGCGCCGATCGCTCGGTCGCGATCCGGCAAATCGAGCAACAGCGTTGTATCCCGATCAAGATCGACATGGTGGGCACGCCGGCCAAGGCGGTGGAAAAGAATGGCGCAGTTCTCGCGCCGGCGACGCAGACGTTAAAAATTCCCCACGGTCAGTTGCTTCTTTTCACCGAGCAGCTCGCGCATTTGCTGCAAGCCGGGATGACGCTCGACGAGGGATTGTCGATCTTAGAGAAGCGGCTCAAGCAACCGCGTCTGCAACAACTGACGCGCGCGCTGCATCAGGCATTGATCGATGGCCGCAGTTTCTCGCAGGCGCTGCGCGAGTTCCCGCGAATTTTTGAACCGCTCTTTGTGAATCTAGTCGCGGCGGGCGAAGCGAGCGGAGCGCTACCGGAAATTTTGCATCGGCTGGTGAAGCATTTGATGCAGGCGAAAAATCTGCGCGACCGCGTGCAGCTTGCACTTATTTATCCGGCCGCGCTCGCCCTCGCCGGAATAATTCTGATCACGGTGTTCATCACATTCATGGTGCCGCAGTTGACCGGCTTCATGTCGCAGAACAACGCCGTCCTGCCTTTGCCGACGCGCATGTTGCTCAGCGTTCACCACATCATCACGGGATATTGGTGGTTGGGCGTACTGCTTTTCGTCGGCGCGAGCATGGGCTTTCGCGCGTTCGTCCGGACGGCTGAGGGACGCATCGCCTGGGATCGATTTCGCCTGAAATTTCCGGGCTATGGTCGGCTGATGCGGCACCGCTATTACGCGCAATTTTCGCGCACGTTAGGCACGCTCATAGAAAACGGCATCCCGCTACTGCGTTCGCTCGATCTCGTTTCCGAAATCGCCGGCAATCGCTATCTCGAAGCAAAACTGGTGGAAGCGCGCCGCGCGGTGATCGAGGGCGCGACTCTATCCGCGGCACTGAGCGCACAGGAATTGTTTCCGGATTTGTTTACCGACATGATGTCGGTGGGCGAGCAGACCGGACATTTCGCGGCGACGATGCAAACCATCGCCGACGTTTACGAGCGCGAGCTCGATCGCACCGTCGGCGTGATTTCGACCTTGATCCCGATCGTCATCGTGGTCCTCATCGCCATCGTGGTCGGTGCCGTCGTCTACAGTATTCTCTCGGCCGTGTTCGAAATGACTCACAGTTTGCAAGTGCGGCCGCACTGAGTTAATCTGGCGGCGATTTACATGCTCCGCCGCTCCCCCGCGTTCGCGTTCGCGTTTCTCTTCCTGGCGGCATCGTCGTCTCTACGCGCGCAAAACGCTTTGCCGCAAAGTCTCGCTCCATCAGTCGAGGCAATAACCAAACAAGCGACGCCGGAAAAAGCCTGGCTCGATCTTCGCCAAAACGCGCCCGTAAGATCGACAACGCAATCTGCGCCGGGTTGGGTCGAATCGGTCACGATGGCGCCTCCGCAAGTTACCGAGGGAGTTTCCAAGAGCGTGTTCCGCATTCGCCTAACGAAGCCGCCGGGCGATTACTACGTTTTATTCTTCCGTTTGTTTTTCGACGACAAAGCGGATGCGCAACCGGAATTAGTGGCTTGGGACGAAGTCGGCATGCAAATCCTTCGCTCCGGCCCGCTCGGTTCCGGCGTCGATGTGGCCACCTCCGAGTCAGTCATCATTCCCGCCAAGGAAGTCTCGACCATCGACATCGAAGTAGCCGGCGACGGGAAGACCGTGCGCGGCGCTTACATGGATTGGATGACGATCAGCGAGGTCGTGCATCCGGTGAATGCCGATCATCGCGACATCACTCCGCAACCGTTCGCTTCCTTGCCGCCGTTGCGCGCGCCCGAGCAGGATATGGAGCAATTCGGTACCGTCACCGCGACACTCGCCGCAGAAACCATTCGCATTGGATCGACTGTCGACAACGGCGGCGCATTTCAGTTCGGCATCGAATCCCAGCCATTGCTGGCGCTGATCACTTTCGAAGTGGCCAGTCCGCGCGTGGAGACGCCGCCGGAAGTTTACGTGAACGGCGAGAACGTCGGCGCCGTCACCTTGAGTTTACCGGAATTGGCGGACCCCGGTTATCGCGGCGAGATGCATTCGCTCGCGAACGCGATGCAATTTCATTACACCGGTTGGCTGCGCGCCCAGAAAATTGTGCCGGTGAGCAGTTTGAAAATCGGCACCAACGACATCGTCATCACCGCGGGCGGGGAAAGATCGACATCGGCCATTCGCGGAACCCAGATCCAGTTAAAATACCTCTGGGACAAATCGGATTATCTGCTGAACCCAGCCGGTGAGTGAACGCGGCCGCGTTTCAGCGGTCTACGTTTTTCAAGGAATGAGATTAAACAAACATCACCACGCATTCACGCTGCTCGAAATCATGATCGTGGTCACGATCATCGCCGTGCTTATGGGAGCCGCGATTTACAAACTCGGCGGCAACGTCGAGTACGCGCGGCATCAGGCCGTCGCGACCGATGTGCAATCGATCGGAACGCAGCTCAAGCTTTACGAAAGCATGAACGGTTTTTTTCCGTCGACCGATCAGGGCGTCCAGGCATTGGTGACCCAGCCCGACACCGATCCAAAGCCGTCGCGTTGGTATCAATTGTTCAAAGAAATGCCGAAGGATCCGTGGCGAAACAATTACATCTACCGCAATCCGGGAACGAAGAATCCGAGCAGTTACGATTTGTTTTCAGCCGGACCTGATCGGCAGCCTGACACCGCGGACGACGATTGGGGCGGCTAAGCTAAGATCGACATCTACTGTTCCGCGGTCGGCGGAATGTAGGGAGTCGGAACAACCTGCGGCCCCGGCGCCGAGGGATTTCGCGGTATCACTCCGCGCACGTGCGGCGTCTGACCGGGCGCGGGAATCCCTCCCGGAAATGAAGGCGGCCGCGGAATCATTCCAGTCCCAGTTTGGACGGGAGCAGGCATTGACGTGATCGGCTGAGCCGTAATCGGTGCAGCGCCCGGCGACGTCGGCACCGTCGGCGAAGCGAGCAGCGCCTGGTTAAACGGCAGCGTCGCGAATTGCCCATCCTTGCTGATCGTTACTTTAGTTTCGCCCGGCTTGTCCGACCATTGAATGTTCGAAATGCTGTAACCGTGTTCGTTAGGGCTTTTGGTCGACAGGTATTCCTTTAAATTTTTGTCGCCGCCGGAAATGATGGTGACGAAGTCCGAGTCAGCCGTATGGGCGGCGTTGGCGACGTAAAGATCCTTCGCGAAATTCGGAGCCGCGGCTGGAGCGACCACTGCGGTCGCGACGGCAAAGGGCGACCGATTCAACATCGCAGTGTAGCGATCGAAGTTATAACGCTGGGGAAGATCGTCCGCCTGCGCCGCGATCGCGACAAGCCCGCCTAAGATCGACATGTACCTTCCGGCTGATTTCATTTTCATTTCTTTCGCTGCGTCGGGGCAAACCACCGCGCGATGCGGAACTTTCCGCGCATCATGGTCGGGTCATTATTGTCGATCGCCAAATTCACGCTTTCGAAAACAATAAACGCCTCGGGTTGCTGTACGTCATATAAAAAATGCACCAGCGGCGGCCATGGGCTTTTCGTTTCGATGGAAGCAAAAACGGTTTGATGATTCGGCGTGGTTTCGCCCGCGCCAATCTGCGGATTCTCGATCAAAACATTTTGCTTGGCCGCGATCTGCTTCAATTGATCGAGCAATGTTGAAGCTTCGGCCGGACTTTTTACTACCGGCTGATGCTGCTGGAGCCATTGATCGCGTTTGGTCCAGAGATCGCGCTCTTTTACGTAGATGGCTTGCTGCTTGCGCGTGTCATTACGCTTCGAGACATCCGCGTGCGTCTGTCGGATGGCGCCGAGCAGCCAACTGCACACGAGAATATTGAAGAGGACGAAGACGATCGCAGCTACGCCTAACGAAAGCATGCGCTCGCGCGCATTCATGCGCGTGTACCAACTTGGCAGCGTCATCATCGCGGTCTCCCTTCCAGCCGAAATTGGGCATGACTGTTCGGTAAAATGCGCGGATCGGCCATGGTAAAAACGAAGTTCTGCAAGCCGCCGTTCTTTTTAATCTTATCCGCGAACTGATACGCGAGCGCAGCGGTATTCGCTTCCCCGTCCACCGAAATCTGACGGGAAGACTGATTGTAAATGGTGATCCGCACATCTTCCGACGGCAGGCTTTCGAAGAGATGCAGAATGATTTCGACCGGATAAAAACGTGGATCGAGCGCGGGCGCGAGCGCTTTCCAGTTTGCCTCGGCCTCACGCACGAATTTTACCTGCGGTTCATCCCGCGCGATCTTGCGATCCATCTGTGCGACTTCGAAGCGCAGCCAGCACCAGTAGAGAACAAAAAGAGCGAGCACCGCCGCGTAGGCACCGGCCGCCCAGAGCGATCGCTTCTTCCATTCACCGCGCCGGGCCAACTGCGCACGGCGCGTGCGCCAACTCTCCGGCAGCAGATTCAACTTCGTCGCTGCCGGCGGCGTTTCGATTCCGACCAGCTGCGGCCGGTTCGTTAGGATGTTCTCGATCGTATCGCGCAAATCGTAACAACTCTCATCCAACAATACGTGGGGGAACGAGCCGGGAATTCCCTGTAACTCTGCGCTCAACGCGAGCTGCGGCAGATCGGTCTGCAACTGATGCGCCTCGATCCCTTCGAGCATGCGCGTCAAACTCAGCTTGCCGTTTTCGGTGATGGCGGAGACAAGGTTTTCGCCCTCGGGATAAATGAGGACGGCGCGGCCTTCGGGCGCATGCGTCGTCGCGCGTTGCGCCGCGTAGACGGTAACCTGGCTCGGAATGTATCCGCTATTTACCAGGGGCGCCGCAAGTTCGGCTAACTGATCATTCCGCACCGCCACGGCCGAGACCACGCTTTCGGTTTCGTTTTGTTCGATCACTTCGAAATCCGTCGTCAGTTCGTCGAGCGAAAACGGCAGCGCTTTTTCGATTTGAATGCGCACCATCTCCGGAAATTCCGCGGGATCGACTGTGGGCAGACGGAAACGTTGCGCGAGTACAGCCGAAACCGGCAGGCTGAGAACGAGATCGTCTTCCGCGGTCAAGAGCGGCACGGCCGCGTCCAAACTTGCGAGCATGCGGACATCCCACGCACCGTTCCGATCGCTCGCGCGCAAAAGATTCCAGCCATGCGCCGTCGGCACGATGAACACGGACGATGTCGATCTTGCAGTCGTTTCGATGGTTAAAGTTCCTTCCAGGTAATCATCTGCGGGACGGTGCCGGTTTTGCGCACGACCATCTGCACCACTCGCGTCGTATCGCCTGATTTTCCCACACTCACAATCCGAAATACCGGATCTTTGATGCCGACGAGACCGTTCAGGACGGCGAATTGATCGGGGGCAAAGCTGAGCGCCGTGCGAGCTTCTTCCATTGATTTGAACACCGCATCGTCCGCTGTTCCGTCCAATCCATCCTGCCCGCGTCGCACCTTCAGAAAATTATCGACGATCTGTTCGGTCATTCCCGGCAGCGCGAGCAACACTTCGCGCGACGCCCAGGTCAGATCGACCGGACCCACGCTGTTGAGCGTGAGATCGTTATCCCAACCGGCCTGCGCCGTAAACTCGGCCCACCCTTTCACCTTCTTCAGCTGCTCGATGCGCGTGAGCAAAGTGTTCGCGGGATGATAATCAGCGCTGTCTTCGGCGCCGTTCAGCCTAACGAGATTGTCCGGATCGATCCAATCGAGCAGACAATCGATCATGCGATCGCGTTCGTTCAGATCGATGCCGCAATTCTCGAGATACTTTCGCAGCATCTCCAGGCGATGCGGATCTTCGCCGGCCAGAATCCAATTTAGATTCAAGCGGCCGCCTTCACCGCTCATACGCGCTTCGTAACTTTCGCGCGCATTTATCTGGCGCGCGAGATTTGGTGAAGCCGGCTTCACCGTCGGATGCAACGCCACTTCCGCGCCCGAGCACGCCATCGCTTCCGCTTCAAGAATGCGGTTGGCGCTGCCGGAAAGAGTTAGGCGCGAATTAATGTCGAGCGCCCAGGAAATGACCATCGCGCTGAGAAGAAACAACGCCCAGAGCGCGAGCATGAGCGCAGCCGCTTGCTGGCGGCGGTGCAAGATCGACAATCGTAAGATCGATATCTTCATAGCGGCGTTCGGCCTAACGGAATGATTGCTTCCCACGGGATGCTCGAATCTTTGCGCCCGACCGTGACTTTGACCAGTCGCGGCAGCGTCACCGTGTCCGTCCACTTAGCCAGCCAGGTGTTCAGCCGCGGATCGAAGTATTTAATCTGCAAACTCTGCACATCGTTGAGCAACGGAATAAAGCCTTCGTTCGCATTCGTTAGCGCGGGATCGTTCTTCGGCTTGCGCAAAAATCCGAGATCGAGCCGATCGCTCTTTTGATTCTCTGGCTGCAATCGCATGGTCACGACAAAATCTCCGGCGGCATAACGAGTCAGCAATCCCGGTCCCGGTCCCGTCGTCCAGCGCAATTCATCGCGCGACCGATCGTTCAGCTTGAGCGCGTCGCCGCTAAGCGCGCCACTGCCGGCCGGTAAACTTTGCAGCTGGTTCGTCAAAATTTCGCGCAAGAAGTCGTAACGCGAATCCGCCGCGGTCGCCTCCGACGAAATGCGCACGGCGACGATATTCGCCGCGACGAAGCGATAAATCGCCAGCGACATCATCGCCAGGATCGCGGTCGCCAGCGTGACCTCGATCAGCGTGAATGCGCCCGAGAGTTTGCGATTAACTGCCGCGATAAACATAGAAATCCAGACTCTTCGATTGCGCGGCGCCACCGCGAACCCATTGCACCGTGAGCGTCACGGTGTTGATGCCGTTCAACTCCGTGCCGTCTTCTTCCTTTAATTTCGTCGGCACCGTTTTTTGAATGAGATCGACCGGGCCGTAACCGCTTTCCACTTTCGTTTTCTTGGCCGCTTCCGGAATTCCCGGCGTCGCCTGGATCTCCGCCATGCGATTAGAAAGAATTTGGCGGACGCGATCTTCCTCCGCGCTAAGCGAGCTGGCGTTCAAACAATTCTCGACCGAACGACCGAGCGCGAGAACACCGACGACAAACACCGTCACGCCGAGCACCACTTCGTAGAGCGCGAATGCAGATGTCGATCTTGTCGATGTCGATCTAACGCGCCGCATATTTCAGAAGCTCCGGTTGCGCCGACAGCGAGGAATAACTCGCCGTCCATTTGCCATCGCGCCCCGTGAATTGCACGATCGCCGGTTCGCTGGTCCCCGTCGGCCAAAAAATCCATTCCGTCGGCGGATTGCGCGTGAGCGCGGCGGGGAAAGAAAACTTTATCGCGACGTCGCGACTAAATTGAAACTGTGCGGCGTTGAAAGGCTTCTCCTCTTTCGTGAAAATTTCAGGACGCACGATGAAATTGGGTCCGTCCTGGATCAGCAGGTAACTCCGGTGCTCGGACACGCTCCGCTCCTGCGCGGTATGAACAAGATTGCCGAAACTATCGAGCGAGCGGCGCAATCGACGATCGGCCAGGACGCCGTTGAGGCTCGGCACCGCCAGCAAAAGCACCAGCATCAAAATGAAGATGGCGATCACGATCTCCACGAGCGTGAACGCCCGAACGCGCAACATTGCCAAAGTTACTTGCTGAGCGGGGAATCACAAGATGGCGACCTGCAACCAGCCGCTAAAAAAACGCAACCCACCGGCAGCTAGCGTTTCGGCCGTGTGTTAATGTCGATCTTGTGAAGGCAACCACGGCACCGCGCGCTCCAATGCCAGCGACGTTTGCCATCGCCATTTGTGTCGCGGCGCTCGTCGTCGTGGCGCTGATGTTCTGGCAAGGCGTAACCGCGCACGGCGCGCCCGATCCGTTGCAGCCGAACACGAGCCCGACGGTGGCGTTTCTCGACATCGGCATTCTTGTTTTCCGGGAAGGACTCGAATGCATTCTCGTGTTGGCCGCGATCACGGCGAGCATGACGGGCGCGAAGCAGGCGCATCGGCGGCCCGTCGCCGCGGGCGCGGGCATCGCGTTCGGCGCGACGTTAATCACGTGGTTGATCGCGGTGCGAATCGTCGGATCGCTCAGCGATAACATGTCGGCGCTCGATCTCCAGGCGGCGACCGGATTGCTCGCCGTCGTCGTGCTGCTCGTGATCATGAACTGGTTCTTCCACAAGATTTATTGGGGCAGCTGGATTCGCGCGCACAATCGCCGCCGCAAAACGCTGCTGCAAAACGGTCGCGGCGTTTCGACTTCGCATCTTTGGTGGGGACTCGTGCTGCTCGGATTCACTTCGCTTTATCGCGAAGGATTCGAGGTCGTGTTGTTCCTGCAAAGTTACTATCTGCGCTTCGGCGGCGCGATTGTTCTGAAAGGCGCCGGACTCGGGCTCTTACTTTCCGGTATCATCGCGGTGCTCACGTTCGTGCTGCAACAACGCCTGCCTTATCGCAAAATGTTGATCACGACCGGCGTTCTGCTCGGCGTCGTCTTGCTCGTGATGGTGGGCGAACAAGCGCAGGAGATGCAACTCGCGCATTGGATCTTCCGCACCGAAATCCCATGGCTAACGAATATCATCCCGGCGTGGATGGGAATGTGGTTCGCCGTTTTCCCGACCTACGAAACGATGATCGCGCAACTGATTGCCGGAGTGGTGGTGATCGGTTCCTATTTTGCGGCGCGCCATCTGCATGGCGAAACGCCGGCGGAGGAGGCCAAGCCGGCGCGGGACGCCACCATCGTGAAGCAACTGGAAACAGTTCCGTAACCGCCAGCGCAATTCAAAAACGGACGACGATGCGGAAACTCTTCTTGTCGATCTTGTGCTTGTCGATCTTGCCGGCGGTCGCGTTCGGCGGTGCGCGGCGTTTCACTTTCGTCTACGAAACACCCACGACCGCGCCCGGAAAAATTGAAGTCGAGAACTGGGTGACGTGGAAAACGCATACGCCGGCGGATAGTTCATTCGATCAAGTCGATTTCCGGCACGAGATCGAGTTCGGAATCACGCCGCGGCTGCAAGCCGCCGTCTATATTGCTGACTGGTTTTATGCGGATGACCGCGACCATTCGGAAGTCGGCTATAAAGCTTCCGCGCTCGAACTCGTTTACAATTTCAGCAATCCAGTGACCGATCCGTTAGGCTTTTCGGTCTACGAAGAGATCAAAGCGGGCGATCACCTTTTCGAATTGGAGTCGAAAATCATCGCGCAGAAAAACTTTGGGCGCTGGGTTGTCGCCTACAATGCAACCCTGGCGGCGACATGGGAAGATGTCGATCTTGCACAGCGCAGCGGCGAATTCGCGCAGTCGGCCGGCATTAGTTACGAAATCAGTCCGCGCTGGTCAGTGGGCGGCGAAGTTCTACATGAAGTCGCTTTTCCGGATTGGTCGGAGAGCGGCGAAAGCGTGGCGTGGCTCGGACCAAATGTGTCGGTACGAGTGGGAAGTTGGTTCGCGACCGTGACGGCCCTGTCCCAAGTCACCGACGTGGCAGACGAACCGAACTTCGAATTGCGCACAATTGTTGGATATTCGTTTTGAACGCGCGTTACGTTTTCTTAATCGCCGCATCCGCCTTGTCGATCTTGTCGGGTTGCACGTCGACTCCCTCTGCGCCGCCCGTAAACGCGGGGATGGTAAAGGAAAGCGTAACGCAGCAGCAGCTGAACGAAGGCCGTTCTCTCTTCGTTAGTCGCTGCATCGAATGCCACGTTCTGCCGGAGATTGCGGAGCATTCCGCTAACGAGTGGCCGCACCTGGTCGACACCATGGCGAAGCGCGCGGACTTGAAAGCGGAGGAACATCGCGCCGTTATCGCGTACTTGCTCGCGGCGCGATCGGAATTGTAGCGACAGGATTCCTGTTGAACGTCGCCACAACTCTTTCACCTTAGCGGATGCTCACGCCGCTTCTCCGCGTTTCCTGCTTGTCGATCTTGCAACTCAGTCTCGCCGCTCTCGCGTTCGGGGCCAGCCCGTCGCCGTCGCCGGCATCGAGTGCGGCGATGGACGAAAAACTTTTCAAGGGAATGCAATGGCGGCAGGTCGGCCCGTTCCGCGGCGGACGCGCTTTGGCGATCGAAGGCGTTCCGGGCGAGCCGAACACATGGTACTTCGGCGCGGTGGCAGGCGGTGTCTGGAAAACGACCGACGGCGGGGCAAACTGGTCGCCGATTTTTGATAAGGAGTCGATCTCATCCATCGGCGCGATGGCGGTCGCACCGTCGGATCACAATGTGATTTATGTCGGCACGGGCGAATGCGCGCCGCGCGGCAACATCACTTACGGCAACGGAATTTATAAATCGGTCGATGCGGGCAAGAGTTGGAAAAACGTCGGCTTGAAAGATTCGCGGCAAATCGGCGCGCTGATTGTGCACCCGCAAAATCCGGACATCGCGTTGGTGGCAGCTTTTGGTCACATGTTCGGGCCGAATCCGGAGCGCGGAATTTTTCGGACAAACGACGGTGGCAAAACCTGGACGCGCGTTTTGTTCAAAGACGAGAATACCGGCGGAATCGACGTCTCGTTCGATCCGCATAATCCGAATGTTGTCTTCGCGGCACTTTGGGAGGCGCGCCGACAGCCGTGGAATTTTTCCAGCGGCGGGCCGGGCAGCGGACTTTATAAATCGACCGACAACGGCCTAACGTGGAAACAAATTACCGGTAACGGATTGCCGGAAGGAATTTGGGGACGCATCGGTGTCACCGTGTCGGGCGCCGACGCGAATCGCATCTACGCGATCGTGGAAGCAAAGGAAGGCGGCATTTTTCGTTCGGACGATGGCGGCGAGAAATGGACGCGGGTTAACGAGGATGGCCGTTTCCGCCAACGGGCGTGGTATTTCAGCAAAATGTATGCGGACCCGAAGGCATCGGACACGGTCTATGTGCTGAACACGGGCGCGTTCAAATCGACTGATGGCGGGAAGACATTCAATCTCCTGCCCGCGCGTCACGGCGATCATCACGGCCTTTGGATTGATCCGAACGATCCGGATCGGATCGGCAACGCCAGCGACGGCGGCGCGATCATTTCGACCGATGGCGGCAAGTCTTGGACGACGCAGGGCAATCAGCCGACGGCGCAGTTTTATCACGTCGCGGTCGACAATGCGTTTCCGTATCACATCTACGGCGCGCAACAGGACAACTCGAACGTCGGCATTTCAAGCCGCACCGATAGCGGAACGATCGGACGCGAGGATTGGTTCATAGCCGGTGGCGGAGAATGCGGTTTCGTCCTGCCCGATCCGCGCGATTGGCACATCATTTACTCGAATAACGAGGGCTACATCACGCGCTACGATAAAAATCGCGAGCAATATCAGGACTTGAGTGTGTGGCCGGTGGACAATTCCGGTCACGGCGCGGTCGATCTAAAACATCGCTTTCAATGGGTGTCGCCCATTTTTCTTTCGCCGCACAATCCCGACGTCATCTACACCGCGGCGGAGTGCGTTTTTAAATCGACCGATCACGGCGTCAGTTGGACGCAGATCAGCCAGGACCTGACCCGCAACGACAAATCGAAACAACAACCGAGCGGCGGCCCGATCCAGCTCGACATCACATCGGTCGAGTACTTCGACACGATTTTCGCGCTGGCCGAGTCGCCGAAGCAAGCTGGGCTGCTTTGGGCCGGCACCGACGATGGGCTGGTGCAGGTCAGCACGGATGACGGCGCGCATTGGGCAAACGTTTCCCCGAAGATGCCGGAATGGAGCACTGTCGATCTTATCGAACCTTCCCCGCACGACGCGAAGACTGCTTACGTCGCGGTTGATCGTCACCGGCTCGATGACATTAAGCCTTACATCTATAAGACTAACGACACCGGGAAAACGTGGACCGCGATCAGCGCGGGGATTCCGGAAGGCGCGTTCGTGCGCGCGGTGCGCGAAGATCCGAAGCGTCGCGGGCTTCTCTACGCCGGCACCGAGCTTGGCGTTTTTGCTTCCTTCGATGACGGCGCGCACTGGCAACCGTTGCAGTTAAATCTCCCCATTTCGCCCGTTCACGATTTGTTGGTGAAGGATGACGATCTCGTCGTGGCCACACACGGCCGTTCCTTCTGGGTCCTAGATAACCTGACACCGTTGCGACAACTCAATGGACAGCTAGCGAGCACGGACGCGATTCTCTATCAACCGCAGACCGCATTGCTGTTGAATTATCCGACCGAGTTCGATAAGCGCCAACCCGTTGGCGCGAACCCGCCGGCCGGCGCGATGCTCGATTATTATTTCAAGACGGCGCCGAAAGACGAAGTCACGCTCGATATTCTTGATGGCCAGGGCAAGCTCGTTAGGCACTTGTCCAGCAAGGAGAAGAAAGAGAACGACCAGCCGCCGGAGTGGCCTGATCGGGTCGAGGCGCCCAAGACGATTCCCGCCGCGGAAGGCATGAATCGTTTCGCGTGGGATTTGCGCCATGACGATCCGGTGCAAACGCCCGGCTCTTTTTACAGCGGTGAAGGGCCGCGCGGGCCGAAGGCTCTTCCCGGTGATTATCAGATCAAGCTCACCGTCGCCGGAAAAACCCAGACTGCGCCGCTGAAATTGGCGATGGATCCGCGGCTCAAAGACGCCGAGGCCGGAACGCAAAAACAATTCGAGCTCGTGCTGCAAGTGCGCGATCGCATCTCGCAGCTCCACACCGCCATCAACGAAATCCGCGATGTGAAAACACAGATCAAATCGCTGCACGCGAAGTTCGGCGAAGATCCGCGCGTTAAACCCGCGCTCGATACCGCCGACGAACTGACCAAGAAAATGTCAGCGGTGGAAGAGGAGTTGATCCAGGTGAACATGAAAAGCTCGGAGGGCAATCTCGTGTTCCCGAACAAACTGAACGAACGCTTCGACACCTTCAGTCACGTCGTCGACGGCGCGAATGCGGCACCGACCAACTCGCAATACGAGGTTTTCAAGATGTTGAGCGGACAGCTCGATGAGCAAATCGCGAAATGGACGCAGATCAAAACCGATGAAGTGCCAAAGATCGCGGCCGCGATCAAGCAGCTCGATCTGCCCGCCTTGTCGATCAAAGAAAAACCGCCGGAGAAGAAATCCTAATTCTTATCGACGCTGTATTTTCCCGGGCCGATGAACAGCAGACCGACCAGGAAGATCGACATCTCCAATGCGGGCAGGCGCGCGTAGAAATCGGTGCGGCTGTCCAACAGCACGACGAGATGCACGAGCGTAACCGCGAGCGTGAGCAAAACTCCGACGCGAAAGAAAAGGCCGAGGATCATGAAGATTCCCCCAGTGCAACCCGCGACCGCGCCGATGAATCCCCAGAACTTATAATGCGCATGAAAATCGAGATGGCGCATGGCCGATCCGAAATGTTCCCAACTCCCGGGACCGTTCCAAAGCACGGGCGCGATGAGAATGATGAAAATCAGCCCGATGCTCGCGCGAATTAACAGCAGACCGGTCTCGCGATACTTGCTGAGAAATTGTAACGCTGCCATGCGCGCGCACTCTGATTGACAAAATGAAGATCGACAAGGCGGTTTTACTGGCAGCTGGTCGCGGCACGCGCATGCGCGAGCTCACCGCTGAATTGCCGAAGCCGATGATCCGCGTGCGCGGCAAACCGGTCTTGCAACACATCGTGGATGGTTTGCGCGCGGCCGGGGTGAAACGATTTCTCGTTGTCGTCGGATATCGAGCCGATGTCGTGCGCGCGCATTTTGGCGACGGAGTCGAATACGTCACGCAGACAGTGCAGGACGGGACGGGGCGAGTTGTCGATCTTGCGCGGGAGTTCGCGGGAAGTTCGCCGTTTGTTTTAGGTTACGGCGACATCCTGGCCGATCCGCGGAACTACCAATCGATTGTCGATCTTGCGGAGGATGTCGAAGCGATTGTCAGCGTGAAACGCGATGAAGATGTCAGCAAAGGCGGCGCGGTCTTCGTGAACGATCGAATGGAACTTGTCGATCTTCGCGAAAAACCGAAACCGGGCGAGCCGACCAGCCCGTGGTACAACGCTGGCCTCTACGCATTCCGCCAAAGCATTTTCGAATTCACGGCGAAGTTGCAGCCATCGTCGCGCGGCGAATACGAATTGACTGACGCGATTCGTGAACTCGCGCAATCGGGAAAAAAAGTGAAAGCGCTGGAATTGTTAGGCGAATGGGCGGATGTGCGCGATCCCGAGATTCTGGCGAAGCTGAACGAGTAGTTGTCGATCTTACGGCGTCTCTTCGACGCCGAATTCTTCCTCGCCGATTTCTTCTTCGATCTCGCGCTGCCAATCGCGCGACAGCCACGGCCGAAGAAATCCGTAGAGCAGGTAGGACAGAAAAAGAACCGCCGGCATCCATTCGTAATAGAGCCAGGTGAAGATGAGGATCAGAATGATGATGAGAAATCGCGGAATGGATTTCTTGGTCTTCCAGTTGAGCGCTTTGAAGCTCGGATACTGAAACCGGCTGAACATCATGAAGGAAAGAAAAAGAAGGAGCGGCGGCAGAACGAATTTCCATTTGCCGAGATAATGTTCGCCTTCGGCGAGCCAGAGCATGAAGAGGGTAATCGATGCGATCAAACCGGCGGCGGCGGGTATCGGAAAGCCGGTGAAATTTTTCTCTCCGCTGGTGCCGGCTTCATCGTGATTGGCCGAGACGATGTTGAAGCGGGCGAGACGCAGCGCGCCGCAGGCGAGATAAATGAAAGCGATGATCCAGCAGGCGCGCGGAAATTCCTGAAGAACGATACGATAAACCATCAGAGCCGGCGCGACGCCGAAGGAAACGATGTCGGCTAACGAATCGAATTCGCGCCCGAAAGCGCTTTCGTGTCCGCCGAGTCGCGCGAGACGGCCGTCGAGAAGATCGAAAAAGCAGGCGCCGAGAATGAACCAGATGGCGGCGTGGAAAAGATCGGCCGCGGCGTCGGCGTTGGAACTTTGCAGCAACGCGCCTTCAAGGATTTTCAGGGTGGCAGTGAATCCGCAAAAAAGATTTCCTGCCGTCATCAGGTTCGGCAGCAAATAAATCTTGGGGTGATGTTGGTCGCTCATTGATCGGAAGGGAAGCTAACAGCTTCCCCTACAGTTTTGGCAGGCGCGCGATAATTGTCGATCCTCCGGAAACGTGGTCGCCGATTTTGACCAGCAGTTCGGCGTTGAGCGGCAAGTATACTTCTGTGCGCGAGCCGAAGCGAATCATTCCAAAACGCTCGCCCTTTTTCAACTCATCGCCGAGCCGCGACCACCCGACGATGCGGCGCGCGATCGCGCCGGTGAGCTGACGCACCACGATGGTGGCGCGCGCGTTTTGGAATGCCCACGTCATCGATTCGTTCTTCTCGGAGCAATCGGCGTGACGGGCATCGAGACAAAGACCTTTGCGATGTTCGCGGTAAATGATGCGGCCTTCGACCGGCGCACGATTGGTATGGACATCGAAGATCGACAAGAAGATTCCGACGCGGCGCGTTTTGGTTTTCAGAACTTCGTTTTCTTCAGCCTCGATGATGTCGGCAATCTTTCCGTCGGCCGCGGCAACAATCGCGTTTGCATCGTTCGTGATCACGCGCTCGGGATCGCGAAAGAACGCGAAGGTGTAGAGAATCAGAATTAGAAACAGGAGCGCGAGCCACGGCGCGAGAAACCAGCTAACGACTAAACAGAGCGCGAGGGTGGCGAAAATCCAACGACCGGCGGCGAGAGTTTGCAAGCGAAACACAGGCGTCATTTTCGGTGGCAAAAGGACGGGGTCAAGCCTGCGAAAAAGGATCGCGAAATGCCGCCTAGTGGCCGGTCCGACTGACCACAAGATACTGAGGAGTGGGCTGTGGCCGTCTCCAAGATATAGCGCAAAACAGATCGAAATCGCCCCGAGATATTAGTTGTTTATCATATCGATCTAGCCTATTTTTTGGGCGGTCGTTTTCACGGCCATTTATGCCACAAGTTGAAGACGAGGTTTCTGCCGAAAAACGCCACCAAGACGCCACTACCGGAATCGCCGCCGCGCAGAAATATGACGCGGCACAGATCGATAAACTGGAAGGTCTCGAAGCGGTGCGGAAGCGGCCGGGAATGTATATCGGCGACCCGGACGAACGGGGTTTGCATCACATGGTGTTCGAGGTTCTGGACAACTCGATCGACGAACATCTGGCCGGTTATTGCTCGAAGATCGAGGTCGCCGTGCATGTCGATGGGAGCGTTTCCGTGCGCGACAATGGCCGCGGTATCCCGGTGGACATGCATCCGAAATGGAAGATGCCGGCGGTTGAGTTGGTGCTAACGAATCTGCACGCTGGCGGAAAATTCGGACAAGGCGCTTACAAATACTCCGGCGGTTTGCACGGCGTCGGCGCCAAATGCGTCAACGCTCTCTCGGATTGGTTTAAAGTTGAGGTTTCGCGCGACGGCAAGGTTTATCACATGGCGTTCGAGCGCGGAAAGACGACGCAGAAGCTCGAAGTCATCGGTGAAATCAAAAACAAGAAGACGACCGGGACGCTGATTACGTTTTTCCCGGACCCCACCATCTTCACGATCACGACGGAGTTTAAGTTTGAGCGTCTGGCATCGCGGTTGCGCGAATTGGCGTTTCTGAATCCGGGCCTGGTCATCACGCTGGCAGATGAACGGGTCGAGCCGCCCAAGAAAGAGACGTTTTTTTATAAGCACGGCATCGAGGAATTCGTGAAGCAGCTCGGCGAGAACAAGCAGGTCATTCATCCGAAGCCGGTGGTGATTTCGCGGCAGCGCGATGAAGTCTTTGTCGATGTTGTGCTGCAATATAACGACAGCTACAACGACCAGATTTTGCCGTTCGCGAATTCGATCCCGAATCCGGACGGCGGCACGCATCTTACCGGATTTCGGACTGCCCTAACGAAGGCGGTCAATCAATACGCGAAATCGAATTCGTTGATGAAGGACAAGGATCCTTCCATTTCCGGCGACGATGTCCGCGAAGGTCTGACCTGCGTTCTCAGTATCAAACTGCCGAATCCGCGTTTCGAATCGCAGACCAAGGTGAAGCTCGTTAACACCGAGATCGACGGCGTGGTGAACTCGGTGGTCTACGAAGGGCTGATGAATTTCTTCGACGAGAATCCGCCGATCGCGAAACGGATTTTCGACAAGGTGCTGACCGCGGCGCGAGCGCGGGAAGCGGCACGGCGAGCGCGGGAGACCATTCGCAAAGGCGCGCTCACCGGTGGCGGATTGCCAGGCAAGCTTGCCGATTGTTCCGAGCGCGATCCGGAATTGACGGAGCTTTACATTGTCGAGGGCGATTCGGCCGGCGGCTCGGCCAAGCAAGGTCGCGATCGGCGTTATCAAGCGATCCTGCCGATCCGCGGGAAGCTGATTAACGTCGAGAAAGCGCGCGAAGATCAGTTCCTTAAGAACAACGAGATTCAGTCAATGATTACCGCGATCGGCGCGGGCATCGGCAAACCGAAAGAAGATGGCAACGGCAAAGACGAAGGCCGCTTCGACATCACCAAGCTGCGCTATGGTCGCATCATTATCATGACGGATGCGGATGTTGATGGGTCACACATTCGCACGTTGTTGCTGACGTTTTTCTTCAGACAAATGACGGAGCTGGTTCGTGCGGGCAAGATCTACATCGCGCAGCCGCCGCTCTATCAAATCAAGCGCAAGAAGCGCGAGGAGTACGTCGATGACGACGTGCAGCTGAATAAAATTTTGATCTCGCTCGGAGCGGAAGACGTGCGCTTGAAAAATCTGGCGGACGGCAAGGAGATCACCGCGGCGCAGTTAAAGGACATTCTCGAATCGCTCGAGAAACTGGCGAAACTCAGCGAAGCCGTGCGTCGGCATGGCGGAGAGTTCGAAGCGTTCCTGGCGGAGCGCGAAGCGAAGTCAGGCAAACTTCCGTCGTATCTGGTGAAGGTGCGCGACGGGAATGAGGAGACCATCCATTATTTTCACGACGAGAAAGAGGTTCGCGGATTTCATCATGAGAATCTCGATCTAAACCTTTTCGACGCCGAGCTGGGACAGGAATTGTTGCCGCTCACTGAAGCGCCCGTTAAAACGAACGGCGCCATCCGGCGTCGCGGAAAATTGGTGGAGCTGCACGAGTCGGCTTCGATTCAAAAAATCATCGCGGAGCTCGCGCGCAAAGGATTGAAAGTCGATCACTACGCCGCGAGCGACCGGCCCATTTTTGAATTAATCGAAGGCGAAGGCGATAAGGCCACTTCGCATCCCTTATTCGCTATTCCGGAAATCCTGCAAAAGATTTTGGAGATCGGCCGGCGTGGAGTGCAGATCAAACGCTTCAAAGGTCTCGGCGAAATGAACGCCAAGGAATTGTTTCAGACCACGATGGACCCGGCGAAGCGCAAATTGCTCAAGGTGGACCTGAACGACGACAACGCGGTCGATGCCGACAAGATGTTCACCATTCTGATGGGCGACGTGGTCGAGCCGCGGCGGCAATTCATCGAAGACAACGCGCTCAATGTGCGAAACCTCGATGTGTAAGATCGACAATCGTTAGATCGACAATCACGCAGCGATGTATAACGCGAACGAAAAAGTAGACCTGATCAATGTTGCCGAAGAAGTGTCGAGGTCGTTCCTCGATTACTCGATGTCGGTCATCATCTCGCGCGCGTTGCCCGATGCGCGCGACGGACTTAAGCCATCGCAGCGTCGCATTCTTTTTGCGATGCACGATCTCTCGCTGTTTCCGGGCCGGCAGCATCGTAAATGCGCAAAAATTTGCGGCGATACCAGCGGTAACTATCACCCGCACGGCGAGGCGGTGATTTATCCGACGCTGGTGCACATGGCGCAGCCGTGGGCGATGCGCGAGCGGCTGGTCGATGGCCAAGGAAATTTCGGATCGGTCGAAGGCGATCCGCCGGCGGCGATGCGTTACACCGAGGCGCGCATGACCCATCTCGGCGCCGCGCTCATGGTCGACATGGACAAGGACACGGTTGATTTCGTGCCTAACTACGACGAGACGCGGACTGAGCCGACCGTTTTCCCATCAGCTTTTCCGAATCTTCTGGTCAATGGCGGCACCGGCATCGCCGTCGGCATGGCGACGAACATGCCGCCGCATAATCTGGTCGAAGTCATAGACGGAATTTGCGCGCAGATCGACGATCCCGATATCACGCTCGATGAGTTGATGAAGCACGTGAAGGGTCCGGATTTCCCGACCGGCTGCGCCATCCTCGGCCTCGCCGGCATCCGACAATATCTCGAAACCGGCCGGGGCAGCATGAAAGTGCGCGGCAAAGCGGGTGTCGAAGAAATCAAAGGCGGCCGTGAACAGATCGTCATCACCGAAATTCCTTACAACGTGAATCGCGCGACGCTGGTCGAACGCGTCGCCTCCCTCGTAAACGAAAAGGTGATGACCGACATCAGCGCGATCCGTGATGAGTCGGATGAAAACACCCGCGTTGTCATCGAGCTAAAACGCGACGCGAATCCGAAGGTCGTCATCAATAATTTGTACAAGCACACCGCGATGGAGAGTTCGTTCGCGGTCAACATGCTCGCGATCGACCACGGGCGTCCCAAGCTGTTGCCGCTCAAGCAGGCGAACCAGGC
>JBDUDM010000095.1:0-6736 GCA_040002925.1 Spartobacteria bacterium | reverse complement strand
TCAGACACGGTCCGCCATGTTTACGTTCACATCCCGTTCTGCGCGCGGATTTGTCCATACTGCGCGTTTTACAAGGACCTGCTCGATCGCTCCGAGACGAATCGCTTTTGCGAAGCGTTGCTGCGCGAGCTCGCCCAATGCGGACAAGATCGACATGTTGTTCCTGCGACGATTTATTTTGGCGGCGGCACGCCGACGGCGTTGACCACCGCGCAATTGGAAATACTGCTGCGCGGATTTCGCGAGCAGCTCGATCTCTCGCAGCTGGTCGAGTGGACGACCGAAGCGAATCCCGGCAGCGTCTCCGCGCGCAAGGCCGACGTTCTGGCTAAGTTCGGGATCAATCGCATCAGCATGGGCGTGCAAAGTTGGGATGACGATTTGCTGCGCGTGCTCGGCCGCGAACACAATGCGAAACAAGCCGAAGAATCATTCCACATTCTGCGCGCGGCCGGCTTCACAAATATCAATGTCGATCTTATGTTCGGTTTGCCGGGTCAGACCGCTGGGCAATGGCAAGCAACGCTGGAAAAAACGATCGCGCTGAATCCGGAGCATATCTCCGCTTACTGTCTGACGTTTGAAGAAGACACGGATTTTTTCCTGCGACATTCGCGCGGTGAGTTGCAATCCGATTCCGAAACGGAGGCGGATTTTTTTGAAATGACGATGTCGATCTTGCAGGGGGCCGGTTACGCCCATTACGAAATCTCGAATTACGCACGGCCCGGTTTCGCTTCCGCGCACAACCGCGCGTATTGGGCGGGCGAAGATTATCTCGGCATCGGGCCGAGCGCGTTTTCAACTCTCGGCCCGCAACGTTTGCAAAACATTTGCGATTACCGCGCGTATGCGGATCGCGTTTTCGCCGGGCAATCCGCCGTTAACGCAACGGAGAATTTGACGGCGGAAATGAAACGCGCGGAAAGAATCGCGCTTTCGCTTCGCACCGATGAGGGAATCTCCGCCGCCCTCTTGCAAGATCGACATCTTGCGACGGAGGAATTCATCGCGCTTGGATTAATGCGCGAGGCGGGTGGCCGTTTCGTTCTGACCCGCGAAGGAAAATGTCTCGCCGATACCGTCGCGGAAGCGTTCGTATAGTAGCGCAACCGTCTCAGTTGCGGTTCTGCTATTTCGCAAGCGGGACGCTCGCGCCACTTTTCAGACGGCGCCGTACCTTCGCTGCCGGCGTCCGTATTCCTCGATCGCTTCGATCAAATCTTTTTTTCGAAAATCGGGCCACATCTTCGGCGTCACATACATCTCGGTGTAGGAAAGTTGCCAGAGGAGAAAGTTCGACAAGCGCATCTCGCCGGACGTGCGAATGAGCAAGTCGGGATCCGGGTAGTAACGCGTGTAAAGATGTTTACTGAACATCTCCACGTCGATCATCCCCTTGTCGATATGCCCAAGCTCAACCGCGCGGAGCAAACTCTTGACGCCGTCGATGATTTCCAATCGCGCGCCGTAACTGAGTGCGAGAATAAGGGTGAGGCCATTGTTGCCCGACGTTTGTTCGATGCTTTTGTGCAACTGCTTCTGGCAGGACGCGGGCAGATCCGTTAGCCGACCGATCGCTTGCAGGCGAACATTTTTCTCGAGCAGCTCCGGCGTTTTCTCTTTCAGAAATCTTTCGAGCAGCCGCATGAGCGCGAAGACTTCGGTTTTCGGTCGCTGCCAGTTCTCCGCGGAAAAGGCATAGAGCGTCAGATAATCGACCTTCAACTCGCCGCAGCCTTCGACGCAATCGCGCACCGCATTCGCTCCTTCTTGATGACCTTTGATCCGGGCGAGGCCGCGCGATTTCGCCCAGCGACCGTTGCCGTCCATAATGATGGCGATGTGTTTGGGAACCGGGCGGGCGGCGCTGTGGGCCATTGTCGAATCTTACAACGTGATGGTTTGTCCGCGGGCCGGTCCGACGCTGACGATCGACAATTTCGCGCCGGTAAGTTCCGCGATTCGTTTCACGTAGGCTCTTGCGGCCGGTGGCAGTTGCGAAAATTTCTTGGCCGAATGGGTCGGGCGATTCCAACCGGGAAGTTTTTCGTAAATCGGCTCGCAGTTTTCTAATTGCGCCGCATCCGACGGCGGCACGCCGAGACGTTTTCCATTAAGCCGATAACCAACGCAAACCTTAATAAGATCGACATCGTCCAAGCCATCGAGGTTGGTGATCGCGAGCTCGTCGATGCCGTTAATCATGGTGGCGTAATGCGTCGCGACCGCATCGAACCATCCGCAACGACGCGCGCGACCCGTGACGGCACCGAATTCCCGACCGAGCTCGTGCAACATGTTGCTTAGTTGTCGATCTTCCGTGAGGAGCGCGCCCTCGCCTACCCTGGTCGTGTACGCTTTCATCACTCCGAGCACGCGATCCATGCGATGCGGCGGAACACCGGTGCCGGTGCAGGCGCCGCCGGCGGTCGTGTTCGACGAAGTCACATACGGATAAGTGCCGTGGTCGATATCGAGAAAAGTGCCTTGTGCGCCTTCGAACAAAATTTCCTTCCCGCGCTGTAACGCGTGATGGAGATACACGACGGTGTTGGTAACGAACGGCCGCAGCTTCGCGCCGGCCGCGAGATAAGCGCGATTTACTTCCGCGTAATCGATCGTCTTCGCGCCGAGCGCGCGCAGGATGCTGTTGTTCTCCCGCACTTTCGCTTGCAGCTTTTTCGAGAAGAGCCGCGGTTGCATCAAATCGGACACACGCAATCCGGTCCGCGCAGCTTTGTCGCCGTAAGCGGGACCAATGCCGCGTTTGGTCGTGCCGATTTTCGCGCGGCCTTTGCGGAGTTCGCGCAGTTCGTCGAGCGCGCGGTGATAAGGCAAAACCAAATGCGCGCAGTCGCTAATGAGAAAGTTCTTGTCGATCTTGATGCCGACTTTTCGTAATCCTTCGATCTCCGCGACGAGCGCGATGGGATCGATGACGACGCCGTTGCCCACCACACAAACTTTTCCGCGGCGCAAAATTCCCGACGGGATGAGATGGAGAATGTAGGTCTTGCCCTGGTGAATGACGGTGTGCCCGGCGTTGTTCCCGCCCTGACTGCGGACGACGACGTCGACCTTGGCCGTCAGGACATCGATGATCTTCCCCTTGCCTTCATCGCCCCACTGCGCGCCGATTAAGATAGTGTTTGCCATGATTTAAACCGGGCAAAAAATTTCCCGACGCATCTGACAAGACGCAGTCGGGACTTGCCGACGAATCATAGAAAGCGCTTCGAAGCCTGCAAGGGATTTCCGCGACCGCCGAAAGGCGGACAAGATCGACATGCACAATTTTTTATTGCAATCGCGTGACGGGTCCCCCTACTCTCCCGAAATGCGCACAATTCTTCTAGTTATCCTTGTTCTGCTTTTGATCGGCAGTCTCCCGACGTGGGGATACGCGCCCGCGGGTTGGGGATATTATCCGGGTGGCGGTTTGTTGCTCGTAATAATCCTGATCCTCGTGCTGATGCGGGCTTAATCGCCGCATCGAGTCGTTCGAGTTTTCGCTTCGGCGAACGCTTTGCGTTTGCTGCGAATGCTACGGCTTAGCCGCCAGCGTCTTCTTCAGCGCGGTTGCTGATTCGCCCGTCCCGCCCTTGTCGTGGGAGTGGGAATAATTTCGCGCCTTGTCGAAGTTAATCTTGGCGTCGCGCGTAAACGTGTTCAACGCGACGCGATACGTTCCACCGGTGGTCTGCAGGTGCCGATGCGAGGCGATGAACTGGCTGGGATCGTAATAATTGCTGAAGTCCCGCGCGAACGCCGCCCGGCTCATGCCGATCTCGAGATTCTTGCGAATTTCCAAATGCAGGTGCGCATCGTAAAGACCGTGGACATTTCCCATGGTGGCGATTTTCTGGCCGCGGCTGATGGCCTGGCCTTTGCGCACCAGCATGGCGTTCAGGTGGCCGTAGAGCGCGTCGATATTCTTAACCGTGCCGCCCTCGCGGTAGCTATGTCGAACGATGACGCAATTTCCCCAGCCCATGTGCACATCACGCGCGAAAACCACCACGCCGTCGCCGATGCTGTAAATGGCGTCGCCCAGATCGGTATCGCCGCCGCCAACGCCATCCCAATCTTCTCCGAGATGTCCGCGCGAACGGAAACCGCGCGCCTTGTAATAACCTTGCGCGTCCGGTTTGCCGATCGGGAAATCGAAACCATCGGCCAGCTTGATGAATGCGCTGTCGCCCTGGAAGCTAATCGTCTGCATCGGGGAAGGTTGCGTTTCGAGCGATAATTTCGCCGGCGGATGAACTGACATCGCCTCGAGTTTCGATTTTGACACAAAGGCCGGTGGCGCTTTGATCGCCGGCTCATTCTTCAAAATCTGCGCGACGGTCGAGGTCGTTGACGCTACTTTCACCGGCGCAACTTCCGGTTTCACCGTCGGCGCGACCGCAGATAGAGATGTCGATCTTGCGGTGTTCGTCGCAACAATCGGCGATTCTTTTTCGACTTTCTTAACCGGCGCCGCAGTATTCGTAGGTGCAGTCACAACGGTCGCGGGCTTCTTCGCCACGACTGGCGGATTTGCTACCGCTTGTTTGATCGGCGTCGCCGGAGAAACTTCGGCGACCGGTTTCTTTGTCGGAGCGACCGCGGAAGTTATTTCCTTGCGAGGCGCTGGGAGAGTTGAAGCAACGGTCGCCGGCTTTTTAACGGGCTCCGATTTCGCCGGCTGCACCGCAATCGCTTTCTCGACGTGCATTTCCCCTTTCGGCTGCGCCGGAGTGACGGCTTCGGCCTTCGGATATTTCGGAGTCGCTTTACGACCGAGATCAATTTCTTGCGCGGTCGCTAGCGAAACAAAACCGAAGCCGCAAAGAAAGGTGAGGCAAGCCGTTCGAACCATGAGCGGCCCGTTGTAGACTTATTCACCGCTGCTGACAAGCCCGATTTCTGCGGCTTTTAGCAGAATTTATTGCGCCGGCTTCGGGACGATCTGCACGACTGGCAACGGAAAGCGAAGTTGCAGCTCGTTTTCGAGATAAATCTCCACGTGATGAATGCCGAATTGCTGAAATTGCACGCCGCCGAAGTAATGCACGTTGGTGGCGTGGCCTTCCATCTCCTGTAGCACAAATTCCACCTCCGCCTGCGCGATGACCTGCTGTTCCTCCACGCCCACGATGCGCGATTTTTGCCGAAACTTTCCCGCGCCGCTGCACCAACGCGTCCAAATGCACAGACGCATGTAATTGATCGGCAACGTCGGGGTCGGGATCACATTGAGGACGCCGACCAGCGTTTGCATGCCGTTGATTTCGCAGCGCACATCTTCGCAAAGCACCGCGCTTTGCAGGTCGGGCAGGATCGCGTTCGCGTTCATGGCCAAATCAGAGCACGCCGAAGAGGAGCAAAATCAACATGATGAGGCCGAGCGCGACGCGATAAAGCGCGAACGGCACGAAACCGCGATCGCGCACCCAGCGCATGAACCAGGCGACGACGATGAGCGCGACCACGAACGAAACCACGAAGCCGATCGCGAGCACGACCCACGAGTGCGTGGTCATGGTGAGAGGCGCGAGATTGTCCGCAAGATCGACATCGTGATGTGGGCGGACCACTTTCATTAAATCGTACAACGTCGCCACCGCCATGGTCGGCATGGAAAGGAAGAATGAAAATTCGAGCGCGGCCATCCGCGACATTCCCGCCAGCTGTCCGGCGGCGATCGTGCTCATCGAACGCGACGTGCCGGGAAATACGGCGGAGAGAATTTGCGCCGCGCCGATCCAGACCGCCTGTAAAAAACTCATCTCCTCCATGTGCGTCACGCGCACGGTCCGGAAAAGAACATCGACCAGCCACATGATCAGGCCGCCGATCAAAATGGCCCACGCCATCACGTGAAGATTTTCCAAATTCGCGCCGATCTGTTTCTTCAACGCCCACGCCGGCACCGCCGTGACCACGAATGCGACCATCGTTAGGCCAAGCGGATGGGTAAGCGCATTGCGCCTGCCGCTCTCACCGCGCGGAAAGCTGGCGAGCAAATTCAGGATTCGATTCCAGAAATAAACTGGCAAGGCCAGAATGGCGCCGAGCTGGATGACGATGGTGTACATCTTCCAGAAACCATCGCGAAGATCGACATGTAACAATGCCTCGGCCAGACGCAGATGCGCGGTCGAGCTCACCGGAATGAATTCGGTCAGGCCCTCGATGATTCCGAGCAAGATCGACAAGAAGAAGTCTTGCATGTCTTAGAGCGCTTCGGCGCCGCGTTCGTCCGTCCGGATGCGGACGGCGTCTTCCACATCGCTCACAAAAACTTTACCGTCGCCGATTTTTCCCGTCTTGGCCGCGCCGAGAATCGCATCGACCGCGCGTTGCGCGCGCTCGTCGATCACCACGACTTCAAATTTCACTTTTGGCAAAAAATCGACGGTGTATTCGCTGCCGCGATAAATCTCGCTGTGCCCTTTTTGGCGGCCGAAGCCCTTCACTTCGCTCAGCGTCATCCCCTCGACGCCGATTGCAGTGAGCGCTTCCTTCACCGCCTCGGTCTTGAAAGGCTTGATCACCGCCTCGATTTTTTTCACCGCGCCATACTAGAGGTGACAAATTAAAGCGCAAGCGGATCACTCGGTGGCGATTTTTGCTGGCGAGACCGCGACGTTGCTCTGATGTTGGCAAGATCGACATGAAGAAAGCGCTCATCACCGGCATCACCGGGCAGGACGGAAGTTATCTGGCGGAGTTGCTTTTGGAGAAG
>JBDUDM010000023.1:0-22569 GCA_040002925.1 Spartobacteria bacterium | reverse complement strand
AGCGGCCGGACGAATTTCGAAATTCGCGTTCATTTTTGCAAAGTGCGCGAGTTCCTCTCGTAATCCAGCGACCAATATGTTTGATGTAGCGTCGAGATGGATGATCGCCAACCGCGCGCGGTAATACGAATGCACTGGCCCTTTGCCATCGAAACCGTCGTTCATGATCCCATCCCCACGCGTCGGCAGGGTTGTTGGAGCAAAGTTCGCAGCGATCCGAATGGTCTACCCAACGCCCAGACCCACGCCTCGCAATGCCTCTCCCTTACATGCCACCCGCAGCTTCGGGATGACGAAGTCGAAGCCGTCATCGCCGCGATCAATCAGTTCGCGTAATGGGCGCTGCATCGGAAATACGCAATGTCTACCCCAAATGCCTTGTTTTCGTTCTCATCGCTGCGCTCGTAACCATTGCCCTCTGGCCCGCCTTTGAGTCGCCCGCTACGCCCGGGGACGAAGGAACAACTCTGGTTTATCCCGAGATGTTTTCGAAAGGGCGTCTGCCCTATCGCGACTTCGATACGATGTATGGCCCAGGAAACATCTTGATTCTGTCCGCAGTCTATGCCGGTTTTGGAACAAACATTTTCGTCGAACGTGCGGTCGGATTGATTTATCGGCTTCTAATTCTGCTAGCGATTTTTGGGATCGTGCAACGATGGGGCATTATTGTCGCCTTTGGTTGTACATTTCTGACCGCAGTGCTGCTGGGGAGCACAGAGGTATGGGCAAACAGCTGGATTGGCGCCGTCGCCTTCGCGCTGTGCGCCCTATGGGCAATGGCAGATGTTAAATCTGGCAGGCGATGTTTCGTCGCAGGCGTTCTCGGCGGCATCGCGCTACTGTGTCGGTGCGATTTTGGCCCTGCATTAATCGCGTCTGTTCTACCGCTCTTTTTGTCGATGAACCCAAGTGCGAGATATAAATTTCTCGGCGGGGAGAGTCTCGCTTTACTGCCATTGCTATGGTTAAGCGTCGTCGCGGGACCAGCGCAGCTTGTATACAGCATATTTACGTTCCCGGTCTTCCATTTAAGTTGGTCGGGGTATCTCCCAATATCGGCCGCGAGTGGCGATGTCTTGTGCCTGCTCTATTTGCATGTCGGCGCCAGCGTCTTAAACGTCGGCGCCGGCTTGGTGGAATTACGCGCCGCGCGCTCGCCCCGCGCATGGTTGCTTTTGGGTACGGCGCTGCTGGGTGCCGGGTCTATCCATTATGCGTGGTGGCGTCCCGACTCCGGCCACGTGCTTAATGCCGCTCTCGTTTCTCTCGCCTTAATTCCTCTGTCGATCTTTGTCCTCTTCTCCGCAACAGCAAAGACGTTCCCGTCGTGGATCAAGTCAGCGGCCGCTATTATCATCGTAATCGCTGCCATCCATCTCCTCCTTCCCCGATTCACTCTGTATTTTTATCGAGGGCTTCGCGTTGGATTTCATTTGGAAAGCGCGCGCCAGGTGTCAAAAATGGGTGAACAATTTGAGCCGGGCGATAAAGGAGTTTTCGTCAAACGGAACGAACGTTCTTTCCCGCTGGGAACGACAGGAGCCGCGCGCGTCACGGATAACATGCTCGCTGAATTGGACAGGGTTACGGTGCCCGGCCAGCGTCTCTTTGTCGGACCAGGCGATCTGCGCCGCACGAACTATTGTGACAGTTTCATCTACCACATGCTGCCGCAGTTACAGCCGGCCACCTACTTTCTGGAGATGAATCCAGGCTCAGCGAACGCTCCTCACTCCAGGCTCGCGCAGGATGTGGCCACTGCCGATTGGTTGGTTCTTAATCATAATTGGGATCTTTTGGATGAACCTAACGGATCCCGTCAATTCGGGCCGGACACGCCCAATCAGGTAGTACAAGAAAAGTTTGATCGATGGGCCGAGATCGGCCCCTATTTTCTTTTTCGTAACAAGAAGCTGCGAAATGCAGTTATGCTTCCGCCGGCACCATAATTTTCCAGGGCTGTGGTTGTTATCAATCGCCGCGTTCGAGTCGGGTCCGTGGAATTTGCATTGATCCAGAAGAAGGTATCGGACTAAGAGATATTTTCCGCGGACATGAAACTTTCGATCGTCACAACGCTGTACCAATCCGCACCTTATGTTAGCGGCTTCTACCATTCCGTGCGCACGGAAGCCGAAAAGCTTACATCAGATTTCGAAATTATTTTCGTCAACGACGGATCGAAGGACAATGCGCTCGATATCGCGCTAGACCTGCAAAAGGACGACCCGCGCATTCGCATCATTGATTTGTCGCGCAATTTTGGTCATCACAAAGCCATGATGACCGCGCTGGAACACGCGCGCGGCGACGTTGTGTTTCTGATAGATGTCGATCTTGAAGAGCCTCCCGAAATCTTGAATACGTTTTTCGAAGTGCTGCACCGCGACGAGGCGGATGCCGTCTATGGCGTGCAGTCGCCTCGACATGGTCCCTGGCTTACGCGCACGTTGGCTAATTTATTCTACGCCTTCTTCAAACTCTTTTCGGATGTATCAGTTCCATCGCATTCCTTAACGGCCCGCTTGATGACGCGCCGCTATGTCGACCAACTCGTACGGCACAAGGAACATTTATCGAATATGATCGGCCTTTGGGAATTGACCGGGTTCAAGCAGGTTGCCGTGCCGGTTCAAAAAAATCCGTTCAAAGGAACAACGACCTACACCTTTCGCCGGCGCCTCGCTGCAGCCGTTTACGCGATCACCGCTTTCAGCAGCAAGCCGCTCAGATTGATCGCGTATCTAGGCTTCGCGATGACCGCGCTTTCCACGCTCTACGTCGGCTACATGGTCTTCGATTATTTTGCCTACGGCATCGCCCCCACTGGTTACACATCTTTGATTGTATCAATCTGGCTGCTCGGCGGCGTAATTCTGTTTTGTTTGGGCATCATCGCCACTTACCTCGCCGTGATTTTCGTCGAAACGAAGAACCGTCCCTACACCGTGATCCGGAAGATTTATGAAGCCGCGCCGCCATCATGATCCCGTTTAACCGACCAGGGCGCGTTGGTCGGGAACTGGATTACGTCAATGAGGCGATTGCAGCAGGGGCGATCGGCGGCAATGGCGAATTCACCGCGAAATGTCAGGCGTTCCTCGAACGAGAGCTCGAAGTCAAGAAAGCGCTCCTCACGACATCTTGCACCGCTGCGCTGGAAATGGCGGCCCTGCTCCTCGACATTGGGCAAGGCGACGAAGTCATCATTCCCTCATTCACATTTCCTTCGACCGCGAATGCGTTCGCGTTGCGCGGAGCGAAACCTGTCTTTGCAGACATCCGCTCGGACACTCTTAACATAGACGAAACGCAGCTCGAACGGCACATTACCGCGCGCACGAAAGCGATTGTGCTGATGCATTATGCCGGGGTGGGATGCGAGATTGAGGTGATTGTCGATCTTGCGCGAGATCGTTCAGTTCCTGTGATCGAGGACAACGCGCACGGATTGTTCGGCGAATACAAAGGCAAATATCTCGGAACGTTCGGTTGTATGGCGGCGCAAAGTTTTCACGAAACGAAAAACTTTACCTGCGGCGAAGCCGGCGCCTTGTTGATCAACGACGAAACGTTGATTCCCCGTGCTGAAATTATTCGCGCTAAAGGAACCGATCGTGCCCGTTTCTATCGCGGCGAGGTCGATAAATATAGCTGGGTCGATCTCGGATCGAGTTACGCGCCGTCCGATATTTTGGCCGCGTTCCTCTTCGGGCAACTAGAGGCGCGAGATAAAATTCAATCCCGACGGCAGCACATCTGGAATTATTATGCCGAGCATCTGCGCGCGTGGGCGCAGCGCTGTGAAGTCCACTTGCCGAGCGCCCCTAGTTACACCGAGCATCCTCATCACATGTTTTTCGTCGTCATGGAAACGGCGGAGCAAAGAACTCGACTGATCACGCATATGCAAAATGCAGGAGTGCAAACCGCCTTTCATTATGTGCCGTTACATCTTTCGAAGATGGGCCGGTCATTTGGAGGCAAGGAGGGCGATTGCCCGGTCAGTGAAAGTGTAAGCGGGCGATTACTGCGGCTGCCATTTTACAATGACCTAACGAATGCAGAACTCGACCATGTCATCGCCGCGCTCAAGAAATTTCGGCCGTGAGTTTTTGCCGATGCAGCTGATTTATAAGAACGCAGCGCTCTACGGGCTGGTCGACCGTCTGTTGTACGGACCGCATCATGCCGCGCGTTACGCCGCGATCGCTGACCTGATCCCGCCGCGGTCAAGCGTTGTCGATCTTTGCTGCGGACCGGCCGCACTCTATCACCGCCACCTACGGCAGAAGTCGGTTGACTACACCGGGCTCGACATCAGTCCCGTCTTCATTGAGTCCCTCAACAAACGTGGCGGCCGCGGTTTACTCTGGGATCTTCGTTCCGAGAAACCTTTGCCCCGCGCCGACCATGTCTTGATCCAAGGCGCCCTTTTCTTTTTTCTCCCGAATCCAACACCGCTCATCGATCGAATGCTAGCGGCGGCAGGCCAGCAAGTCATCATCTCCGAGTCGATCCGCAATCTTTCGAGCAGCAGCAACGTATTGATTTCCAAAGTCGCCATGCGATTGGCCGGAGCCGTTAAAGGAAATCACCCGCCGCGTTTCAGTGAAGAAACGCTCGACCATTTGTTCTACAATTATCCGGTGGAGGTAAAGCGATCGTTTAAAATTCCAGGAGGCAGGGACAAGGTTTACGTGTTGGACGGCAGCCCGCGTTGTCCTAGTCGCGTCGGCTAACTAGTCCCAGTCGATAAATTTTGAATTGCGGCGTCTCATTCGTCAGCGTCGCCGTTCTCTGCAAATGTTCTGCGAACTCTTTATAGTAATCCAGCCACCACACGCTGGCTGAGTAGAAAACGATATGCGTCGCACCGCGGGCGCGCAGTTGTTCCAAATCGGCAATGGCATCGGCGCTTTCATTTGGGTGCCCATTGTAAATTCCGTCGCGCTCTAGAAAATGCCATCCCTTGCGCTCGGCGTAATAAAACACACTTGGATCCCCGTAATCCGCCGCCACGATTAGAGACTTCTTATCGGTAATTTGGCTCAATGCCAAACCGGCGGCGCGCAAATCGGCAGCCGACTCGCGGTAATAGATTTTGGTCGAATTGAAGCTAAAAAAACTGAACCCGGAAACAAAAAGAAGCTGCAAAGCGCGCCGGCGAATCACGCGCTGGCATGCGACGCCGGCGAACGCAGCCGCGATCGGAACAAACGGAAGTTGATACCACGGGTGACGATTGCCGTAACCGACGACGAGGACGAACAACAGCATGGCAACAAGCCACGCGTAAAGCGGGCGGGCGCTAATTGTCGATCTTGCGGTGAAGATGCCCACCGCCGCGAGTGCGCACAAAAGCGGAGTCAGGCTCGAGAAGATAACGAGCTTCGCGATTTTCCAATACCAGGCGGCGCTCTCGATGTGAAATCCGCCCGCGCCGAAGAAGTGAAAGGGATAAAATTGCGCGGCGACGTTGGCCGCGTGCCAGTACCACAGCGCCGCCGGCATCAGCGCGATGGCGGCGAAAATCCAAAGCTCGATGCGGCGAAATGTTCGCAGGCCGAATTGCGCGAACGCCAGATAAGCGAGCGGCGCGCCGATGACCGCGCTCGGCGCTTTGATCAAGATCGACAATGAAACCGCCGCGGCTGCGACAAATAGACATGTCGATCTTTCATCGTCGATCCAGCGTTGAAAGAAATAGAGCGCGATGATCGATAGACTGAGCGCGGGCATATCGGGCATGAAACAGCGACCGGTCATCACACTGAGCGGGGCGAAGCTGTAAAAGAACAACGCCCACACGGCGGCGGTCGCACCGAAGATTCGGCGGACGATGAGAAAAAAGAAGGGCAACGAAAGCGCGAATAGAATCACCGCCTGAACGCGTCCAATCCATTCGTGCACGCCGAGCAATTTATAACAAAGCGCTGCCTTGAATGGCAGAATGGGGAACTCCGTGCCGACGTAGCCAGGTTGCTCTCCGGCCCAATCGATTTGCGGATAGGCGAAGAGGAATCCGTTCTGGAAAAAATTTCGCGCGATCGCGGCGACATCACTTTGGCGCCAGCTCCATTGATCGATGAATGGCTGGTTGATCGCGATCAACCGCACCGCCACCGCAGCGACGCCGATGAGAAGGGCGAGACGTACATGTCGATCTTGCGGGGCGCGCATCAATCGCGTCTTGACAAAGAGGCGAGGCAAAGTCAATCGAGTACCGGTGTTTGATGCGAAAATGAAGCTGCCGCTGAGTCTGATGACCGCGACGATGATTGCCTTTGCCGGCAGCATTTTCGCGCAGGCGCCCCCGCCGCCGGATGCGGCGGACGTGGTCGATTTCTCCGTGCTGCTTCCCCTGCTCCCGGAAGCGCCGACTGGTTGGACGGCGGACAAAGCGGAAGGCTCCACCAGTGACGTCGGCGGATTTAAGCTGACCAACGTTCATCGCGATTATCGTAAAGGCGAAGGCAAGGACGATCTTAACGGCGCCATCAGCATTCTCGATTCGGTGTCGAATCCCGATTACGTGATCGCGACGACGGCCGCGTGGAGTTTGAACAGCGAGACGACCGAGGGTTACAGCAAGTCGGTCACGATCGACGGCAATCCCGGTTTCGAAGCCTACGAAAAGGAAAGCAAGCACGCCACGCTCTGGGTGATGGTGGCGAAACGTTACTTCGTGCAGATCGAACTAACGAATGTTGATCCGAAGGAATTGGCGGGATGGATCAAGCGGGTTGATCTGAAAAAGCTTTCCGCGATCAAGTAGGGCGGCTCATTTCTTGTCATTCCGGCCGAAGTCGAGGAACCTGTCGGAATCTCATGGCTGACGAACGCAAAACTCCCGATCAACGCGCGCAGATGACGGAGATTGAACGTCTGCGCCATTCGGCGGCGCATGTGCTGGCGACGGCGATTTCGGCACTCTGGCCGGATGCGCAATTCGCGGCCGGGCCGCCGGTCGAGACTGGTTTTTATTACGATGTCGATCTTGCCCATCGCATTTCGCCGGAGGATTTCGAGAAAATCGAGACGGAGATGAAGAAGGAGATCAAGGCGAATCACCCGTTTGAACGCGTGGAAGTTTCGCGGGCTGAGGCGCTCGAGATGGGAAAGAAGGGACGCCTCGCCGCGCTGGTCGATCGCGAACAGCCGAGCAAATTCAAGATCGACATCATCGAAAACATTCCCGAAGGCGAAACGATTTCGCTCTATCGCAACGGTGAGTTTGTCGATCTTTGCGCGGGCCCGCATGTCATGCGCACCGGAAACGTCGGCGCGTTCAAGCTCACCCACGTGGCGAGCGCCTATTACAAAGGCGACGAGAAAAATCCGCAGCTCCAGCGCATTTACGGGACGGCGTTCAAGAACAAGACGCAACTCGAGGAATACTTCGCCATGCTCGAGGAAGCGAAGAAGCGCGACCATCGGAAGCTCGGTAAGGAACTGGAGCTTTTCACTTTCGACGACGACGTCGGCCCGGGCCTGCCGCTCTGGCTCCCGCGCGGCACCGCGATCATCGAGGAGCTGGAAAAGCTCGCGAAGGAAACAGAGTTTGCCGCGGGATATGTGCGGGTGCGCACTCCGAATCTGGCACGCGAAAGCCTCTACCTAACGAGCGGTCACTTGCCTTACTACAAAGAGTCAATGTTCCCGCCAATGACTGTGCACGAGCATGGTGAGAGCGATGCGACTGCGATGCGCTACTACCTAAAAGCAATGAACTGCCCGCATCATCACAAGCTGTTCGATGCGATCCCACGCAGTTATCGCGACCTGCCGTTGCGGCTCGCCGAATACGGCACGTGTCATCGTTACGAGCAGAGCGGCGAATTGTTTGGCCTGATGCGCGTCCGTTCGCTGCAGATGAACGACGCCCACATCTACTGCACCGAGGAGCAGTTCGAGTCGGAATTCCTCGCCGTGAACGAACTGTATCTGAACTACTTCAAGCTTTTCGGGATCGAAAAATACGTCATGCGGTTCTCCACCCACGATCCCGCCAAGCTCGGGGAGAAATTCGTCGATAACGGCCCGCTCTGGCTCAAGACCGAGGAAATGGTGCGCGGTGTTCTCCAACGCAGTGGCATCAACTACGTCGAAGTGCCTAACGAAGCCGCCTTTTACGGCCCGAAGATCGACGTGCAGGTTTGGAGCGCAATCGGCCGCGAGTTCAGCATCGCCACTAACCAGGTCGATTTCGCCCAGCCCAACAGCTTTGGCCTAAAATACAAAACCCGCGAAAACACGGAAGCAATGCCGCTCTGTATTCATCGCGCACCGCTCGGAACGCATGAACGTTTCATCGGATTCCTGATCGAACATTACGCCGGGAATTTTCCACTCTGGCTCGCACCGGAACAGGTCCGCATTCTTCCGATTGGCGAGGAAGCGCCGTTACTCGAATATGCCCGCGCAATTCAAGCCGAGTTGCGTGCGCGCCAAGTCCGCGCCGAGCTCGACGCGAGCAACGATCACATGAAAACCAAGATCGCAAACGCCGAGCAAATGAAAGTGCACACGATGCTCGTGATCGGAAACCGCGACCGGGAGGCTGACGCCATTAGCGTGCGCGTTCACGGTCAGGGGAATCTCGGCGCGAAACCGCGGGGCGAAGTGATTGTCGATCTTTTGCAGGCAATCAAGGAACGCCGCGCATAATCCAGAACGAGGGTGCAGATGGATTTGCGCGGGCCGCTAAAGAAACATTTTGGCTACGATGAATTTCGCCCGCTTCAGCAGGAGATCATTCAGGATTCGTTAGCCGGACGCGACGTCTTCGCGGTGATGCCGACGGGCGGCGGCAAATCGCTTTGTTTTCAATTGCCGGCTTTGCTGCGCGAAGGACTAACGATCGTGGTCTCCCCGCTGATCGCGCTGATGAAAGACCAAGTGGATGCGCTGCAGACGAGCGGCATCGCAGCGACCTTTCTGAATTCCACGTTAGATCGACAAGAGGCAATCGCGCGCTTCAACGGTTTAAATCGCGGCGAGTATCGAATGCTCTACGTCGCGCCAGAGCGCATGATGCTCGATACTTTCCTCGAGCGCGCGCTCAATTGGAACATCGCGCAATTCGCCATCGACGAGGCGCATTGCATCAGCGAATGGGGCCACGATTTTCGCCCGGAATATCGGCAGCTCGCGAAGTTGCGCATCCATCTTCCGGATGTGCCGATCATGGCGCTGACCGCGACCGCGACCGACCGCGTGCGCGCGGACATCGTAAAACAACTCGCTCTGCGCGACCCGCATTGCTACGTCGCAAGTTTCAATCGGCCGAATCTGACTTACCGCGTGGCGCCAAAGAGTTCGGCCTACGATCAAGTGCTGACTTACGTCCGCGCGCATCCGACCGACAGCGGGATTGTCTACTGCTCGAGTCGGAAAACCGCGGAGACGATTGCGACCAAATTAAAAGCCGACGGGATAAGCGCGAAACCGTATCACGCCGGACTCGAGCGCGCGGAACGCTCCGACCATCAGGACGCTTTTCTCCGTGACGACGTGAGGGTGATGACGGCAACAATCGCGTTCGGCATGGGAATCAACAAATCGAACGTGCGTTTTGTGATTCATCACGATCTTCCGAAAAACGTCGAAGGTTATTATCAGGAAACGGGTCGGGCCGGACGCGATGGATTGCCGAGCGAGTGCGTGCTGTTATTCAGCGCGAGCGATGTGATGAAACAGAAACGTTTCATCGAGGATAAGAGCGATCACGACCAGCGCGTGGCGCATGAGCAATTGCGCACAATGGTGGCATACGCGGAAACGCGGGTGTGCCGGCGGGCAACGTTATTAGGATACTTCGGTGAGGAGGTCGCGGAGGGTTCGTGCGAGGGCTGCGACAATTGCCTTACCCCCCGCGAAACATTCGATGGAACGGTGCACGCGCAGAAATTTCTGTCGTGCGTGCAGCGAATTAAACAGAAAAGTGGTTTCAGCTTCGGGCTGAATCACATTGTCGATGTTTTGATGGGCGCGGAGACGGAACCGATTCGCCAGCGCGGACACGATCAAATTTCCACGTTTGGAATCGGCCAAGAGCTAAATCGAAACGGATGGCAAACAATTGGGCGAGAACTGCTGCGGCTCGGCTTCGTCGCGGCAGCGCCGGGAAAATTCGCTACGCTCGACCTGACCGAGGCCGGCTGGACGGCTTTGCGCGAACGACAGTCGATCACTTTGACCAAGCCGTTCGACGCCGCCCCACAAAAGCGGCCACGAAAACGGCGCGCCGGAGAAATTGAATGCGACGAAACGCTTTTCGAGCTGCTCCGCGTCCTGCGTCGGCGCATCGCCGATGAGCGTGAAGTGCCGGCCTATGTCATTTTTTCGGATGTCGCTCTGCGCGAGATGGCGCGAACCTTCCCGACGACAGCAGCGGCCTTCGGCGACGTCCCCGGGGTCGGCCAACAGAAATTGCGCGATTTCGGGCAGGCATTTACCGCGGCCATTTCTGATTACCTTCGCTCGCGCGATACCGCGTGAACGGCGAACTAGACACGGTCGGATAGCTGTTCTAAAACGAAGCAACAGTGATGAAAACTTTATCGCGCGTTCTAGCTATCGGAATCACCTTGTCGATCTTGCCGACTTTCGCAGTGCTGGCGGCGGAAAAGGATCTCGACGCGGTCATAGCCAAGAAGCAGACCGAGCTGGAGCGACAACGTCTCGATATTGAAAAACGCAGCCTCGAGCTGCAGCGCAAGGAATTGGAGCTCGAAAAAGCGCGGCAGGATTTTCAGGCCCAACAAAGTGGGCGCTCGCTCAGCATCAATCTTTCCGGCGATGTTCTTTTCGATTACGACAAGGCTGCGCTCAAACCCGCCGCGGAAGAAGCGCTCAAGAAAGTCGGCATTGTCCTTTCGCAATTTCCCGAAAGCAAAGTCACCGTCGAAGGTTACACCGACGCGAAGGGCCCGAAGAATTTGAACATGAAGCTTTCTCTTGATCGTGCGCAATCGGTCAAGGATTGGCTGGTGAAAAACGGCGGCGTCCCGATAGCGAATATCGCCACCAAGGGTTTCGGCGAGCAGTATCCGATGGCGCCCAACACCAATCCTAACGGGAGCGATAATCCGATCGGGCGCGCCTTGAATCGACGCGTATCGATTATCGTGGAAAATCCGCCGGCGGCGCCGCCACCCGCGCCCTAATCCGTTTTGGCGGCGGCCCCGCGCCAAAGCAAATAGACCGGCACGCCGGTCAGGACGATCAGCATTCCGATGCCGGAAGTTCCCGGTGCGAGCCACGCAAGATCGACAATCAACAACGCGGCCAGCAAGATCGACAACCACGGCACGAACGGATAACCCGGCGTTCGATACGGCCGCTCGGCCTGCGGTTGTTTACGCCGGAGCACGATGACGGCGCCGACGAGCAATAAATAAAAAACGAGATCGGCCGAGACGATGTACTCGAGCAACTGCGTGTAAACATTTCCGTAACCGATCTTCCCCGCGGCATCGATGTTTACCGTGCGCGGTAATGTGAGTAAAGCAGTCCAAACTCCCTGCGCCACCAGCGCCGCGGCGGGAACGTGGTACGCGTTAGTCGTCGCGATTTTGCGGAAGAATAAACCATCGCCTGCCATGGCGAAGTAAACGCGTGCGCCGGCGAGAATAAGGCCGTTGTTGCAACCGAAAGTCGAGATCATGATCGCCGCCGCCATGAATAACGCGCCGGTGTGACCGAGGGTGCGGCTAATCATCGCGACGGCAACGCGGTTTTGCGGCGCGTGTTGAATGTCGGTGAATGGAAGAGCCGCCACGTAGGCGAGGTTGGCCAGCAAATATAAACCAATGACGAGTCCGCAACCCCAGAGCAATGCGCGCGCGAGATTTCGGCCGGGATCGCGCACCTCGCTGCCGATAAAAGTGACATTTGTCCACGCCGTTTGGGCGAAGAGCGGCCCGACCATCGCCTTACCGAAAAGAAGAGCGAGCGCGAGTCCTCCGACGACGCCGAACCCGCGTTGCGCGATTTGCGGACTCCAGCCGTTGGCCCACGAGTCCCACCAGGCCGAGGAGCGCGCAGCTGTCGTCGCACTCCAGCCCAGGGCCAATCCGATAATGACAACCCCGGCAAGCGCAGCGGTCTTGGCGAAGGTAAAAGTATTTTGCACCAGTTTCCCGATCCGGAGTCCGCGGGTATTGGTCCAGGTGAGCAACGCCACCAACGCAATCGCGGCAAATTGTTCCGTCGAAAGACTAACAGCGTAATTTCCGCCTAACGACACCGGCGAGAGCAGATAATTATCCGCCGCGACCGCGGGAACGAATACGCCGAGAAACTTCGCAAAGGCGATTGCGACGGCGGCAATGGTTCCGGTTTGGACAACGAGAAACAGGGTCCAGCCGAATAAAAACCCAATCGATGGTCCGTAGGCTTCGCGTAAAAAAACATAAACGCCACCGGCCCGCGGCATCATCGTTGCCAATTCCGAGCAACAAAGCGCGCCGGTAATGGTCATTAATCCTGCGATCGCCCACGCCAGCAGCAGCCAGCCGGGCGCACCGGTCAGTCGTGCCGATTCCGCCGAGGTGATGAAAATGCCGGAGCCGATCATCGAGCCAATCACGATGGTGGTGGCGTCGAGCGGACCGAGAGCGCGCAGCAGCGTCCGCGGCGATTGCATGTCGATCTTGCCGCTCACAAACCAACGTCCGGCGCGCTAACAACGACACCTTGTTCCTTCAATTCAAAGCGAAGATTGCTCACAAATTCCACCGCGCCCGGAGTGTCGCCGTGGACGCAGATCGTTTCCGCCCGAACATCGACATCGTGTCCGTCCACCGCGCGAACTTTTCCTTCCTGCAACATTCGTAAGACGCGTTTCGCCGCTTCGATCGGATCGGTAAGCAAAGCGTCAGGCCGATCGCGCGCCACGAGCGAACCGTCGGAGAGATAATTTCTGTCCGCAAAAACCTCGCTCAGGACGCGGACTTCCGCGGCCTTGCCCGCGCGCTCCAAGGCGCTATTCGGCGGTGAGAATAGAATCAAATACGGATCCACCATCAGAATCGCGCTGACGATGGCCTCCGCCAGTTTCTCATCGCGCGCCGCCATATTATAAAGCGCGCCGTGCGGTTTCACGTGATTGACGCGAACGGTCGCGGCCGTCGCCAGCATTTCGAAAGCGCCAAGCTGGTAGGCAACTTGCGCAAAAACTTCGGACGGCTCCATTGCCAGGTCCGTCCGGCCAAAATTTTCCCGGTCATCGAAACTGGGATGCGCGCCGATCGAAACATTGTGTTCCTGCGCCGCACGAATGGATTTCAGGATGGAGGCAGGATCGCCGGCGTGGAATCCGCAGGTGATGCTGGCGGAGGTAACCAGTTCGAGAATCTCCTTATCGAAACCGGCGCCTTCGCCGAGATCGGAGTTAAGATCGACATGTAAACTCATGCGCGCAGACTCAGACCAGTGCGGAAACAGGCGAAGTCGCGTTCGCGTTCCGCCAGAAGCCGATGCGCGTCGATCAACTCGATTTCGCGAAAGCGCACGCGGTCTCCCGCGCGCAGCTGCGCCGCTATCGGCAGATCAATCGTAATCACGTGCGCGATTTTCGGATAGCCACCGATGGTTTGGCAATCTCCGAGAAGCACAATCGGCTGGCCGTTCGGCGGCACCTGGATCGTCCCGGGCGCGACTGCTTCCGAGACAAGATCGACATCTTCCTTTCGTTTTAGCTCCGCACCTTCCAATCGCGCTCCCATTCGATTTGAATCCGGCGTGACCGCGAACTCTTCGCGCCAAAATGTTTCGGCATTAGAAAAGAGATCCCAATCAGTCCCACGAATGACTCGGAGGATGGGCACAGCGCGGGCTGTGTTCGACCAATCGTGGGGCGCGCTCCAGGAAGAAACCTTTTGCGTGGCCGCGCCGAACGCCGGCCTTGGTCCCAGCGCAAGCTCGTCGCCATCGCGAAGCGCGCGTCCATCCAATCCGCCAAACTTTGCCCGTAAATCTGTCGACCGACTTCCAAGGACGGGCGGCACATCGACTCCGCCAGCAATCGCGAGCCAAGATCGACATCCTACTTTCGATTTACCGAAGGTGAGATGATCGCCCGCGCGCATCCGCGCCGCGTGGCCCGCTGGAATGTCGACTTCAAACTCACCGCCGCACCAGGCGACGAGCCGTTCATCCGAAAATCCCATCTGCAAACCGCCGAAGGTGATTTCGATTCCGGCAGCGAAATCATCGTTGCCGACCAAAAGATTTGCGACGCGCAGTGCGTGCGGATCGAGCGCGCCCCCGACGCTGACTCCGGATTGTCGCGAACCGAACCTGCCGAGGTCCTGAATGGTGGATGAAAATCCGGCGCGAAAGATCGTCACATTCACGATGTCGATCTTTCGAACTGCTCGCGGGTGATGGGAGAGAAGCGGACGCAGTCGCCGGCTTGCAGGAAAGCGGGCGGATCGTTGGCGGGGTCGAACAATCGCAGAGCGGCGCGACCGATGATGTTCCATCCGCCGGGCGAAATAGAGGGATAGATGCCGGTTTGTTTGCCGCCGATTGCAATTGACCCTGCCGCGATTTCCTTGCGTGGGTTTGCGCGACGCGGCGTTGCCAGTTTTTCCGGCAAGCCAGCGAGGTAAGGAAAGCCGGCAGTAAAACCAAGGCAGACAACGCGGAATTCGGTGGCGCAGTAAAGATCGACAACTTCATCTGCCGGCATTCCGGAATGCGTTGCGACCTCGGCAAGATCGACAGCGAAGATGTGATCGAAACAGGCGGGGATTTCAATCGAACGCACTTTGCGTTTGTCGCGCGGAAGACGCCGCGTGAGTGACTCCGCGATTTTCTCTTCCAGCCACGCGTTCACAAATTGCGGCTCGACCCCGGTGTCGATGATTTTCGTCGGATCGAAGAAGATGCCGAGCGTCGCGTAACCCGGGGCAAGATCGACAATACCGGGGATGCCGGCGTGCTCGATCTTCCGCATCGCGCCACTCACTTCATCGAGCGATTTGTCTTCCTCGAATTCTCCGAACCGAACGACAAGCGCAGAGTCGCCTAGGGGCTTGATCTGCGGCGGCGCGAAACGATTAGCTTTTCGCCTTGGACGCATCGGACGAAACAGCTTCGGCGACAGAATCGATCTGCTCTTTAATTTCGCCGACCTTCGGATGCACTTCCTGAATCAGATCGTGCTCGGCTTTGGAAAGTTCTTCGATGCGCTTAGCGACGTCGTGCAGCTCCGTCAGCATGGAGTCCTGCCGTGAGGAGATGCGATGCATCCACCAGAAGCAAACGATCCAGCAACTGGTGCCGATCCAAGTGAGAACGAGCATGAAATTCTATATCGCATCCGGTTTGCTCCTTGTCGATCTTGCGCGGCGACGGGAAAACTCACCGCGCTTTGGTGGCTTCGATCTCGATCTCGATGGCAACCTCCTGGCCAATTCCCGAGATCGCTTCCGCGGTCTTGCTGAACATTAAACCAAATTCGCTGCGGCGGAGCGGCGCGGTCGTAACGGACCAGCGGGTTCGCTTCACTTCACTCGGAACAGTCGTTAGGTCGACGTGAAGAACGATCGAACGCGTTACGCCATGCATGGTAATGTCGCCGATTACATCCGCGCTCTGCGGACCTGTTTGCTTGCAACTGCGGCTGCGGAAATTAATCTGCGGAAATTTGGCGGCGTTAAAAAATTCGGCACTGCGCAAATGTTCGTCGCGTTTAAGAATACCGGTGTCGATGCTGCGCACATCGATGGCGGCAGTGACGGAGGAGCGCTCCGGATGTTCACGGTCGATGTCGATCTTGCCGCTGAACTTGGTGAATTTTCCCGGCGTCACTCCGACAAAGTGATGAATCTTAAATCCGATCTTCGATTGCGATTGATCGAAGGTGTAGACCTCGTTAGCCGAAGCGGAGGAGGCCACCACGATTGCCAGCAATGCGACGTAGATTCCAATTTTCATCATTTCGGTTTTGACGAAGACAGCGCTTTTAACAACGGCCGTCGGGACAACGGCAACTTCCCAAACAAATTTCCGAGCGCAACCGCGGGATCATTCTTGAGCAGACGCGCGTCGTGTACTCCAGCGATGCGGGCCAGCTCCGATTCAAAATGCGAAACGGCGCGAATGTCCGGCGGATTTGCATCGAGATAACCAAAGGCCCGGCGGAGCAATTCGAAAAGCTCCGGCTCGTGGTGATCGCGCTCGGTGCAGAGCTCGATGAGCTCAACGAAATACGCGGCCGCTTGCGTGCACAGATAATCCTGACGAATACCGGCGAAGGGGTTCTTCAATCCCACTTCGGTCAAAGTGTGCAGATTCGATTTCCGACTGCGCGCGATCTGGATTTCGGTTTCGAAAAATAAATCGAGCTTGCCGGCGAAACTGCTTTTGCTGCGACGCGCGCCTTTGGCGATGGTCTGGATGCAGCCGAGCGACTGCGTGCACCAGGAAATGATTAGACTGGTGTCGCTAAACTTTCGCTTTCGCAAAAGAATGGCCGCGGTTGTCTCCACGCCGCAAGTTTACGCAGCGACGCGCTAAGATCGACAAGTGGGTGTGAGAATTAGCCTGCGATTAATGCCGTCGGAAGAGAGTGCCCAGCAGGATATTCACTCTCACGTTGACCTGATCACTCTCCAGATCGACGTGCGATCCGTTGGCGAAAACTATTCCCTTATGATGCGATCCAAAACCGACATCGCCGAAATCATTATGACGATATTCCATGCCGATACTGAACTCGTTGTTGAAGGCCCAGTCGCCGCCAGCGCCGACGGTCCAGCCGCTGGCAATCTCTTCGGAGTTCCTGACGGAGCCGCGGCGCTCTTCAGAGGAAGGGCCAAAGAAATTCGCCAGCCCGAATTCGGCTTGGCCTAAGGCAACCGGTTCAATCGTACCGTAAAACTGCTGAGCCGTATCGACCTCAGCGGAGCTCACTACTACTATTCAATCCCCGGCCGCGGAATTCGTAATCGGACAACGCGCCACCAATGCTTCGGCCGATGTAGATTCCCGTCCCAATCATAGGGACGGGTCAATGCGGCCGCGATTGAATTCTTATCCGGCGAGCCGGCGTGTGCGGTGAGGGTGAGAAGGATCGACGCGCACAAGCCCAGGACAGGCGCGAACGGCTCTGCCAAGCATATTCGCGATTTCTTCGGCGCGGGTGGACAAAAGCAGCACGGACGAGAAGCGAGAAATTCGCTCCGCGTCCGCGCGCTAAGATCGACAATTAACTTTGCGCCAGATTACTGCCGGCGGAACAGGGTCCCGAGCAGGACGTTGACCTTGAAGGTGACCTGGTCGCTATCCAGGCTGACATGCGATCCTTCGGCGGAAATCGCGCCTTTGTGATTGTTACCGATGCCCACGTCGCCAAATTCGTTATGGCGATATTCCATGCCCACGCTGAAGACGTTGTTGAAAGCCCACTCCGCACCAGCGCCCGCCGTCCAGCCGACCTCCACACCATCATTCCTCACACCCTGTTTCGAAACCAACGTCTCATCGAAGGTTGGGAAAATTCCCCCATCACCATTAGCCGGATCGAATAATTGAGTAGTAATTTTAGCAGACGTACCCGTCGTCACACCGGCCCACGCCGCGCCTCCAGTCGCGTAAAGCAGAATATGACCTTGCGCCCAGCCCAGTCGCGCGCGGGCGGATGCCTGCCACTTCTCGTCGGCGCTGCGCATCGTCCGGAGCACAGAAATAGTATCGTCCTCTGCGTCCTCGGCTGTTCCGAGACTGGTTGTATCAAATCTGGTAGCGCTTCCGGACGACATGCCGCTAAAGTCGGCTTCCACACCGGCAACGAAATGGCCCCACTGCCACTGATAGCCAAGCTGTCCGCCACCGATGATCGAATCGTCGGATCCACCATCAATTGAGGGCGTGCGGAACGCGACCAGAGGATCACCCCCGGTGTCGTCATCCTGGATGTTGGTATCAACGGTCGTGCGGTAACCACTAAAGTCGTAGTCGGTCCAGACGCCGCCGACATGCGCGCCGATATACGGGCCGCTCCAGCTGAACTCTTCGACCATTGGCGCGACTGCGATGTTTTTGTCTTTGGCCGAGCTTTGGACCAGGCCGGTAGAAAATCCGTCGCCGCGTCCGAACATGTGGCAGAGCAAAACATTGAACCGCACCGTCACTTGATCGCTATCAAGATCGAGATGGAGCGAGCCAGGAGTGATGGAACTCCCGTTTGAAGAAAAACCGAATGTTTGGTTACCAAATCCGTTATGGCGGTACTCCAACGCGAGGCTCACTGCCTCCCCGAATGCGACCTCCACGCCGCCACCCGCGGTCCATCCGACAAAGGTGTCATCGTCGTGTGATATATTAGTGACGGTTTGCGTGCTAATGAAATCCGCCGTAGCCCCATTGTCTGAGCTAAAGAAAAAATCAGTGCTTGCGATATTGTTAGACCAAACTCGGATGTCGGCGAAGGCCGCACCGCCAGTGCCGTAAATAAGCACTGGGCCTTGGGCGTAACCGAACCGCAAACGCGCCGAAGCATTCCAGTTGCTCTCCGCCTTGTAAGTCCCGAAGACATCGGTGACGCCGAAGACTTGAAAATCTTCTCCGTTGTCAAAGAAAGTAGTGTTTCGTATGTCGCGAAAACTCGCCGTTCCACGCTCAGAGGTACGATCGAAATCTCCCTCCACGCCAATGACAAAGTGGCCGAATTGCTGGTTATAACCGATTTGTCCCCCGCCGATGACCGAGCCGCGACGATCTTCGTGACTCGGTCCGAAGAACGTAATTGTGGGGGTAAACGGCAAGTCAACATCCGTAACCAGCTCTCCGTCCGTGCCGGGTCCGTTGAATTCGTAGTCAGATAATACCCCGCCGATATTGGCTCCGATATAAAAACCGGTCCAATCAAATGGGCGGGTCAGCACAGCGGCCACCGGATTTTTATCCTGCGGACCGGCGTTGGCCGTAAGAGCGAGAATGAGGGATGCGCACAAGCCCAGGACTGGCGCGGTGAAAAGGGTGGTTCGGTTAGGCGATTTCATCGTGGAGCAGGATTTCTCAGAATCCCGCGCCTTTGCCAAGTATTATTTTCAGATATTTTTGAACGGGTAGGAAGCGACGACTGTCGCCCACCTGTCCTGCCGGTTACCGGTTCACGGTATGTAGCGCGCGTTTCTCCACCGCCAGCGCCGCTTCTTTCACCGCTTCGCTCAGCGTCGGATGCGAATGACAGGTGCGCCCGAGATCTTCCGAACTGCCGCCGAATTCCATGACCGAGGCGGCTTCCGCGATCAACTCCGAAGCTGCGTGCTGCAAGATATGCGCCCCGAGAATGCGATCCGTTTTCGCGTCGGCCACGAACTTGACCATTCCATCCGTGTCTTCATTAGCCAGTGCGCGCCCGTTTGCGCGAAATGGGAATTTGCCGATGCGTACTTCGATCCCCTTCTCTTTCGCCTGCTCTTCCGTTAGGCCGACGCCGGCCAGTTCCGGATTCGTGTAAATGATTCCCGGGATCACATCGTAATTCACGTGACCAGATTTCCCGGCGATCGTTTCCACGCAAGCGATCCCCTCCTCCTCCGCCTTGTGCGCGAGCATCGGCCCCGCCACCACATCGCCGATCGCGTAAATCCCTTCGACGTTCGTGCGAAAGTGATTGTCGATCTTGATCCGCTTCCGCTCGTCCAATGCGATCCCCGCCTTCTCCGCGCCGACGCCTTCTGACAACGGCCGCCGTCCCACCGACACCAAAACCTTGTCCGCTTCGAAGCTCAGTTCCTCGTTCGCCTTTGTCGCCGTCGCCGTCACGCGTCCGTTGTCGATCTTGACCGCAGTCACTTTCGTTTCGAGATGGAACGTCATTCCCTGCGCGGTGAGCGATCGCTGCAGCAGATTCGACAACTCGAGATCAAATCCCACCGCGATGCGCGGCAAAAATTCCAGCACCGTCACTTCCGACCCCAGCCGCGCCCAAACTGAACCAAGCTCCAATCCAATCGCGCCCGCGCCGATAACGAGCAACTTCGGCGGCGCTTCCGTGAACGAGAGAGCTTCCGTGCTGCTGACAATTGTTTGGCCGTCGAACTTCGCGAATAGCAACTCCACCGGCACGCTGCCCGTCGCGATAATGATGTTTTTCGTCTCGATCTCCTGCGTTTCATCCGCCGCAGATTTCACCGAAACTCTTCCGGGCGCGGTGATCGTCCCGATCCCTTCGAACGTCGTCACCTTGTTCGTCTTCATTAACGCGCGCACCCCGCCGGTCAGCGTCTTCACCACCTTGTCCTTGCGCTGAAGCATCTTGCTAAGATCGACATGCACGTTGTCGATCACGATCCCGTGTTTGGCCGCTTCCTTTTGCGCGAACACGAAATGATCGCTCGAAGTTAGCAACGCCTTGCTCGGAATGCAGCCGATATTCAGGCAAGTCCCACCCAGCTCTTTATCTTTCTCAACAATCGCGGTCTTGAGTCCGAGTTGTCCCGCGCGAATCGCGGCCACATATCCGCCCGGCCCCGAGCCGATGATGACGACATCGAATTTTTCCATTTAAACTTCCAGCGAAAGCTTCGTCGGGTCCTCGATGCACTCCTTCACTTTAATGAGGAACGTGACCGCTTCCTTGCCATCCACTGCGCGGTGATCGTAGCTCAGTGCGAGATACATCATCGGGCGGATGTCGATCCTTTGCTCGCGACGGCTGTCGGAGTTGCCCTCCACCGCGATCGGTCGCGGCATAATCTTGTGCATTCCCAGGATGCCGCTCTGAGGCGGGTTCAAAATCGGGGTACTTAATAGAGAGCCATAGACGCCGCCGTTCGAAATGGTGAACGTGCCGCCGGTCAAATCTTCGATCTTCAACTTCCCTTCGCGCGCTTTCACGGCGTAATCGCCAATGTCCTTTTCCAGATCGGCAAAAGATTTTTTATCGGCATCGCGCACCACCGGCACGACCAGTCCACGCTCCGTCCCGACCGCGACACCGATGTCGTAGAAATTATTCTGGATAAAATCGTCGTCCTCGATCCGGCCGTTGATCGACGGCACCGCTTTCAACGCTTCGACCGTTGCTTTAATGAAGAACGACATGAAGCCGAGTTTGAATCCGTTTTTCTCCACGAACGCTTCCTGCTTTTCCGCGCGCAATTTCTGCACGGCGCTCATGTCGCATTCGTTAAACGTCGTCAGGATGGCGGCGTTGTGTTGCGCCATCACGAGCTGGGCCGCGATTTTGCGCCGCAGCGGCGACATCTTTTTGCGCGTGATGCGGCCGTCTTGTCCTTGTCGATCTTGTCCCTTGGCGATCTTTTCTTCGGGAGAAGTGGCAGTAGCCGCAGCAAGCACATCGCCCTTCGTTAGGCGTCCACCTTTGCCAGTTCCGGAAATCTTTTCCGGCTCCAACTTTTCTTCGGCCACGATTCGGCGCACCGCCGGCGACAATGTCGCCTTCTCTCTATTAGTACTTGTCGATCTTTCCTCAGGCTTCGCCTCCGCCTTCGGCGCTTCTTTCGTTTCGGCAGGCGCGGATTTCGAATCATCAATCGTCGCGACGACTTCGCCGATCTTCACTTCCTGCCCTTCGGCAACACTCGTTTCAAGCACGCCCGCTTTTTCCGCGACGATCTCCGTCGAAACCTTGTCGGTCTCGAGGGTGAAGAGCGCATCGCCGGCGTTAACGAAATCGCCAGACTTCTTGTGCCAGACCGAAACGACTCCGCTGGAAATCGATTCGCCGACGGCGGGAATTTTTACCTCGATGCTCATGCGCGCATTTACCTAAGCGTAATCGAGCATCGCGTCACACAGAAAACGCCTCGGCGATCAAACCCGCTTGCTCGCGCTTATGCAACGCAAGTGCGCCGACCGCCGGACTCGCGCTCGCATTGCGTCCGGCGTAACCGATTTCGCGTTTAAACAGCGCGCGCAGGCGCGGCTCCATGAATGTCCATGCGCCCATGTTTTGCGATTCTTCCTGGCACCAAACGAGGCGCGCCGTTTTCGGAAACGGTTTCAGCATCGTTTTCAGTTTCGTTTCGGCGAGCGGGTAAAGCTGCTCGACGCGGATGATGGCGGCGTTGTCGATCTCGCCACGGGACGAGTCCGTCCGACTGGCGGACTTGCGTTCTTCGCGGTACTTCAGCAGGTCGTAGTAAACTTTTCCCGAGCAAAGAATCACACGTTCGGTTTTGCTCGCGGTCCCGACTTTGGGCGCGCTCAAGATTTCCTCGAAGCGGCCTTCCAAAAAATCCTGCGCCGGCGACGAAGCGAACTCGGCCCGCAGCAGACTTTTCGGCGTCATGATAATGAGCGGCTTCACGAAATCGCGTTTCATCTGGCGGCGGAGCAAATGGAAATATTGCGCGGCCGTAGTGACATTGCAGACCTGGATGTTGTCTTCGGCGCACAATTGCAGAAAGCGTTCGAGCCGGCCGCTGGAATGTTCCGGCCCTTGGCCTTCGTAACCGTGCGGCAGCAACAACACGATCCCGCTCGGCCGTTGCCATTTCGATTCCGCCGAGACAATGAACTGGTCGATGATGGTCTGCGCGCCGTTCGCGAAATCGCCGAACTGCGCTTCCCACAGGC